>NZ_JBJURU010000007.1:0-45454 GCF_046098115.1 Gordonia sp. VNK21 | reverse complement strand
CTGCTGCGCAAGCAGTCGTCCGACAACCCGGTGTACTACGTGCAGTACGCGCACGCCCGCCTCTGCGCTCTGGCCCGCAACGCCGCCGAACTGGGTGTCACGGCCTCCACCGAACACCTCGACCTGCTCGACGATCCGGCCGAGGGCGAACTGATCCGCACCCTGGGCGACTTCCCGGAGGTGGTGGCCACCGCCGCGGAACTGCGCGAGCCGCACCGGATCCCGCGGTACCTGGAGAATCTCGCCGGGTCGTACCACCGCTTCTACGCGCGCTGCCGGGTGCTCCCGCAGGGCGACGAACCGGCCGGCGACGTGCACGCCGCGCGGCTGAGCCTGTGCTCGGCCACCCGGCAGGTGCTGGCCAACGGACTGGAACTGGTGGGCGTGAGCGCCCCCGAGAGGATGTGAGGCGATCATGGCCCACCCCGCAGGACCCCGGCACGCCGAGATCCTCGCCGCCCCGCACCTCGCGGAACGGCCGAGTTCGCCCGAGGCGCTCGCGGCCATCCCGCCGAACGTGTACCCGCGCAACGCCTCCCGGAACGCCGACGGTGAGCTGACCGTAGCCGGCGTGGGGGTGCGCGAGCTGGCGCAGACCTACGGCACCCCGCTCTTCGTCTACGACGAGGACGACTTCCGCTCCCGCTGCGCCGACATGCAGCGCGCCTTCGGGCCGTACGGCCGCGTGCACTACGCCTCCAAGGCCTTCCTCTCCGTCCAGGTGGCCACCTGGATCGAGGAGGAGGGGCTGTCGCTGGACGTCTGCAGCGGCGGTGAACTGGCCGTGGCGCTGCACGCCGGCTTCCCCGCCGAGCGGATCGCCATGCACGGCAACAACAAGAGCGAGGCCGAGCTGGCGGCCGCCCTGGACGCCGGGGTGGGTCACATCGTGCTCGACTCGCTCATGGAGATCGAACGCCTCGACCGGCTTGCCGGCGAGCGCAATGTGGTCGCCGACGTGCTCATCAGGGTCACCGCCGGCGTGGAGGCGCACACTCACGAGTTCATCGCCACCGCGCACGAGGATCAGAAGTTCGGCTTCGCGCTGACCGGCGGGGCGGCGATGGACGCCGTCCGGGCGGTCTTCGCCACCGGCAACCTGCGGCTGGTGGGCCTGCACAGTCACATCGGCTCCCAGATCTTCGAGATCGACGGCTTCCAGCTGGCCGCGCAGCGCGTCCTGGGACTGCTCGCCGAGGTGGTCGCCGAGTTCGGCGTCGACAAGACCGCGCAGATCGAGGTGCTCGACCTCGGCGGCGGCCTGGGCATCTCCTATCTGCCCACCGACGATCCGCTGCCGGTGCAGCAGCTGGCCGACTCGCTGGCCGACATCGTCCGCCGCGAATCGGCACAGCTCGGCCTGCCGATGCCGCTGATCGCCGTCGAACCGGGCCGGGCCATCGCCGGGCCGGCCGGCATCACCGTCTACACGGTCGGCACCATCAAGGACGTCTCGCTCGACGGGGGAGCGGTGCGCCGCTACGTCTCCGTCGACGGCGGTATGAGCGACAACATCCGGACGGTGCTCTACGACGCCGAATACGATGTGCGCCTGGCCGATCGCGCCTCCGGCGCGCGGGCCACCGTCTGCCGCGTAGTGGGCAAGCACTGCGAGAGCGGCGACATCGTGGTGCGGGACTGCTGGCTCCCCGAGGATCTGGCGCCCGGTGATCTGCTCGTGATCGGCGCCACCGGCGCCTACTGCTATGTCATGTCGAGCCGGTACAACATGGTGGCCCGGCCGGCCGTCGTCGCCGTCGACGAGGGAGCCGCCCGGCTCCTGCTGCGCCGGGAGACCGTCGCAGACATCCTGAACCTGGAGGTGAGCGAGCAATGACCGCCACGAACTCGCGCCCCATCGGCGTCGCCGTACTGGGCATGGGAAATGTGGGTGCCGAGGTGGTGCGCATCCTCACCGAGGGGGCCGACGATCTGCGGCAGCGGATCGGTGCCCCGCTGGAACTGCGCGGGGTGGCGGTGCGCGACGCCAAGCGCGCCCGCGGCGTGGACCCGGAACTGCTCACCGACGACCCGGCGGCGCTCGTCGCCCACGACGACGTCGATCTGGTGGTGGAGCTGATCGGCGGCATCGAGCCGCCGCGCACCCTGATCCTGCAGGCCCTCGAATCCGGCAAGTCCGTGGTCACCGCCAACAAGGCGCTGATGGCCGCCCACGCCGGCGAACTCTCCGAGGCCGCCGAACGCAACCGGGTGGACCTGTACTTCGAGGCCGCGGTGGCCGGCGCCATTCCGGTGATCCGGCCGCTCACCCAGTCGCTCTCCGGCGACCGGGTGACCCGGGTGACCGGCATCGTCAACGGCACCACCAACTACATCCTCTCGGAGATGGACGCGACCGGCGCCGACTACGCCGACGTCCTCGCCGAGGCCGGCCGGCTCGGCTACGCCGAAGCCGACCCCACCGCCGACGTCGAGGGCTACGACGCGGCCGCCAAGGCGGCCATCCTCGCGTCCATCGCCTTCCACTCGCGGGTCACCGCCGAGGACGTCTACCGCGAGGGCATCACCGCGATCACCGCCGCTGACCTCGACGCGGCGAAGAAGTTCGACTGCACCATCAAGCTGCTCTCGATCTGCGAGCGCTTCGACGACGACGGCGTGGAGAAGATCTCAGCCCGCGTCTACCCGGCGCTGATCCCGCTCGACCACCCGCTGGCCACCGTCAACGGCGCCTTCAACGCGGTGACCGTCGAATCGGAGAACGCCGGCCGGCTGATGTTCTACGGTCAGGGCGCCGGCGGCGCACCCACCGCCGCCGCGGTGATGGGCGATCTGGTGATGGCCGCCCGCAACCGGGTGGTCGGCGGCCGCGGTCCGCTCGAGTCGACGTACGCCTCGCTGCCGGCGGCGCCGATCGACCGGGTGCAGACCCGCTACTACGTGTCCATGAAGGTGGCCGACCGTTCCGGCGTGCTCGCTCAGGTGGCCGGCGAGTTCGCCAAACGCTCGGTGAGCATCTCCGCGGTCCGCCAGGACGGCTCCGGCGAGAACGCCCGGCTGATCGTAGTGACCCATCGCGCCTCCGACCGCGCACAGTCGGAAACCGTTGCCGCACTTGAGAAGATGGACTCCGTCATCAAGGTGTCCAGTGTGCTCCGCCTGGAGGGAACAGATGAGTAACAACGACCACACCCCGGTGCACCGCGCCTGGCCCGGGCTGATCGAGGCCTACCGGGACCGGATGCCGGTCCGGGACGACTGGCAGATCGTCACCCTCCTCGAGGGCGGGACCCCGCTGATCCCGGCGCCCCATCTGTCGGAGCTGACCGGCTGCGAGGTGTACCTGAAGGTCGAAGGCCTCAACCCGACCGGCTCGTTCAAGGATCGCGGCATGACCATGGCCGTGACCACCGCCGTCAACAACGGCAAGAAGGCGGTGCTCTGCGCCTCGACCGGCAACACCTCCGCGTCGGCGGCGGCCTACGCCACCCGGGCCGGCATCACCTGCGCGGTACTCATCCCCGAGGGCAAGATCGCCATGGGCAAGCTCGCCCAGGCGGTGATGCACGGCGCCAAGGTGATCCAGGTGCAGGGCAACTTCGACGACTGTCTCGAACTGGCCCGCAAGGTCACCGCGGACTACCCGGAGATCGAACTGGTCAACTCGGTGAACCCGGCCCGTATCGAGGGGCAGAAGACGGCCTCGTTCGAGATCGTCGACGTGCTGGGCCGGGCACCCGATGTGCATGCGCTGCCGGTGGGCAACGCGGGCAACATCACCGCGTACTGGAAGGGCTACCGCGAGTACCACGCCGACGGCATCATCGACACCCTGCCGCGAATGCTCGGCGTGCAGGCCGCCGGTGCCGCCCCGCTGGTGCACGGCGCCCCCGTCAAGGACCCGGAGACCATCGCCACGGCCATCCGGATCGGCTCGCCGGCCAGCTGGAATCAGGCCGTCGCCGCCAAGGACGAGTCTCGCGGACAGTTCCGCGCCGCCACCGACGAGAAGCTGCTCGAGGCGTACCGGCTGGTCGCCGGCCGGGAGGGCGTCTTCGTCGAGCCGGCGTCCGCGGCGAGCGTCGCCGGACTGCTGGCCGCGCACGCCGACGGCTGGATCGAACCCGGCTCGACCGTCGTGTGCACCGTGACCGGCAACGGACTCAAGGATCCCGACACCGCGCTGCGCGACATGCCGCAGGTCGAGGCCATCGCCGTCGACCCGGTGGCCGTGGCCGGCGCGCTGGGCGTGGGATGACCGGCGCCTCACCGGCCACAGCGATGCTCACCGACGGACTCCGGGTGAGTGTGCGGGTGCCGGCGTCGACGGCCAACCTGGGTCCGGGCTTCGACTGCCTGGGCCTGGCCCTGGGCATCTACGACGAGGTCGCGGTGACCGTGCGCGGCACCGGTGTGAGCGTGGACGTGCGCGGTGAGGCCGCTGCCGATGTGCCGCGCGACGAGCGTCACCTGGTGGCCCGCGCGGTGGCCCGCGGGCTCGACTTCGCCGGGGTGAGTGCGCCCGGACTGCACCTGGACTGCGTCAACGCCATTCCGCACTCGCGCGGTCTGGGGTCCTCGGCGGCCGCCGTGGTCGGTGGTCTGGCCGCCGCCTCGGCGCTGCTGCTGGCCGCCGGACGCGAGGCGCTCACCGATGCGGAGCTGGTCCAGCTCGCCGGTGAATTCGAGGGGCACCCGGACAATGCCGCCGCCAGTGTGCTCGGCGGCGGAGTGGTCACCTGGACCGACACCGACGGGTGCTACTTCGGGAGGCGGCTGCCGCTGCACCCGGATCTGGTGGCCACCGCCTTCGTCCCGCAGGTCGAATCGTCCACCTCGGTGACGCGGGGGCTGCTGCCCGACGTGGTGCCGCGCGCCGACGCCGTCTTCAATCTCAGCCGTGCCGCCCTGGGCGTGGTGGCCCTGACCGTCGACCCGGGCTGTCTGATGGCGGCCACCGAGGATCGTCTGCACCAGCCCTACCGCGCCGAGGCGATGGCGCCGACCGCGGATCTGGTCGAGCAGCTGCGCCGGCACGGTCATGCGGCCACCGTCTCCGGTGCCGGACCGTCGGTGGTGGTGCTCGGGACCGCCCCGCTGACCGCCGCCGAAGCCGAGCTCGCCGCGGTGCACGGTTTCGAGATGCGCGAGATCCCGATCGCCGACGGCGTGTCGTTCGGCGGGTGATTCGTGGCGCCGGCTGTGGCCGGTGCTACACTGTAGGCGTTCCGCCGCGTGGACCGTACGTCCCGCGCCTTCGGATTTCCCCGGCACCGCCGACATCGACGCCTGGCAGCGCCGTCCGGATCGGTCGCGTTCTCACCGCGGCAGAGCATAAAGAATCTCCACACCATTCGTCATCGAATGGGCCCGACGGCCTCTGCCGCGGGCAACGAAAGGACATCCGTGACCGATACGGACCTGAGCACAGCCACTCCTGCGCGACGGGGACTGACGTCCATGCTGCTTCCCGAACTCCGCGGCCTGGCCGGTGAGCTGGGTATCAAGGGCACCTCGGGCATGCGTAAAGGCGACCTGATCGAAGCGATCCGGGCCCATCAGGCCGGTGGCCGTCCGGCGGCCGCGAGCGCGCCGGCCCCGGAGAAAGCCGCCGACCAGGCGAAGGCCCCGGCGGCGCAGGCTCGCGCCGAGCGTGCGGCCGCGCCGGACCGGGAGCAGCGCGACGAGCCCAAGCAGGAGCGCTCGGACAAGCAGGACCGGCCCCGCCGGGACGCCAAGAACGACACGGCCAAGACCGACACGGCTAAGACCGAGGCCGGCAAGAACGACGCCGGCAAGGCCGACCTCCGGCAGGGCGACAAGCAGCCCGCAGAGGGTAAGTCGGCAGAGGGTAAGTCCTCTGAGGGCAAGTCCGGCGAGGGTAAAGCCGCTGAGGGTAAAGCCGCAGAGGGTAAAGCCGCAGAGGGTAAGTCGTCGGAGGGCAAGTCCGGCGAGCGCAACCAGAACCGCAATCGCGACGGCCAGAACCGGGACAACCAGAACCGGCAGGGCGACAAGCGCAATCAGGGCGGCCAGAATCAGGGCGGCCAGAACCAGCGCGGCGGCCAGAACAACAATCAGCACGACGACGAGGACGGCGAAGGCGGCGGTCGCCGGCGCGGACGCCGATTCCGCGAGCGTCGCCGCCGCGAAGGCGGACAGGGCGGCGGCGGAGGCGAGCCGCAGCTCAATGAGGGCGACGTCGTCGCACCCGTGGCCGGCATCCTCGACGTCCTCGACAACTACGCCTTCGTCCGGACCTCCGGCTACCTGGCCGGCCCGAACGACGTCTACGTCTCGATGAACATGGTGCGCCGGTACGGCCTGCGCCGTGGCGACGCGATCACCGGCGCGGTCAAGGTGCCGCGCGAGGGGGAGCAGCAGAGCAACCAGCGGCAGAAGTTCAACCCGCTGGTGCGGCTGGACACCGTCAACGGCGGTGAACCCGATGCCTCGCGCAAGCGGCCCGACTTCAACAAGCTCACCCCGCTCTACCCCAACCAGCGGCTGCGGCTCGAGACCACCCCCGAACGGCTCTCCACCCGGGTCATCGACCTGATCATGCCGATCGGCAAGGGCCAGCGCGCCCTGATCGTGTCCCCGCCGAAGGCCGGTAAGACGACCATTCTGCAGGACATCGCCAACGCCATCACCACCAACAATCCCGAATGCCACCTGATGGTGGTGCTGGTGGATGAGCGTCCCGAAGAAGTCACCGACATGCAGCGCAGCGTCAAGGGCGAGGTGATCGCCTCGACCTTCGACCGCCCGCCGTCAGACCACACCTCGGTGGCCGAACTGGCCATCGAGCGGGCCAAGCGACTGGTGGAACAGGGCCAGGACGTGGTGGTGCTGCTCGACTCGATCACCCGCCTCGGCCGCGCCTACAACAACGCCTCACCGGCGTCCGGACGGATCCTCTCCGGTGGTGTCGACTCGACGGCGCTGTACCCGCCGAAGCGTTTCCTCGGTGCCGCCCGCAACATCGAGAACGGCGGCTCGCTGACCATCGTTGCCACCGCCATGGTCGAGACCGGCTCCACCGGTGACACCGTGATCTTCGAAGAGTTCAAGGGCACCGGCAACGCTGAGCTCAAGCTCGACCGCAAGATCGCCGAACGCCGCGTGTTCCCGGCCGTCGACGTCAACCCGTCCGGCACCCGCAAGGACGAGCTGTTGCTCAGCCCTGACGAGTTCGCCATCGTGCACAAGCTGCGCCGGCTGCTCTCCGGGCTGGACTCGCAGCAGGCCATCGATCTGCTGATCAACCAGCTGAAGAAGTCGCGGTCCAACGTCGAATTCCTCATGCAGGTGCAGAAGACCGCGCCGGGTGGACTCGACCAGGACTGAGCCCGGGCGGCGGTAGCGTGGCCGGGATGAGTGAGATTCCCGGCCGGGTGGCGGCGGTGGTGTTCGACTGCGACGGTCTGCTGCTGGAGACGGAGTCGCGCTGGACGCTGGTGGAGGAGTCGCTGTTCGCCGACCACGGCCTCGATTTCGGACCGGCGGAGAAGGATCTGCTCATCGGCCGGAGCCTCGCCGACGGCTGCGCCGCGATGGCGAGGCTCCTGGGGCGTCCCGGCGCAGGACCTGACCTCGAGGAGGAGCTCTTCGCACGGGTCGAGGCCGAACTGGCCGCCGGCGTGGAACCCATGCCCGGTGCCGTGGAGCTGCTCGGCCGGCTGCACGGACGGATTCCGCTCGGGATCGCCTCGAACAGCCCGCGAGGACTGCTCGATGCGGCTCTCGGCGCCTCCGGGATCGGGGACTGTTTCGACGTCTCGTTCGCCGGCGACGAGGTGAGTGCACCCAAGCCGGATCCCGAACTGTACCTGCGGTCGTACGCCCATTTCGGGGCGGCGCCGCAGCAGTGCATCGCCCTGGAGGACTCGGCCACCGGGGTCGCGGCCGCCCGCAGCTATCTGATCACCGTGCCCTCGCAACCGGGCGAAGCCCTCGACGGCGACCATCTCGCCGACAGCCTGGCCGATTCGGCGATCCTGCAGTGGGCGGCCCGGGTGGCGCCGAGCTGAGCGGACGGCGCACCGATCGGGTAGCGCAGAGGGGCCTGAGGCCGACTTCCGCTACCGGATCGGAACGCTCCGCTCCGCGGCGGCCAGCCCCAGGGCACGGCCGCGGGCGCGGTAGTACCACTTGGCCGCCAGATTCTGCTGATGCCAGTAGGCACGCAGCAGCACCGGCAGGTGAGGGATCCAGAAATCGTCCGCCGGCGCGCGGACCGGTTCACGCGCACCCGTCACCACGTCGGCCACCACCACGCCGGGGCCGTCCTCGGTGCTGCGGGCGGCCAGCACCGTGCCGTCCGAGGCCACGATCTGGGTGGCGCCGACGAAGCGGGTCTCGTACGGCACGGAAGCCGGGCAGCCCGGCGACAGCAGGAAATCCGTCCGGAACCGGCCGCAGTGTGAGGCCTGCAGCACCGGTGCGCCCAGCAGCCTGGCGAACTCGACCGGCGCGTTCTCCGACAGGTACCGGTTGTACTGAGCCAGAGCGCCGGTGGCCGCCGACACCGCCCGGCCCCAGTTCTCCGGCACCGTCCACCAGTGGGTGCCGGACATCATCACATCCACTCCACGCAGCCGTCGCACAGTCTGACCGCGGATCAGTTCCCAGCACACCCCGGCGCCCACCTCGCCGTCGGACGTGACGAAGCGTCCGTCGTCGTGGCCGGGCGCGTAAAAGGCGTTCTCCCACATGGTGGGCAGGTCCTTGTCGTGGACGTGCACAGTGCCGTCGGCCTCGACGAAGTGGTAGCGGTTGTAGATCTCGCCGCCGTCGGCGATGAGCATCGAGCCGCCGATCCGCACCCGGTGCCCGGTGGCGATCCGGCGCAGCATGGCCACCGCCGCATTGTCCGGCGGCAGCACCGCCTCATACGTCCGCGCCGTGAGGGGCAGGGGAGACGTGGCGAACTCGGGGACGGCGATCAACTCGGCGCCGCGCCCCACCGCCTCGGTGATCAGGACCTCCAGCCGCCGCAGGTTCTCCGGGACGTCGCCGACCACACCCTGCAGCTGCACCGCCGCCGCCCGCACAGTGGTGCCGGCCCCGCCGTCGGCCATCAGTAGACGTCGCGCAGGTAGCGGCCCTGCTCGCGAAGCTCGGCCAGCCGTTCGGCGGCGGCCGCCACATCCATGTCGCCGTACTTGGCGACGATCCGGGCCAGGGCGGCATCGACTTCGCCGGCCATCGAATCGGCGTCACCGCACACGTACAGGACCGCGCCGTCGCGCAGCCAGTGGTACAGCTCCTCGCCGTGGCCGTCCATCAGGTGCTGGACGTACACCTTCTGATCCTGCTCCCGTGAGAACGCCACGTCGAGCCGGTCCAGGGTGCCCTCGGCGTCGAAGCGCCGCATCTCCTCCCGGTAGAGGAAGTCGTGATCGCGGTGCCGGGCGCCGTGAAAGAGCCAGTTGCGGCCCGCCCCCGGCTCCTGCGCCCGCTGATGCAGGAAGCCGCGGAACGGTGCGATCCCGGTTCCCGGCCCGATCATGATGATGTCGGTGTCCGGCTCGGGCAGCCGGAACGACTTGTTCGGGCTCAGATAGATCCCCACCGTGTCGCCGGCGCTCACCCGATCGGCCAGATAGGTCGACGCGGCGCCGCCGCGATCGCGGCCGTCGCCCCACTCGTCGGTGGCCGGATGCCGGACGGTGGCCGGCGTCAGGTGCAGGGTTCCCGGGTGCGCGCTCGGCGACGAGGAGATCGAGTAGGTGCGTGCGACCAGCGGCCGCAGCTCGGCGATCAGCGCCTCCGGGGTGGGGGTCCAGTCCGGTTCCAGGTTCAGCAGATCGAGCACGTCCCGGCCCCGGGACCAGGCCTCGAGCTCCGCGCGTTCACCGGCCAGCAGCCGTTGTGCGGTGGGGTTCTCCAGTGCCGTCGCCAGATGATTGAGCAGATAGGCCGACACCGAGGTGATCTCCACCCCGGTCGAGAGCACCTGGTCGAACCGGCGGCGGCCCTTGCGGTCGACGATCTCGGTGTCGGCCGGCACCCCCAGTCGCCCGATGATCCGCGCCACCAGCCCGGGGTCGTTCACCGGCAGCACCGACACCCCGTCGCCGGGCTGGTACTCGAGGCCCGAATCGGCGATGTCGAGCACCAGATGCCGGACCTGCTTGTCGGTGTCAGGCGAGGTCAGCAGCTGATTCTCCACGACGCGGGCGGGGTACGGATTGCGCCGCGACCAGCGGGGCTTTCTCGGCTCACGACTCTTCTCGGCAGCGCTCATACCGCGATTTTAGTCGGCGCTCTCCCGGTGCTCCGCGCCGCCGCCGGGACACGGCCGGGCCGGGGCCGGACCGCGATTTCGGGGAGTCGCGGTCCCTGTGGAATAATCGATCGGTCAGTCCGGTTGTTCGGACAGTCCGGTACCGGTTCACACCGTGCGCACCCGGCCGCGGTGACCCGGCGACCACAAGAGATGAGGACATTCATGAAGCAGGGAATCCATCCCGAGTACGTGGCGACCACCGTCGTCTGCGGTTGCGGGAACACCTTCGAGACGCACAGCACCAAGAAGGACGGCCGCATCAACGTGGAAGTCTGCTCGCAGTGCCACCCGTTCTACACCGGCAAGCAGAAGATCCTCGACACCGGCGGCCGCGTCGCCCGCTTCGAGAAGCGCTACGGCAAGCGCCAGAAGTAGTCCATTCCGACAGACAGCGGTACATCGAGCACAGTGAGCAGCCAGGCACCGTCCGCGATCGACGACGTCATCGCCGAACACGCGGGACTGGAACAGCAGCTCGCTGATCCGGCGCTGCACGACGACCCGGCGAACGCCCGCCGGGTCGGCAAGCGCTTCGCCGAACTCGCTCCGGTGATGGCCACGCACGCCAAGCTCGTCGCCGCGCGCGACGATCTGGCGGCGGCCCGGGAACTCGCCGAGGCCGATCCCGGCTTCGCCCAGGAGATCCCTGCCCTCGAGGCCACCGTCGCCGAGCTCGATGCCGCGCTCACCGATCTGCTCGCACCGCGCGACCCGCACGACGGGGACGACGTGGTGCTGGAGGTCAAGTCCGGGGCCGGCGGCGAGGAGTCTGCGCTCTTCGCCGCCGACCTGGTGCGCATGTACGTCAAATACTGCGAACGGCGCGGCTGGAAGGCCACCGTCCTCGGAGTCACCGAATCCGATCTGGGCGGATACAAGGACGCCACCGTCTCGATCAAGGCCCGCGAGGCCGGGCGCGACGGTGTCTGGTCGCGCCTGAAGTTCGAGGGCGGCGTGCACCGCGTGCAGCGGGTGCCGGTCACCGAATCGCAGGGCCGTATCCACACCTCCGCCGCCGGTGTGCTGATCTTCCCCGAACCCGACGAGGTCGAGCAGGTCGCGATCGACGACAACGACCTGCGGGTGGACGTCTACCGCAGCTCCGGCAAAGGCGGTCAGGGCGTCAACACCACCGACTCGGCGGTGCGCCTGACGCACCTGCCCACCGGCATCGTGGTGACCTGCCAGAACGAGCGCTCGCAGCTGCAGAACAAGGCGCGTGCCATGCAGGTGCTCGCCGCCCGGCTGCAGGCCGCCGCCGAAGAGGAGGCCGCCGCCGAGGCCGCGGCCGGCCGTGCGGCGCAGATCCGCACCGTGGACCGCTCCGAGCGGATCCGGACCTACAACTTCCCGGAGAACCGGATCACCGATCACCGGATCGGCTACAAGGCCAACAATCTGGACTCGGTGCTGGCCGGCGACATGGAGGCGCTGCTCGACGCGCTGGTCGCGGCCGATCGACAGGCTCGCCTCGAGCAGTGAGTCAGTCGCCCGCCGCGCTGCGCCGATGGTCCACCGATATTCTCTCAGCGGCCGGAATCGACTCGGCCGCAGCCGAATCCATCGACCTGCTGGCGCACGTGCTCGGGGTGGAGCCCGGACGCCTGATCCTGGTCGACGAGGTCTCCGACGATGACGCGGAGACCTTTCGCGGGCTGATAGCTCAACGCGCACAACGTGTTCCGCTGCAGTATCTGACCGGCCGCGCGTACTTCGCGGGCCTGGAGCTGCAGGTGGGGCCGGGTGTGTTCATCCCGCGCCCGGAGACCGAACTGCTGGCCTCCTGGGCCCTCGAAGAACTGGCGGGCCGTCCGGGACCGGTTCCGGTGGCCGACCTGTGCTCGGGCAGTGGCGCGCTGGCCCTGGCGGTCGCCGCCGGATCGCCGGCGGCGCAGGTGATCGCCGTGGAGCGGTCCGCCGATGCCGCAGACTATCTGCGCCGCAATATCGACGCGCAGGGGCCGGCGGTGGCCGGCCGGGTGCAGGTGCTCCGGGCCGATGTCCTCGACCGCGACCGGATGGTCGCCGCACTGGGCGCGCGTGAGCTGATCGTCGTCAATCCGCCGTATGTGCCGTCCGGGTCGCCGGTCTCGCCCGAGGTCGCGGCCGATCCGTACGAGGCGGTGTTCTCCGGTCAGACCGGGATGGACCTGATCGAGAGGCTGATCCCGGTGCTCGCCGAGGTGCTGGCGCCGGGTGGCGCGGTGGCCGTGGAGCACGACGACACCACCGGTCCGGCCACCGTGGCGGCGTTCACCGGCGACGGGCGTTTCACGCGGGTCACCGCACACGCGGATCTGGCGGGCAGGCCCCGGTTCGTGACCGCCGTCCGCCGCGACTGAGGAGGCGCAGCCCCGTTCAGGCGGCCTGGTGCCAGCCGGCCACCTCGTGCAGCAGGGCGTCCCACTGGGCGTGATCGGCGGCGGAGACCGGACCGGTCTGGGTGAGCACCGCGCAGCAGTAGCCGTGCCGGTCGTAGAGCTCGACGGCCCCGGTGGGACCCCAGATGCCCTGGGTCCAGGTGATCCAGCAGGCGCCGAGCAGCGGCAGGGTGACCATCATCCGGGCCCGGCCGGAGACCACGAGCAGGTTCCCGCAGTTCTCCCGGGCGGCGTCGATGCGACCGGTGTGCAACTGCTGGCAGCCGGATCCGGTGGCGCACAGGCTCAGCGGCAGCGCCCGCTGCGCGGCCTTCTCGAGCACCTCCGGCAGGGCCGGTGCCGGCACCTCGGTGGCGTCGGCGCATCGTCCGGCGAAGAGCGAGCTCACCCGGGACAGGCCGCCGTCGTCGAGGACGGTGTCGAACAGATCGATCTGATCCTCCGGCGGCTGCACCTCCGATGCCGGGCGGAACGGCGGAAAGTCGGGTCCGCTCGCGCCGTCCGGGGCGGCGCCGAGCATGCCGAGGGCCTCGAAGGCCAGCCGGTCCGAGGTATGGGTGAGATAGCTGGTGTGCACCGCGGCGTCGGCGTCGTCGAACAGCCGCAGACTCGGCGGGGTGCCGCCGGCCGGGTCACAGGCGACGGCGGCCCCGATCAGGTCCGGGTGCAGGCGCAGCCCCACCTTCTCCTGCCCGGCCGGCAGCAGACCGCCGAGGGTGCTGGGACTGTGGTGCACGCCGATGTCGTTGAGGATGACCGGTCCGGCCGCGGTCACCGCCACCACCTCGTCGAGCAGCGGCATCGCCGCGCCGACCGTCAGCGGATGGCCGCCGAGCACCGAGCCGGAGAACCCGGGCGCCTCGACCAGGGCGGCCAGATCGCTGCGGCCGTCCCGGCTTCCGCGCCGGCAGCAGTGGTCGCCGCAGCCGCTCCGGGCCGGGACGGCGGCCTCGTCGCCGCGGCCCGTGGAGACCTCATCGTCGTGGAACTCGGTCATGCTGATCCTCTCCGCGGGGACGCCGTTGTCGCCGCGCTGTCGGTGCGTGTGCTGCGGGGGCCGGTCAGTAGACGTCCCGCAGATAGCGTTTGGCCGTCTTGAGCTCGTCGAGGTAGGCGCGCGCCCCGTCCGCGTCGAACCCGCCGTGTGCGGCGACGATGCCGGCCAGTGCCTCGTCGACGTCGTGCGCCATCCGGGTCGCATCACCGCACACGTAGAGGTGTGCGCCGCGCTGCAGCCAGGCGAAGAGCTCCGCCCCGGCGGCGGTCATGGCGTCCTGCACGTAGACCTTGTGCGCCTGATCGCGGGAGAACGCCAGATCCAGCCGGGTGAGCACCCCGGAGTCCTGCCAGGCCGCCAGCTCGTCGGCGTAGAGGAAATCGGTCTCGCGGTGCTGGTCGCCGAAGAACAGCCAGTTCTCGCCGGTGGCGCCGGCCGCGGCGCGCTCCTGCAGGAAGCTGCGGAAGGGGGCGATGCCGGTGCCGGGTCCGATCATGATGACCGGGACGTCCTCGGCCGGCAGCCGGAAGCTCTTGTTGGGCGTGACGTACACCTGCACCGCGCCGTCGGGGCAGCGGTCGGCCAGCATGGTCGAGCAGACCCCGCCGCGGTCCCGGTCGCCGGATCGGTAGCGGACGGTGGCCACCGTCAGCGAGACGCTCCACGGATCCGCCCGCCGGCTCGACGAGATCGAGTACACCCGGTGCGAGAGCGGACGCAGTTCGGCGATCAGCTCGTCGGGGGTGATGGTCAGCGACGGATCGACGTTCAGCAGATCGAGCACGTCCTTGCCCCACAGCCAGGCGTCGAGTGCCTCGTGGTCGCCGGCCGTGGACAGGTGCTCGAGCTCGGGATCGGCGGTGCGGGCGGCGATGTAATCGACCAGATACTTGGACGCGGTCGCGATCTCGAATCGGTCGGTGAGGGCATCGCGCAGCGAGCACACCCCGCTGCGGTCGGCGATCGGCTCCTCGCCGGTGGCACCGAGCCGCGCCAGGATCCGGTCGACCAGCGCCGGATCGTTGGCGGCGACCACCGACAGCCCGTCGCCGGGCTGATAGTCGATGCCCGAATCGCCCAGCGCGATCTCGAGGTGGCGCACCTCTTTGGCCGAGCCCGGCGCCGACAGCAGCCGGTTGACGGTCACCGTGGCCGGATACGGGTTCTTCCGGCCCCAGCCCTTCGGCGCCTCGACCGCCGGCGCCGCCGCGGACGCGGCCGGGGAGGCAGCGGCCGGGCCGGCGTCGACGGCGCTGAGTGCGTCGAGGGCCCGCGGCAGCCATTCGTCGGCGGTCGACTGGAAGTCCAGATCGCAGTCGCCGCGGTCGACGACCCGGGCGGCGCCGAGTTCGGCGAGCCGGCCGTCGAGGTTCTTGCCGGCCTGACAGAAGCCGTCGTACACCGAGTCGCCCAGGGCGAGCACCGCGAAGTGCAGCCCCTCGAGCCGGGGTGCGTCCGGACCGGCCAGCGCCAGCCAGAAGTCCTCGGCGGCATCGGGCATCTCGCCCTCACCGTAGGTCGAGCACACCACCAGCAGGCGGCTCATGCCGGCCAGCCGGGCCGGCGAGAGGTCCTCCAGGTCGGTGCAGACCGCCTGCAGTCCGCGCTCGGCGGCCAGGGTGGCCGCCTGCTCGGCGATCCATTCGGCGTTGCCGGTCTGGGTGCCGTAGGCGATCTGCAGCAGCGGTGCGGCCGGTCCCTCGGCGACGGTCGCGGCGCTGCCGGCCGCCGTGGCCGGCGCGGCGCTGGGCATGGCCACCCGGGTGTTGAGCCCGGCGAGGAAGCCGGCGAACCAGGCCTTCTGCTCACCGGTGAACGGGACGTCGGCGGGAATGTAGGGAAGTTGCATGTCAGACCCCCGTGGTCGAGGTGGCGGGACCGTCGGCCGGCGCCGAGACCAGCATGCGCAGCTGGTCGGCGACGTCCGGGACGGCACGGACGGCGAAGAGTTCGTCGAAGCTGGGCAGATGTCCGAGCAGCTCGCGGTTGCGGGCGTCCTGGAGCAGCAGCCAGCCGTAGGTGGCCGGCGCATCCATCGAGCGGACGTTGCGGCGGGCCAGGGACTGCTTGTAGTCGTCGACGCGTTTGGCGCCGATCAGTGCGGCGAGCTGGTCGTCGGTGTACCCGCCGAGGATGTCCCGGGCGTACCGGCTCACCCGCCCGACCAGTTCGAAGTCCTCGGTGAGCACCAGATTGCGGGCGGCCTCGGCCACCGACTGCTCGGTGCGGGCGCGGGCCGGCCGGGTGCGTGAGCGCCGCAGCCGGGCGTCGGCGGTGTCCCGCGCGAGTTCGAAGACGGTGAACGCGCCCAGCAGCCGGTAGGTGACCTGGTCGTCGGTGTGCCCGAGCTCGGGCACCTGCCCGCCCTGGACCGGGGTGGCCGCGCGCATATCGGCCTTGAGCGCACGCACCTGATGCACGGCCAGCGAACGGGCCAGCTCGTCGAGCAGCTCGCGCCGGTTGGTGCCGGCCATGATCGTGGCCGAATCCTGGTGTGCCACCAGGGCTCTGGGCATGGCATAGCAGAAGTAGTGCCGTTCGGTCTCCCAGTTCTGCAGCAGCCAGGAGGCCATCGCCGACTCGGTGGCCTCGGCGTGCCAGGTCAGCAGCAGGCGGGCCGCCTCGTGGTGCAGGGCGGCGAACGGGTCGCCGTCGCCGGTGATCGAGCCGACGATCACCGAGTCGGCACTGACCTGCGCGGCGAAGGTGCAGGTGGGGTCGTACTGGTACAGAAAGCCGCCGCTCATGCCGTTGGCCAGGCCGCGTCCGAAGCCGCCGAGGTTGAGCACGGCGCCGCCGGTCATGTACTCGCAGCCGAACTCGCCGAGACCTTCGACCACGGCGGTGGCCCCGGAGTTGCGGACGGCGAACCGGTCACCGGCCTCGCCGTCGACGAACAGACGTCCGCCGGTGGCACCGAAGAGTGCGAAGTTGCCGATCAGCACGTTGCCTCCGGCCGCGGCCGAGCCGCCGCCGGGGGAGCGGACCACCACCTGCCCGCCGCACATCGACTTGCCGACGCCGTCGTTGCAGGTGCCGGTGTGCACCAGGGTCATACCGTCGTTGCAGAATGCGGCGTAGGAGAGTCCGGCCGAGCCGGTGGTGGAAACCGTGACGGTGCCGGCGTCGGCATAGCGCCGGCCCCGGTCGTCGGTCAGCAGCCACGGCGCGGCCGCGGCCTCCTCCGGGGTGAGCCGGTAGTTCAGCAGCCGTTCGAGGTCGACGGCCAGCTGCGCGCCGACGCTCTTGTCCCGGTTGGTCAGGTGGACCGGCTCGGTGACGACCTGTTCGGCGTCGCCGTCGATCAGCGCGGCCGTGACCTGGTCCAGCAGGGCATCGTCGACCTCGAACTCGCCGTCGATGTAGACCGGCTCGGCGATACGGGTCTGCGGCACCGTGGCGAGCAGCGCCTCGGTGCGGAGCCGCCCGACGATGGCGTGGTGCTCGACCAGCGAGAGCAGATCGGCGCGGCCGCGGGCTTCGCGGAGACTGCGCAGGCCCAGGCTCGCGAGCACCTCGCGGACGTCGTGCGCCACATTGAGCAGGTACTGCGCCATCGCCCGCGGGTCGCCCTCGAAGACCTCCGGGTTGGTGGTCAGGCCCGCCGGGCACTTCACATTGCAGTTCTTGGCGATCACGCAGCCGATGGTCATCAGGGCCGCGGTGCCGAACTCGAAGCTGTCGGCGCCGAGCAGCGCCGAGGTGACCACGTCCCGTCCGGTCTGGTGGGCACCGGAGGTGCGCAGCGTCACCTTGGAGCGCAATCCGTTGGCGCACAGCGCCTGATGCACTTCGGCGAGACCGAGTTCGGCGGCCCGGCCCGCGTAGCGCAGGCTGGTCACGGCGGCGGCGCCGGTGCCACCGGTGTTGCCGGCCACGTTGATCACGTCGGCGCCGGCCTTGGCCACGCCCACCGCGATGGTGCCGATGCCCTCCGAGGACACCAGTTTCACGATCACCCGGACGCGGGCGGCCTTGCAGTCGTGGATCAGCTGAGCGAGGTCCTCGATCGAGTAGGTGTCGTGGTGCGGCGGCGGGGAGACCAGCTCCACGCCGGGGGTCCCGCCGCGGGCGGCGGCGATCTCGACGGTCACCTTCGCGGCCGGAAGCTGCCCGCCCTCACCGGGTTTCGCGCCCTGCCCGATCTTGATCTCCAGTTCTTCGAGCATCGGGTCGGCCAGATAGCCCGCCCAGATCCCGAACCGTCCGGAGGCGAACTGCTTGATCTTGGAGGCCCGGATGGTGCCGTAGCGGGAGTGGTGCTCGCCGCCCTCACCGGAGTTGGACAGCCCGCCGACCATGTTGGTGCCGTGGGCGACCGCCTCGTGTGCCGGGGCCACCAGCGCGCCGTGACTCATGGCGCCGGAGGCGAAGACCGCGGTGATCCGGTGCGCCGGCTCCACCTCGGCCAGCGGCACCGGCTCGCCGGCCGGGCTCGCGCGCAGGACGTCGCGCAGCGCGCTGGGCCGCTCGGCCCGTTCGTCGGTGAGGTCGGCGACGAAGGCGCGATAGGCCTCGGTGACCTGGAAGGAGTCGACGGCCTCATCGGTGAGCCGGTCGTAGCCGGAGCCGGTGTAGGCCCGTGCGTCCAGGCCGAAGGCGTCGCCGAGCTCGCTGAGGGTCAGGCCGCCGAGCTCGTCGGCGGCGCCCGCACGCTCGGCCGGCGCCGAGGGACGGTCGCCGCCGTCGAAGGCCACCGGTTCGGTGGTCAGCGCCGCGTAACCGCGCACGGCGGTGGTGCCGAAGGAGTGCCCGGCACCGTCCGAGCGTTCCTTGAACAGCCCGAGCAACGGCAGGTCCTTGTCGCTGCGCAGCGGCTGCTCGGGGTCGACGGCGCGATGATGCGCCAGCGCCAGGCTCCGGGCGATCTGCGGCAGGCCCGCCCCGCCGGCCGGCGAGGTGAGCGCGGGGAACCAGTGCGCCAGGTCCGGGTCGGCGGTGTCGAGGAAGTTCGGCTCGAAGAACTCGCCGCCGATGTAGCTCTCCACAGTGCACAGCCCCACCCGGCCCATAGTCTTCATCAGCGACTTCTGCGCGGCGGCGGTCCACCGGGCGAAGGCCTCGCCGGCGTGCTCGCCGTACAGTTCGGCGGCCCGGCGAGCCACCGAGTGCGGGTGCACGGCGGCGGTGCCGAAGCCGAGGAGCACCGCCAGATGGTGCGCGGACTCGACCTGGCCGGTGTCGGCGATGAGCGAGACGCGCAGCCGCAGACCCGAGGAGATCAGCCGCTGGTTGATGGCCGAGACCGCGAAGGCCATCGGCAGTGCGGCGGCGCCGGCGCCCGGATCCCGATCCGAGAGGACCGCGATCCCGCCGGTGGCGGCGGCGAAGGCGGCCACCTGTTCGCCGAGGGCGTCGACCGCGGCGGCCAGCGTGCGGGCGTGCTCCGCCGGATCTGCCGACGGACCCTCCGGCCGGTAGAGCGCGCTGAACCGGGCCACCGGCACCTGGTCCTGACCGGTCAGGATCTGCAGGGCGGGTGCGCTGAGCACCGGTCCGGGGAGCACGATCTGCCGGGATGCGCCGGTGGCGGCCGTCCGGCCGGGCGAGGAGACGACCTGCGGGCGGGCGCCGAGCGCCACCCGCAGGGTCATCCCGTCCGCCTCGCGGATGCTGTCGAGCGGGGGATTGGTCACCTGCGCGAAGCGCTGCGAGAAGAACCGGGCCACGCTCGGCTCGCGATCGCTGAGCGCGTTGACGGCATTGCCGAAGCCCATCGCCGAGATCAGCTCGCCGCCGGTGGCGAGCATCGGGTCCATGAAGTAGCGGAAGCTCTCCTGGTCGAGGTAGTACGCCCGATAGCGCTGCGCCTCGGTGAGTCCGGCCGGTTCCGTCGAGTCCGCGGCCGCTTCCGCCGCGCTCGCAGGCGCGGTCTGGGCTGCGCCGAGCTGCTCCAGGTCGATTTTGGCCGCGGCCAGCAGGGCCGGGTAGTCGGCGGCCGCGGCCAGCTTCCGGTAGGCGTCGTCGGTGGTGTACACCCGGTGTTCGCGGTGGTCGTAGTAGATCATCCCGCCGGCCGAGACGCGCCCGCGCGCGATCACGGTGGACGGTTCGAAGTCGATTTGTCCGGCCTCGGAGAAGGCGCACAGGTAGTCGCCGGTCTCCACGGTGCGCAGCGGCCGCAGACCCAGCCGGTCCAGGCGGGCGCCGACCACGGTGCCGTCGCCGAAGACCACGGCGGCCGGTCCGTCGTTCTTCTCCTCGTAGAGCGAGAAGTACTCGAACATGGCGCGCACGTCGGCGGGCAGGGTCCGGTCGTTCTCCCAGGCCGGCGGCATCATCGAGACGATGGCGGTGACCAGGTCGAGGCCGTCGTCGGTGACCCGGGTGGCGACGGTCTGGTCGAGCCGGGAGCTGTCGGACTGGCCGGGCGGTCGGACGATGGTGCGGCCGGCGGCCGCGGCGGCGGTCACCTGGGCGATGCGGTTCTTCTTGTCGGTGTTCAGCTCGCCGTTGTGCGCCAGGTAGCGGAACGGCTGGGCCATGGTCGGGTGCGGTTCGGTGTTGGTGGAGAACCGGGTGTGGAAGTAGATGGTGTGCACCGCATGGTCGGGATCGGCCAGATCGGCGAAGTAGCCGATCACCTCGGGCGAGGAGAGCCGGCCCTTGAGCACCTGGGTGCGTGCCGACAGCGAGAGCGGGTACAGGCCGGCCAGCTCCGGATCGGGGTAGCCGACCGCTTCGATGTGCAGCAGCGCCTGCTGCACCAGCAGATCCAGTTCGGCCGGCGGCGGGCAGGGATCGGGAGCGGCGAAGATCCACTGCCGGATGGGCAGCTGGGCGGCGGCCGAGGCGGGCCGCAGCACCGACTCGTCCACCGGGACGTCGCGCACGGTGAGCACGGCCATGCCCAGTCCGGCCATCGTCGACTCGATCAGGGCGGTGGCCGCGGCGGCCCCGGCGGGACTCTCCGGGAGGAAGAAGTTGCCCACGCAGAACCGGCCCAGCCGCAGGTCGTCGATGCCGGTGACCTTGCGGAAGAAGCTCTGCGAGAGGTCCATGCTGACCCCGCCGCCGTCACCGACGCCGGTGGCCGAGATACCCCCGCGATGGGGCACCGAACACAGGGCCTGAGCGGCCAGGGTGATCACCTCGTGGTGGGCGACGCCGTCCTTGCGGGTGATGAATCCGACACCGCAACTGCTCTTCTCGGACTCCGGATCGTACAGAGCGGGACGCGGTGCGGACTCTCGGGCGTCCCGGGGGCGGACGTCTCGGTTGCAGGGGTCGACGGACATACGACTCCTCTTCATCGGCGGGGTGGGGAATTACGCCCCTGCGACGATGAAGCGGCGTGGCACTCCCGGGCGACGGTGCCGGGGAGTCGATGTCGCGACGACGTTGGCGCGACATCCCTGTCAGCCTAATAGAGGTAAGGCTTACCTATCTAGCCCCGCGGGCGTGGCGCGCGTCTCAATTCCGGTGTCCCTCATGCCGGGCGGCGGTCAGTACACGTCCCGGACGTAGCGCTTGTCGGCTTTGAGCGCGTCCACATAGTCCCGGGCGCCGGCGGCGTCGAGACCACCGTGTTCGGCGACGATGTGGACGATCGCGTCGTCGACGTCGTGGGCCATGCGCGCGGCGTCGCCGCAGACATAGAGGTATGCGCCGCGCTGCAGCCAGGCGTACAGCTCGGCGCCGTTCTCACGCATCCGGTCCTGGACGTAGACCTTGTGGTCCTGATCGCGGGAGAAGGCGAGGTCCAGGCGGGTGAGCAGGCCGGACTCGGTGAACTCGGCGAGTTCGGACTCGTACAGGTAGTCGGTGGCGCGGTGCCGGTCGCCGAAGAACAGCCAGTTCTCTCCGGTGGCGCCCCGCGCCGCCCGTTCGTGCAGGAAGGCGCGGAACGGGGCGATGCCGGTGCCCGGGCCGATCATGATGATCGGGACGTCGTCGCCGGGTAGCCGGAACGACGAGTTCGGGGTCGGGTAGATGCCGATCTGCCGGTCAGGGCAACGGTCGGCGAGATGGGTGGAGCAGGCGCCGCCGCGATCGCGGCCGTCGCTGTGGTGGCGGACCACGGCGACGGTGAAGTGCACGCTGCCGGCGTGGCGCAGCGGGCTCGAGGAGATCGAGTACACCCGCGCGGTGAGCGGGCGCAGTTCGTCGGCGAGCTCCTCGGGGGTCAGGCTCAGCGCCGGATCGACGTTGAGCAGGTCCAGTACGTCGCGGCCCCACAGGTAGGCGTCGTAGGCATCGTGATCGGCTGTGTCGACCAGGCGCCGCAACTCGGGGTCGCCGGTGCGGGCGGCGAAGAAGTCCACCAGATGCTTTGCCGGCGTGGAGATCTCGAGCCGGTGCAGGAGGGCGTGCCGGAAGGTGGTGACCCCGTCGCGTCCCGGGATCGGTTCGTCGCCGGTGGCGCCGAGCCGGGTGATGATCGCCTCGACCAGGGCCGGGTCGTTGACGGTGACCACGCTGAAGCCGTCGCCCGGCTGATACTCCAGACCGCTCTCGCCCAGATCCACCTCCAGGTGGCGCACCTCCTTGTCCGAGCCCTCCCTGGAGAGCAGTACGTCGGCGGTGATGCGGGCGGGGTAGGGGTTCTTCCGGCCCCACGGCGACTTGCCGGCCCGCCGCCCGGCGGCGGAGGTCTGCGCCGCCTCGGCGGGCTCGGCGCTCCTCGCGGATTCCGCAGGCTCGGGCTCGGGTTCGGCGTCCGGCTCTGCTGCCACAGGGGCGGGCGCGGTGGTCTGCGCGGCCTCGGTGAAGGCGGCCATGGCGCGCGGCAGCCACTCGTCGACCGGCGGCTGGAAGTCCAGGTCGCAGTCGACCCGCTCGATCACCCGGGTGCCGCCGAGTTCTTCGAGCCGGGCGTCGACGTCCTTGCCGGCCTGACAGAAGAAGTCGTAGATCGAGTCGCCCAGGGCGATGACCCCGAACTGCAGCCCGTCGAGCCGGGGTGCGTCGGCGGCACTGAACTCGTCCCAGAAGTCGGCGGCGTCGTCGGGGATCTCGCCTTCGCCGTAGGTGGCGCACACCACGACCAGCCGGTCGAGTCCGGCCAGGGTGGCGGTGTCCAGGTCGGCGCCGTCGATCACGCTCGCCTCGAAGCCGGCTTCCACGCCTTTCTCCACCACCTGGTCGGCGATCCACTCGGCGTTGCCGCTCTGGGTGATGAACACGACCGACAGGGTGCGGGTGTCGGTGGCGAGGCTGCCGGTGTCGGGAGCCTGGTGCAATTGGGTCATGGCGTCGGGCTTTCGTCGTCGGTGGCCAAACTTCTGGACAGTCGTCTATTTAGGTTAGCTAAGCCTAAGGTCATACGGAAGAGTGAAAGCGGTCCGGATCCGGGGTGCCGATCCGGATCGCCGAAGGCGGTACCGGGCCGCGGCGCGCCGCGTGCAAGGATGGAACGGTGAGTGCCGTCTTCGACTGCAGTGATCCCGCCGAGCGTTCCGCCGGACTGCACGCGGCCGTCGCCGCCGCCCGTAGCGGCCGGCTGGTCGTGATGCCCACCGACACCGTGTACGGGCTGGGCTGCGATGCCTTTGACTCGGCGGCGGTCTCCGATCTGCTCGCCGCCAAGGGGCGCGGGCGCGACATGCCGGTCCCGGTGCTGGTGGGGTCCTGGCACACCGTCGACGGGCTGGTGGCCTCGATGACGCCGCAGGCCCGGGAGCTGGTGCAGGCCTTCTGGCCGGGAGGCCTCTCGCTGGTCATGGAGCAGGCGCCGACTCTGGCCTGGGACCTCGGCGACACCGACGGCTCGGTGATGCTGCGCATGCCGCTGCACCCGGTGGCGATCGAGGTGCTGCGTGAGGTGGGACCGATGGCGGTCTCGAGCGCCAACGTCTCCGGACAGCCGCCGGCCGTCACCGCCGCCGACGCCCGCGCCCAGCTCGGCGAGGAGGTGACCGTCTATCTCGACGGCGGGCGCGCCGAACTCGGCACGGCCTCGACCATCGTCGACCTGACCGGTGAGACGCCGCGCGTCCTGCGCGAAGGGGCGGTGAGCCTGGCCGAGGTGGCCGAGGTCCTCGACTGCGTCCCGGACGAGCTGCGGGCGGACCGATGACGGTGCCCGATCCGCTGGCGGCGGCCGACCCGCAGGTCGCCGCGCTGATCGAACGGGAGCAGCGCCGCCGCGACCGCGGGCTGCAACTGCTCGCCGCCGAATCGTCGGCCACCCCGGCGGTGCGGGTGGCGATGGCCTCGGTGCTGGCCGACAAGTACGCCGAAGGCTATCCGGGGCGCCGCTACCACGGCGGCTGCGAGGTGGTCGACGAGGTGGAGAACCTCGCCGCCGACCGCGCCCGGGCACTCTTCGGCGCCGACTACGTCAACGTCCAGCCGCTGTCCTGGGTGCTGGCCAACCTGGCCGTGCTGGCCGCCTTCGCCCAGCCGGGCGATCCGATCCTGTCCCTGGGCCTGCGCCACGGCGGGCACCAGTCGCACGGCTCGCGGGCCAACTCCTCGGGCCGCTGGTTCAACGTCGTCAACTACGGGGTCCGCCGGGACACCGAACAGGTCGACTACGACGAGCTGCGCACCCTGGCGCTGCTGCACCGGCCGCGCGTGATCGTCGCCGGCGGCACCTCGTACACCCGGGACTGGGACCTGCCCGCACTGCGGTCGATCGCCGACGAGGCGGGCTGCATCCTCTGGGTGGATGCCGCCCACACCGCCGGCCTGGCCGCCGGGGGCGTGCTGCCCTCGCCGGTGCCCTACGCCGACGTGGTCACGGTGGCCACCAACAAGGTGCTGCGCGGTCCGCGCGGGGGACTGCTGCTGGCCCGTGCCGAACACGCCGAGGCGCTCGGCCGCGCGGTCTATCCCTTCCTTCAGGGCGCACCGGCGATGCATGCGATCGGCGCCAAGGCGGTGGCCTTCGCCGAGTCGGCGACCGATGCCTACCGTGCCTATGCGAGCACGGTGGCCCATGCGGCCCGGGCGCTGGTCGCATCGCTGGAGGAGTACGGACTGCGGCCGGTGGCCGGCGGCACCGACACCCACGTCGGCATCGTCGAGGTCACCGGGCTGGGCCTGACCGGGCGGCAGGCCGCCGACCGGCTGGCCGCATCCGGGATCGTCGTCGACAAGGCGATCACCCCGTTCGACGAGCAGCCGGTGGCTCTGGGCAGTGCGATCCGCTTCGGGACGGCCGTGGCCGCGGCCGCCGGCCTGAGCGCGCAGCGCATGCCCGAGGTGGCCCGGTTGATGGTGCAGGCCATGCGTACCCCGCTCGGCGACACCGCGCGACACGAGGGCACCGCGAGCGAGATCGCCGCCCTGCTGTCCGAGTAGCCTGAGCGGCGTGATGGATCCCGGGAGCGGCGCGATGCCGATGGCGCTCGCCACCACCGTCGGCGGCGCGGGCGTCCCGCTCCGCGAGCTCGCGCTGGTGGCGCTCAGCGCCGCCGGGATCACCTATCTGCTGACCTCCCTGGTGCGCGTCTTCGCGGTCCGGGCCGGGGCCGTCGCCGTCCCCCGCGAGCGCGACGTGCACGTGATCCCCACCCCGCGGCTCGGGGGAGTGGGGATGTACGCCGGGGTGGTCTGCGCGATCGCCCTGGCCGCTCAGCTGCCGGCCCTCAACCGGGGTTTCGCGTACACCCACGACATGCTCGCGGTGGTCACCGCCGGACTGGTGATCGTCCTGGTCGGGGTGATCGACGACCGCTGGGGACTCGACGCGCTCACCAAATTCGTGGGTCAGCTCACCGCCGCCGGAGTGCTGGTGGTGATGGGCGTCAACTGGAATCTGCTCTACGTCCCGTTCGCCGACATCGGCACCGTGGTACTCGATCCGCTGCAGGCCGGGCTGCTCACCATCCTGATCACGGTCACCACCATCAACGCGATGAACTTCGTCGACGGTCTCGACGGACTGGCCGCGGGTCTGGGGCTGATCGCGGCATCCGCCGTGCTCATCTTCTCGCTCGGACTGCTGCACGATCAGGGCGGTGACGTCAGCTACTACCCGTCGGCGCTGATCACCGCCGCCCTGGCCGGCGCCTGTCTGGGTTTCCTGCCGCACAACTTCTCGCCGGCCCGCATCTTCATGGGCGACTCGGGCGCCATGCTCATCGGGCTGATGCTGGCGGCCGCGTCGACGAGCGCCTCGGGCCGTCCGGCGCGCAACGCCTACGGCACCGCCGATCTGTTCACCCTGCTCTCCCCGCTGGTGCTGGTGGCGGCGGTGATGTTCATCCCGCTGCTCGACATGGCCATGGCGGTGGTCCGCCGCACCCGGGCCGGAGTCGGCTTCTACACCCCCGACAAGATGCATCTGCACCACCGGCTGCTGGAGCTGGGCCATTCCCAGGCGCGGGTGGCGCTGCTGATCTATCTGTGGGTGGGGGTGCTGGCCTTCTCGGTGGCCGCCTGCACCCTGGTCGACCCGGTGATCGTCGCGCCGTTCTTCGCCGCCGGTCTGCTGATCGCCCTGGTGGCCACGTTCGCGCCCAGGTTGAGCCGCCGGCTCGCCAGTCGATAGCCTGAACCTCGTGTCCAGTACCGATGATGCCGGCAGCGCCGGTTCCCGCGACGAGGCGACGCCCGGCGCCGACAGCCCCGGCGGCGAGACCGCCGAGACCGAATACGACTCGCTCGCCCCGCTCAAGACCGGTCTGCGGTACGGGATCTGGGGGCTGGGCATCCTGACGGTCCTGGGCCTGCTGATCTTCTGGCCCAAGGACGGTCTGCCCGGCCTGTGGGGCGTGCTGATCGGCGCCGGCGTGGGCGGCGCCTTCATCCTGATCACCGCGGTGGTCATCCTGACCTCGGTGAACCTCAAACCGTCGGCCACGATGGCGGCGGTGATGGGCTCGTGGTTCCTCAAGATGGTGGCCGTGCTGGTGGTGATGGCGATCCTGAGGGAGATGGACTTCTACTCCAAACCGGCCCTGGTGACGATGCTGATCGGTACCATCATCGCGGTGCTGGGCAGTGAGGTGTGGGGTGTGATGAGCACCCCCACGCCCTACGTCGAACCCGCACGCGACAACGCCGACCGCAAGTGAGCAAGGTCACCGCAGATCCGCTGACCAGCTACTACAACCGATAGTAGTTCGGTGGGCGATCCTGATCAGCCGGTCTGACCAGGGGGCGATTCGCGGGCACCGATAACTACTTGATAAAGTTCTGCACGCAAGAGCACACGAGGTTGCAACGCAGATTCGCGCTGCCATGCCGTCGTGCTCACCACACGATGGCCGATCCGACCGGAAGACCACTCACCTTCCGGCGCTAGAACGGGAGAGACCGCTGAGCGCAACAATCGTCGCCGACGAATTCCACCAGCCTTCGCTGTGGGACTTCTTCCCGAAGGAAGTTCTCTTCGCAGACACCCCGTTCGCCCTGGACCGGCTGATGATCATCCGGGTGGTCGTGGCCGTCCTGGTGGCCCTGTGCTTCGCGCTGGCGATGCGGAACGCCAAGCTGGTTCCGGGCGGCGTGCAGAACGTCGCCGAGAACGCCCTGGACTTCGTGCGGATCAACATCGCCGAAGAGATCCTCGGTAAGGAGAACGGCCGCAAGTACCTGGCGATCATCGCCTCGATCTTCTTCGCGACGCTGTTCCTGAACCTCACCTCGATCATCCCGTTCCTGAACATCTCGTCGAACGCCCGGATCGGCATGCCGATCGTGATGGCCGCCGCCGCCTACATCACCTATGTCTGGGTGGGCGTGCGCAAGTTCGGTTTCTTCGGCTTCGTGCGGTCCTCGATCGTGCTGCCCAACGTGCCGCTGCCGGTGCACTTCCTGCTGGTGCCGATCGAGTTCATCTCGACCTTCCTGCTGCGGCCGTTCACGCTGACCGTCCGACTCATGGCCAACATGCTCGCCGGCCACATCATGCTGGTGCTGTTCTTCGCCGCCACCCAGTACTTCCTGTTCAGCGGAACCTGGCACATCGTCTTCGCGCCGTTCTCGCTGCTCGTCGGCATCGGCTTCACCTTCTTCGAGCTGCTCGTGATCGTTCTGCAGGCGTACATCTTCGCCCTGCTGACCGCGGTCTACATCGACCAGTCGATCCACGCCGACCAGCACTGATCCAGACCAACCACCGACTCAACAGAGACTGACTCGCTCGCCCGACCGGGTGGGGAGCCACCAAGAAAGGGAATCGCAAGATGAGCTACATCGCCCAGACTCTCGCCGAAAGCTCCGAGATCACCGGTAAGGGCTTCGGCGCCATCGGTTACGGCCTCGCCGCGATCGGCCCGGGCATCGGCGTCGGCATCGTCGCCGGCAAGGCCATCGAGGGTATCGCCCGTCAGCCCGAGCTGGCCGGCCAGATCCGCACCACCATGTTCCTGGGTATCGCACTCTCCGAGGCACTGGCGCTGATCGGTATCGTCACCGGCTTCATCTTCTGATCGCGGGAAGACAGATCATGATCAACGAGTTGATTCTCGCAGCCTCGGAGGAGGGTGGCGAGCACGAGCCGCCCAATCCGCTGCTGCCCCAGTGGTACGACATCATCTGGTCGTTGGTCGCCTTCGCCGTCGTCCTCTTCGTGTTCTGGAAGTACGTCATCCCGATGTACCAGAAGGTGCTCGACGAGCGGCGCAACACCATCGAAGGCGGCATCGAGCGCGCCGAGGCCGCACAGGCCGAAGCCAATGCTCAGCTCGCGGCCTACCGTGAGCAGCTCGCCGGCGCCCGTGAAGAGGCCGCGGCCATTCGCGAGGAGGCCCGCACTCAGGGCGGACAGATCATCGCGGACATGAAGGCCCAGGCCACCACGGAAAGCGATCGGATCATCGCCAACGGCTCCGCCCAGCTCGACGCCCAGCGTCAGCAGGTCGTCTCCGAACTGCGCGGCGATCTCGGACGGATGTCGATCGACCTGGCCGAGAAGCTGGTCGGCAGCTCGCTCACCGACGAGGCCCAGCAGGCCGGGACCGTCGACCGGTTCCTCGCCGAGCTCGACACCGTCGGCAACGAGTCCGCCAAGTAAGCGACCCCGGCACGCCGCCACCGCAAGCGCAACCAGAAGGAATGTAGGTACATGCACGCAGCGTCAAGCCGTGAAGCCCTCGAGGGGGCTCGCGTCGAGCTGGAAGCAGCCCTGAGGGGCAGCGATGCGCCGGCCACCACCGGCGTCACCGTCGGCACCGAGCTGCTCTCGGTGTCCGCCACCGTGTCGGACGACCGGGCTCTGCGGACCGCCCTCGGGGATTCGGCCACCGCGCCGGATCTGCGGGCCGGCATCGCCGAGCGCGTGCTCACCGGCAAGGTGCATGACCTGACCCGCCAGACCGTCGCCTCGGCGGCGGCCCGGCACTGGTCCACCGACGCCGATCTGGTTGCCGGACTGGCGAGTCTCGGGCGCGAGGCACTGCTGCTCTCCGCCAAGGACAGCGGCGAGCTCGACACCGTCGAGGACGAGCTGTTCCGGCTCTCGCGGGTCGTCAAGGACAACACCGAACTCGAGCAGGCCCTGTGCGATCCGGCCCGCTCGGCGAGCGATCGGGCCGGCCTGCTGGCTTCGCTCATCGCCGGCAAGGTCAACCCGGTCACCGAACGCCTGGCAGTCCAGGCGATCACGACCGACACCGACAACGCTCCCGGTGACGTCATCGACTCCCTGTCCGGTCTGGCGGCCGCCGCCAACGGGCGCAAGGTGGCCTATGTCAGCTCGGCGACCGAGCTCTCTGCGCAGCAGCGCACGGAGCTGGCGGGCAAGCTGTCGGCGATCTACGACTCCCCGGTCACCCTGCACATCGACATCGACTCCGAGCTGCTCGGTGGCGTCGTCGTGCGTGTGGGTGACGAACGTATCGACGGCAGTATCGCCGGCCGGCTGGCGGCTCTGCGCCGCAGCCTGCGGTGACCGTCACTGATTATCAAGATTCCCAGACCACCCAAGAAAGCCAGGAAGAGCAAGGAACATGGCCGAACTGACCATCTCCTCCGAGGAGATCCGGAGCGCTATCGCAAGTTACACCGAGGAGGTGGGTAGCGAGGCCACGCGCGAAGAGGTCGGCACCGTTACCGATACCGGCGACGGTATCGCCCACGTCGGCGGTCTGCCCGGCGCCATGGCGAACGAGCTGCTGGAATTCCCCGGCGGCATCCGCGGCGTCGCACTGAACCTCGACGTCGACAACGTCGGCGCCGTCATCCTGGGTGACTACGAGAACATCGAAGAAGGCCAGGAGGTCAAGCGGACCGGCAACGTGCTGTCGGTGCCCGTGGGCGACAAGTTCCTCGGCCGCGTGGTGGACCCACTGGGTGCGCCGATCGACGGTCTGGGATCGATCGAGGCCGAGGCCGACCGCGTCCTCGAGCTGCAGGCCGCCACCGTGCTCGAGCGCCAGCCGGTCGAGGAGTCCCTCGCCACCGGTATCAAGGCCATCGACGCCATGACCGCCATCGGCCGCGGCCAGCGTCAGCTGATCATCGGCGACCGCAAGACCGGCAAGACCGCGGTCTGCATCGACGCGATCCTGAACCAGAAGGCCAACTGGGCCACCGGCGATCCGGAGAAGCAGGTCCGCTGCATCTACGTCGCCATCGGCCAGAAGGGCTCGACCATCGCCGGCGTCAAGCAGACGCTGGAGGAGAACGGCGCGATGGAGTACACCACCATCGTCGCCGCCCCCGCCTCCGACTCCGCCGGCTTCAAGTGGCTGGCCCCGTACACCGGCTCGGCTCTCGGACAGCACTGGATGTACCAGGGCAAGCACGTCCTGATCGTGTTCGACGATCTGTCCAAGCAGGCCGAGGCCTACCGCGCCATCTCGCTGCTGCTGCGCCGCCCGCCGGGCCGCGAGGCCTACCCGGGCGACGTCTTCTACCTGCACTCGCGTCTGCTGGAGCGTTGCGCCAAGCTCTCGGACGAGATGGGCGGCGGCTCGATGACCGGCCTGCCGATCATCGAGACCAAGGCCAACGACGTCTCGGCGTTCATCCCGACCAACGTCATCTCGATCACCGACGGCCAGGTCTTCCTGGAGTCGGACCTGTTCAACAAGGGCGTCCGGCCGGCCATCAACGTCGGTATCTCGGTCTCCCGTGTCGGTGGCGCCGCCCAGACCAAGGGCCTCAAGGACGTGTCCGGCTCGCTGCGTCTGGAGCTGGCCCAGTTCCGTGAGCTCGAGGCCTTCTCGGCCTTCGCCTCCGACCTCGACGCCGCCTCCAAGGCGCAGCTCGAGCGCGGTGCCCGCTGGGTGGAACTGCTCAAGCAGGACCAGAACAGCCCGGTGGCCGTCGAAGACCAGATCGTCTCGCTGTACCTGTGCGGCGAGGGCTTCATGGACTCGGTGCCGGTGGGCGACATCCGCCGCTTCGAGGCCGAACTGCTCGGCGATCTGCACCACAGCGCCAAGGGCGTCTACGAGAACATCGCCGGCGGCAAGAAGCTCAGCGACGACGACAAGTCGGCCCTGGCCACGGCCACCGACAACTTCAAGGCGGGCTTCATCGCCTCCGACGGCAGCCGCGTGGTCGAGGTGCCGGCCGACGCCCTGGCCGCTGAGGACGTCGAGTCCGAGACGATCCGAGTGACGAAGAAGCAGAAGTAACATGGCAACCATTCGGGAGCTGCGTTCGCGGATCCGGTCGATCCAGTCGACCAAGAAGATCACCAAGGCGCAGGAGCTGATCGCGACCTCGCGGATCACCAAGGCACAGGCACGGGTGGCTGCCGCCCGCCCCTACTCCGAGGAGATCACCCGGGTCGTCACGACGCTGGCCAGCGCCTCGTCGTCGCTCGAGAGCCCGCTGCTGGTGGCCCGGGAGAATCCGCGCCGGGCTGCGGTCCTGGTGGTCACCAGCGACAGCGGTCAGTGCGGCGGCTACAACGCCAACGTCCTCAAGGAGACCGAGGAGCTGCTGTCGCTGCTGCGCTCGGAGGGCAAGGAACCGGTCGTGTACGTGATGGGCCGCAAGGGCATCGGGTACTACACCTTCCGCGACCGTCCGATCGCGGCGAGCTGGTCCGGCTTCTCGCAGCAGCCGGCCTTCGCCGACGCCGGTGCCGCCGTCACCCACCTGGTGGACTCCTTCCTCACCGGTTCCGGTGAGCAGGTGGATCTGCCCGGCGGCGGCTCCATCGAGGGCGTCGACGAGTTGCACGTGGTCTACACGCGCTTCGTGTCCATGCTCACCCAGCGACCGGTCGTGCGCCGGATGGCGCCGGTCGACGTCGAGTTCGAGGTCGAGCAGCTCGACCTCGGCGAGGACATGCTCGACGAGACCCCGTCCAACGGCGGCGTCCCGGCCGACATCGAATTCGAGCCGGAGGCCAAGCAGCTGCTCGACGCGCTGCTGCCGAAGTACGTGGCCTCGCGGATCTTCGCGGCGCTGCTCGACTCGGCGGCTTCGGAGAACGCGGCCCGCCGCACGGCGATGAAGGCCGCCACCGACAACGCCACCGAGCTGGAACGGACCCTGTCCCGCCAGGCGAACGCGGCACGTCAGGCTCAGATCACCCAGGAAATCAGCGAGATCGTCGGCGGCGTCGAAGCGCTGGCCCACTGACACACGACCAACGAGGAAAGTGAAGTAACCATGACTGCAGCAGTCACCGATTCGACCGCGGGCGCCGCTTCGGCGACCGCCGGTCGCGTCGCCCGGGTCATCGGGCCCGTCGTCGACGTCGAGTTCCCGCGTGGCGCCGTCCCCGATCTGTTCAACGCCCTGCACGCCGAGATCACCCTGCCGGCCGTGGCCAAGACGCTGACCCTCGAGGTCGCGCAGCACCTCGGCGACAACGTGGTCCGCACCGTGTCCATGCAGCCCACCGACGGCCTGGTCCGCGGCGCCTCGGTCACCGACACCGGCAAGCCGATCTCGGTGCCGGTCGGCGACGTGGTCAAGGGCCACGTGTTCAACGCGCTGGGCGACTGCCTGGACGCGCCGGGCACCGGTCGCGACGGCGAGCAGTGGGGCATCCACCGCAAGCCGCCGGCCTTCGACCAGCTCGAGGGCAAGACCGAGATCCTCGAGACCGGCATCAAGGTCATCGACCTGCTGACCCCGTACGTCAAGGGCGGCAAGATCGGCCTGTTCGGCGGCGCCGGTGTGGGCAAGACCGTGCTCATCCAGGAGATGATCACCCGTATCGCCCGCGAGTTCTCCGGTACCTCGGTGTTCGCCGGCGTCGGGGAGCGCACCCGTGAGGGCACCGACCTGAAGCTGGAGATGGAGGAGATGGGCGTCCTCCAGGACACCGCCCTCGTCTTCGGCCAGATGGACGAGCCGCCGGGGACGCGTATGCGCGTGGCCCTCTCGGCCCTGACCATGGCCGAGTACTTCCGCGACGTGCAGCACCAGGACGTGCTGCTGTTCATCGACAACATCTTCCGGTTCACCCAGGCCGGCTCGGAGGTCTCCACGCTGCTCGGCCGGATGCCGTCCGCGGTGGGCTACCAGCCGACCCTGGCCGACGAGATGGGTGAGCTGCAGGAGCGGATCACCTCGACCAAGGGCCGTTCGATCACCTCGCTGCAGGCGATCTACGTGCCGGCGGACGACTACACCGACCCGGCCCCGGCGACCACCTTCGCCCACCTCGACGCGACCACCGAGCTCTCGCGCCCGATCTCGCAGCTGGGTATCTACCCGGCCGTGGATCCGCTGACCTCCACCTCGCGCATCCTGGAAGCCTCCATCGTCGGCGACGAGCACTTCCGCGTCGCCAACGAGGTGAAGCGGATCCTGCAGAAGTACAAGGAACTGCAGGACATCATCGCCATCCTCGGTATGGACGAGCTCTCCGAAGAGGACAAGGTCACCGTCGCCCGCGCCCGTCGCCTGCAGCGCTTCCTCGGCCAGAACTTCCTGGTCGCCGAGAAGTTCACCGGCCAGGTGGGCTCCGTGGTGCCGCTCGCCGACACCATCGAGGCCTTCGACCGGGTCTGCAAGGGCGAGTTCGATCACCTGCCCGAGCAGGCGTTCAACAGCTGCGGCGGTCTTGACGACGTCGAGGCTGCGGCCGCCAAGATCGCCGGAAAGTAGTCGCTGGACATGGCTGAGAAGACCTTCCGACTGGACGTGGTCTCACCCGACACCTCGCTGTACTCGGGCAATGCCACGATCCTCGTCGCACAGACCACCGACGGCGAACTGGGCGTCCTGCCCGGCCACGCACCGCTGCTGGGCGAACTCGCCCCGGGCGGTTGCGTGGTGGTCACCGAAGAGAGCGGCGACAAGATCGCCATGGCGGTCCAGGGCGGCTTCCTCTCGGTGACCGCCACCGAGGTGAAGGTGCTCGCCGAGGCCGCTCAGTTCGCGTCGGAGATCGACGCGAGCGCCGAGCAGGCCGCTCTGGAGGCGGCGGAGGAGGGCAGCGCGGCATACCTGCAGGCGCGTTCCCGGCTCCGTGCCGTCGCCGCGGTGAGCTGATCCGGCGACCGACGATGATGTGTGCAACCAGCCGCCCCGAACGATCGGGGCGGCTGGTTGCCTTTTTCCGCTCGTGTAGCAGCAGGGGAGTGTGAGCAGTGCCCTGGTGGTCCTGGCTGATCCTGGCGGTTCTGCTCGCCGGGCTGGTGCTGCTGGCCGTCCTCGTCTATAGAGTGACGGAGGTGCGGCGGGCCGGGACCCCGGTCATCCTGCGCCGGCTGCCCGCGGCGGCCGATCAGGGCTGGCGGCACGGGTCCGTGCACTACAACGACTATTCGCTGGTGTACTACCGGCTCAGTTCACTGCGCATCGGCCCGACGGCGGTGCTGCCCCGGCGCCGGCTCGAGATCGTCGGCCGGCGGCACCCCGAGGGCACCGAGCTGGAGATCATGGAGCCGGACACGGTGATCGTGCACCTGACCGTGAACGCTCCGGGCGGCAAGAAGCTGCCGCCGTCCCGCGCCGGTGAGCGCGCCGACTACGAGGTGGCCCTGGACCGGGACCTGCTCACCGGACTGCTGTCCTGGATCGAAGCGCGGTCGCCGAGCCGCGCACGGTGGCGCCGCGCCGCCTGACGGGGCCGCCGCCTGACGGGGCCGCCGCCTGACGGGGCCACCGCCTGACGGGGCCGGCGCAGGAGCGGTCAGCGATTGCGGCTCTCGCCCGGCACCCACTTCACGTCCCCGCGGCCGTCGCGCACATTGGCCACCCGGCCCAGGATGAACAGCAGATCCGAGAGCCGGTTGAGGTACTTGGCCGGCAGCACGCTGGTGTTCTCCGGATCGGCGTCGATCGCCGCCCACGCCGACCGCTCGGCACGACGGGTGACCACCCTGGCCTGATGGAGCAGTGCCGACAGGGCTGTGCCGCCCGGCAGGATGAACGAATCCAGCGGGGTCAGCTCCTCGCCGAACCGGTCGCACCAGCCCTCGAGGGCGTCGATGTAGCTCTCGAGCACGCGCAGCGGCGGATACTCCGGATTCTCGACGACCGGAGTCGACAGGTCCGCGCCGGCGTCGAAGAGATCGTTCTGCGCCACGGTGAGGACCTCGGCGATGTCGGTGGGCACGTCGCCGCCGAGCGTGAGCGCCAAACCGATCGCGGCATTGGCTTCGTCACAGTCGGCGTAGGCGACCACCCGGGGATCGGTCTTGCGGACGCGGGAGAAGTCGGAGAGTCCGGTGGTGCCGTCGTCGCCGGTACGGGTGTAGATCTTCGTCAGATGCACTGCCATGATCTCCAACCTAGCCGCTGCGGCGTCGCGCCGGAGCGTGCCGGACGGCGGCGGGCTCCGCCGGAGCGATGCCCTAAACTGACGGACGTGAGCGATCGCTATCTCGTGACCGGTGGTGCTCGGCTGGCCGGTCGGGTCGTTGTCGGGGGCGCAAAGAACAGTGTGCTGAAGCTGATGGCCGCGTCGCTGCTCGCGCACGGCCGGACGGTGCTGACCAATGCACCGGAGATCGCCGACGTCCCGCTGATGGCCCAAGTCCTCGAAGGGCTCGGCGCCTCGGTGCAGATCGACGGCGACCGGGTGACCATCGACACCCCTGAGGTGCCGAGCCATCACGCCGACTTCGAGGCGGTGAAGCAGTTCCGGGCCTCGGTGTGTGTGCTGGGGCCGCTGATGGCCCGCTGCCGTCGCGCGGTGGTCGCGCTGCCCGGCGGCGACGCGATCGGCTCCCGGCCGCTGGACATGCACCAGGCGGGGCTGCGGGCCCTCGGTGCGCACAGCGCCATCGAGCACGGCTGTGTGGTGGCGCAGGCCGACGATCTGATCGGGGCCCAGATCGGCCTGGAGTTCCCGTCCGTCGGGGCCACTGAGAACATCCTGATGGCCGCGGTGCTGGCCGACGGCGTGACCGAGATCGACAACGCCGCCCGGGAGCCGGAGATCGTCGACCTGTGCGAGATGCTGATCGAGATGGGCGCCCGCATCGACGGGGTGGGCACCGAGACCCTGATCGTGACCGGGGTGGAGCGGCTCTCGCCGACCAGCCATCACGTGGTCGGCGACCGGATCGTCGCCGGCACCTGGGGGATCGCGGCCGCGATGACCCGCGGGGACGTGGAGGTGGTCGGCATCCCGCCGCAGCACCTGGCGCTGGTGCTGACCAAGCTCGAGCACGCCGGCGCCGTCGTCGACCGCTTCGAGGACGGTTTCCGGGTGCGTCAGCAGGACCGCCCGCGCTCGGTGAACACCGCCACCCTGCCGTTCCCCGGCTATCCCACCGACCTGCAGCCGATGGCGATCGGGCTGGCCTCGATCTCCGAAGGGATGTCGCTGATCACCGAGAACGTCTTCGAAGCCCGGTTCCGGTTCGTCGAGGAGATGGTGCGGCTGGGCGCCGATGCCCGCACCGACGGGCATCACGCGGTGGTCCGCGGCATCGATCAGCTCTCCTGCGCGCCGGTCTGGTCCAGCGACATCCGGGCCGGGGCGGGTCTGGTGCTGGCCGGACTGGTGGCCGACGGGGTCACCGAGGTCCACGACATCGAGCACATCGATCGCGGCTATCCGCACTTCGAGGAGAATCTGCGCGCCCTCGGCGGCGAGATCGAGCGGGTTCGCGGCTGAGACCTGTCCGACCGGACAGGTGGGTCACCTGAACCTGCGGGCACTCTCGGGTGCACAGGGTCAGGTCCCATTGCCCATGCTGTGACCTGGGGAACATTCTGGTGAGGAACCGCAGTCACCTCACAAGGAGAGCACCTCATGGCCATCGAGCTGAATCAGATCTGGGACTTCCCGATCAAGGAGTTCCACCCCTTCCCGAAGGCGAAGCTGGGAGTGGGCGCCCACGACATCCTCGGTGTGGAGGCCAAGGAACTCGGCATGACCCGGGTGCTCCTGATGACCACCGGTCTGCGCGGCTCGGGCATCATCGATGAGCTCAAGGGCAAGATCGAGTACCAGGGCGTGGACGTCGTGCTCTTCGACGAGGTCGAGTCCAACCCCAAGGACTACAACTGCATGGACGCCGCGGCGCGGTACCAGTCCGAGAAGTGCGACGGCATCATCTCGGTCGGCGGCGGCTCGAGCCACGACGCCGCCAAGGGCGCCCGCATGGTGATCGCCCACGACGGCCGCAACATCAACGAGTTCGAGGGATTCTCCAAGGCCACCAACAAGGAGAACCCGAAGCACATCGCCGTCTCCACCACCGCCGGCACCGGCTCGGAGACCTCCTGGGCCTACGTCATCACCGACACCTCGGACATGGACAACCCGCACAAGTGGGTGGCCTTCGACGACACCTGCCTGGTGGACCTGGCGATGGACGATCCGCTGCTCTACTACTCGTGCCCCGAGCACTTCACCGCCTTCTGCGGCTTCGACGTGCTGGCGCACTGCACCGAGCCGTACGTCTCCCGGCTCGACTTCGCTCCCTCGCTGGGCAATGCGAAGTACTCGATCGAGCTCATCCGCGATCACCTGCGCACCGCCGTCTACGAGCCCCACAACCTCGAGGCCCGCACCGGCATGATGCACGCCCAGTACATCGCCGCACAGGCCTTCAACTCCGGCGGCCTGGGCCTGATCCACTCGCTCTCGCACGCCTTCAGCGCCTTCTACGACAGCCACCACGGCCTGAACAACGCGATCGCCCTGCCGCGGGTCTGGGAGTACAACCTGCCGGCCCGCTACGAGCGGTACGCCGACATCGCCGCGCTGCTGGGTGTGGACACCCGCAACCTGACCACGGTGCAGGCCGCCGACGCCGCGGTCGAAGAGGCCATCCGGATCTCCAAGGACCTGGGCATCCCGGAGAACTTCGGCCAGCTGAACGTCGACACCTACGAGAAGAACCAGATGAACACCGGCAAGTACGCCGGCAAGGGCACCGGGGTGGACACCTCGGAGAAGCAGATCCGGGCGATCAGCGAGCACATGATGGGCGACTGGTGCACGCCGGGCAATCCGCGTGAATGCACCGTCGAATCGATGATCCCGATGGTGCGGCACGCCATGACCGGCACCTACTGACCGGGACGCGGTGAGCAGACACCGACCGCTGCTCCACCGCACCGATGCCCTCCGGGCGGCCGACGACGCGCCGGCCGCCCGGAGTTCCATCCGAATCGCCCCCGCCGCACCCGGCAGAGAATCTCGCCGCACCCGGCAGAACCGAGGACCTGATGAGCGACGCCGCCCCCGACACCCCGACGACCGCCTTCGCCGCGGTCGACGACCTGTCCGACGCCCTGGCCGGCCAGGGTTATCTCATCGACGCCGAGCTGGCGGTGGTGGTGCATCTGGCCACCCTGCTCGACCGGCCGCTGCTGCTCGAGGGCCCGGCCGGGGTGGGCAAGACCGAACTGGCGAAGGCGCTCGCAGCGGCCGCCGGCCGCGACCTGATCCGGCTGCAGTGCTACGAGGGACTCGACGAGGCCCGCGCCCTGTACGAATGGGATTACGCCCGGCAGCTGCTGCACGTGCAGATGCTGCGCGACCGGATCAGCGAGGAGCTGTCCGGCCATGCGACGCTCGCCGAGGCCTCGGCCGCGCTGGCCCGCACCGAGGTGGGCGTCTACACCGAGGACTTCCTGGTGCCGCGCCCGCTGCTCTCGGCCATCATGTCCGACGAGCCGACCGTGCTGCTGGTGGACGAGGTGGACCGCACCGACGAGGCCATGGAGGCGGTCATGCTCGAGGTCCTCGCCGAGCGGCAGGTGACCGTACCCGAACTGGGCACCTTCACCGCGCGATCGGCGCCGTGGGTGATCCTCACCTCCAACGACACCCGCGAACTCTCACCGGCGCTCAAACGCCGCTGCCTGCACTTCTCGGTCGACTACCCCGACGCGGACCGCGAACGGCGCATCGTCGCGGTCCGGGCGCCGGACGTGGAGGACGAGATCATCGGCGACGTGGTGGACCTCGCGCGCCGGCTCCGCGACCTGCCGCTGCGCAAGAGTCCGTCGATCGCCGAGGTGATCGACGCGGCCAGGGCGGCCTCGCATCTGAAGGCCGATCCGGCCCGCCGCGAGCGCATCGGCGGCGTCGATCCGGCGCTGCTCTCGCTGCTGCTCAAGTTCGGCACCGACGTCGAGCACGCACGCCGGGCCCTGGCCGCCGGGCTGCCGGCCTCCCCGGCGGCCGAGCGGGGCCCGGCCGAGACCGAGTGGGCGGCCGCACCGGCCGGCGGCTCGGTCACCGAGCGCGCCTTCGGCGCCGGCCGGGCCCGGAGCGCGGCGCGGGGCTGACCGGTGATCGACTTCCGCGACGACGCACTGGATCTGCTCGCGGTCCAGTTCGGCCGGGTGCTGCGCCACTTCGCGGTGGCGGCCTCGCCGGCCGAGGTGATCGACATCCGGCGCGTCTTCGACATCGTGGGCGCAGCCGACATCGAGCGGCTGGCCACCGCACTGCGGGCGGTCAGCGCCAAATACGGCTATGAGCGAGAGGGCTTCGACCTGGCCTTCGCGCTGTTCTTCCAGCGCACCGGGGCGCCGCCGCCGGAGGACGATCTGCCGCGCGTGCGCGGCCTGGCCGGGGAGCTGCCCGACGATCTCGAGTGGGACGAGGAGTTCACCGGCGCCGCCCGGATGATCGGCGCCGACGAGCACACCGTGGAGATCGGCGAGCTGATGATCGACGATCCGGACGCCCGCGAACGCACCGGGGAGAGCGCCCACCGCGAGGAGAACGACTTCTCGGTCTCCTCGGGCGCCGAAGCGCTCCAGGTGGACACCGACTCGTCGGCGGTCTCCGGCGGGGTGACCTACACCGTCGAGGTGGACCACGCCGCCGCCGGCGAGGCCGGTGAGCTGGTGGGCACCGCCGCCCGGGTGGAGGGCACCGACCTGACGCTCTCCGATGCGGGGGCGCTGCTGGCGGCGCTGTCGGCCTCGGACGGCCGGGCCGCCTACGGCGTCGACGGCGCCGAAGGGCTGGACGAACATCGCAGGCAGCAGCTCGAGCAGGCCCTGGCGCGGTTCGTCGAAGCGCTCAGCGACCGGCTGGCCGCCGCCGATCCGGCGCCCGGCGACGACGAGGGCCCGCCCGCGCCGGTCTACCGGGATCAGGCCGACATCGACCGGGCCTGTCACCGGCTGGTGCAGCGCATCCGCGGGGCGCCGCGACGGGTGAGCCGGCGCACCGACGCCGGCCCCCTCGACATCCGTTCGACGATGCGGGCCGCCGTCAGCACCGACGGTGTGCCGATCGACCTGTGGCGCCGGCGCCGGGTGCCCGGCCCGGTGCGGCTGCTGGTGCTGGTGGACGTGTCGCTGTCGGTGCGTCCGGTCACCGGCTTCATTCTGCGGCTGGCCCAGACGCTGCATCGCTTCGGCGACCGCTGCGAGGTGATCGCCTTCGTCGACCGGCCGGTGCTGGTGACTCCCGCGCTGCGCAGCGCCTCCCCGGAGGCCGCCCTGACCGCGGTGCTCGCCGCCGACGGTCTGGACCTGTCGGCCACCAGCGACTACGGGCGGTTCTGGACCGAACTGGTCGCCGAGCACGGCGACCTGCTGACCCGGCGCACCAGTGTGCTGGCGGTGGGCGACGCCCGGTCCAATGCCTTCGACCCGCGGGTGGACCTGCTGGCCGACGTCGCCCGCCGGACCCACCGGCTGGCCTGGCTGACCCCGGAGCCCTCCCGGTACTGGACGCAGACCGGCTGCGCACTCGGCGACTACGCCGAGCACTGCAGCGGGGTGATCAGCGCTCGCGACGGCGCCGAGATCCTCGAGCGCTGCGACGAACTGGGTGCGGCACTGCGGTGAGGGCGGTACCTTCGGGACGGAACGAGGAGGTCGGCCGGTGATCGGTGCCAGTCCCGGAGCGGCGGCCGCGGCTCGCCGTCGTCCGGCCACCCGCGTCACCAAGTTCCACACCCCGGAGATCGTGCTGGGGCGCGGCGCCTTCCCGGAGGCCGCCCGCGCGCTGGCCGGACTCGGCGTGCGCCGGCCGCTGCTGGTCGCCGACCGTCGGCTGGCGGCGACCGTCTGGTACGACCAGCTGCTGATCGAACTGCGTGCCGGCGGACTGGCGCCGGCCGTCTACCTGGACGTGACGCCCAACCCGCGGGCCACCGAGGTCACCGCGGGCTTCACGCGCTACGCCGAGCACGGCGCCGACGGGTTGATCGCGCTCGGCGGCGGCTCGGTGATCGACACCGCCAAAGGTGTGGCGGTGCTCGCCTCCAACGGCGGGCTGATCCTCGAATACGAGGGCATCGACCGCGCCGACCGTCCACTGCCGCCGCTGGTGGTGGTGCCGACGACGGCGGGCAGCGGCGCGGACGTCTCCCAGTTCTGCATCATCAACGACGCGCAGCGGCACACCAAGGTCACCATCATCGGCCGCACCCTGGTGCCGAACGTCTCGGTGATCGACCCGCAGCTGCTGACCACCGCACCGCAGGAGGTCACCGCCCAGGCCGGCATGGACACGCTCACCCACTGCGTGGAGGCCTTCGTCTCGCTGGCGCACAGCCGGCTCACCGACACCCTCGCCGTCGAAGCGCTGAGCGGGGTCTGGACCAACCTCGAACGGCTGGTGCAGGATCCCGGCGATGCGGAGGCGGGGGAGGAGATGGCGTTGTCCTCGCTGCGGGCCGGGATGGCCTTCACCAACGCCATCCTCGGCGCCACCCACGCGATGAGTCACCCGGTGGGCGGGCGCTGCGATGCCCCGCACGGCACCATCAACTCGGTGCTGCTGCCTCACGTCATCCGTTACAACGCGCAGGTCTGCGCCGACGACTTCGTCGATCTGGCGCGGGCGATGGGCATCGACGACAGCGGTCCGGCCCGCTCGGTCGCTGACCGTCTGGCCGACGAGGTCGCGGCTCTGGCCGCGCGGGTGGGCATGCCGGCGACGCTGACCCCGCTGGGGGTGGCCCACGACGACCTGGACATCCTGACCGGCAATGCGCTGGCCGATTCGTGCATGATCACCAACCCGCGCCGGCCCGACGCGACCGAGGTGCACCAGCTCTATCGGCAGGCGCTGTAGCCGTGGGCGCGCCGGAACCGGATCTGTCCGCCCTGGTCGGCCTGCACACGGTCAAGGGCGGGCACTACGCCCAGTACCGCGGTACGGCGGCGCGGCTGGGCCGGGTCATCACCGCGCTGGAGGGCATCTCCAAGGCGCTGGTGCAGACCGCCTCCGGCCCCGACGTCCTGGTGGCGGCGGTCGTCGACGCGGTGCGCGAACACCTCGGTGCCCGCTGGGTGCTGTTCGCGCTGGCCGACGGCGCACTCGAGCAGACCGGGCCGCGGCATCTGATCGCGGAGCGCGACGGCACGATCTCGGCCTTCGAGGGGGTCGCCGGCGCGCCGGTGCCCACCGATCTGCCGGATGCGGTGCTCAACCGGCTCAACGACATCCTGCGCGGGGAGGCTGCGGTGCTCGCGGCGCCGATCGTCGAAGACCATCATCTGCACGTCCCGGTGGAACTCGACGGAGAGGTGGTCGGCGGTCTGTCGGCCTGGACGCCCGACGGTCATCCGGTGGACCCGACCGATCTGATCGTGCTGCGCATCCTGGCCGGCCAGGCCACCGTCGCACTGGTCAATGCGGAACTGTTCTCGCAGGCCAATCAGCGGGCGGCCGAACTCGCCGAACGCAACGACGAACTCGAGCGCACCCAGCGGGAGCTGTCGGCGGCGCAGCGCCGGACCCTGCTGAGCACCGAACGCTCGCGGATCGCACGGGAGTTGCACGACTCGGTGGGGCAGTCGGTGCTCTCGGCCGGTCTGCAGATGGAATTGGCCCGCGGCGAGGTGAGCCCGGCCGGACTCGAACACCTCGACAAGGCGGTGGGCCTGAGCCGGGACGCGATGAAGCAGCTGCGCGGGGCCATCTACACGCTCGGCGACAGCGGGGCGTCGTCGCTGAGCATCCGCGGCACCCTCGACCAGCTGTGCGCGCTGCACCTGCCGTCGGACACGCGCAGTGCGGTGGTGGTGCGTGGACGGCCGCGGGAACTGCCCGGCGATGTGCAGCACGCCCTGCTGCGGATCGCAGGCGAATCGCTGTTCAACGCCTCCGCCCATGCCGGGGCGACCCAGGTGACGGTGACCCTGGCCTACGACGCCGAGCGGATCGCCCTGTACGTCGACGACGACGGCTCCGGCGATCCGGAGCGGCTGCGCACGCTGATGGCGGCCGCACTGGAGGGCGACTTCGCGGCCGGTCACCACCGCGGCCTGGCGAACATGTCCTCCCGTGCCGCCGAGCTCGGCGGGCGGGTGCGGATCCGCCGTTCCCGGCTCGGCGGGGTACGGATCGCGGCCACCGTGCCGGTGCCGGCCGACCGGCCGACCGAGCCGAACAGGAAGGAGCCGTCGTGAGTGTCGATGGCGGAACAGCGCAGCGCCGGCCCATCCGGACGGTCCTGGTGGACGATCACGCCCTGCTGCGCGAGGGGCTCCGCTCGCTGCTCGACCGGGACGACGAGGTCGCCGTGGTCGGGGAGGCGGGCTCCTTCGACGAGGCGCTGGCCGAGATCGCACTGGGCAGGCCCGACGTGGTGGTGGTGGATCTGAAGCTGACCGCGGCCACCGAATACGAGGGGCTGCGGCTGATCAAGGAGATCTCCCGGCGTCACCCGGAGGTGGCGATCCTGGTGCTGACCACCTTCCTCGACGACGACCTGGTGATCCGGGCTGTGCGGGCCGGCGCGCGCGGCTACGTGGTCAAGGACGTCGACACCACCGAACTGCTGCGGGCCATCCGGGCGGTCTCCACCGGCGGCAGTGCCTTGGACCCGCGCAGTGCGACCATCGTCATGCGGACCATGGCGGGGGAGCGGAACGTCTCCGAGGAGCTCACCGAGCGCGAGCGGGAGGTGCTGCGGCTGCTGGCCGGCGGGTTGTCGAACGCCGAGATCGGCCGTCGGCTGTTCATCTCCGAGTCGACGGTCAAGTTCCACATCCGGAATCTGATCCACAAGCTCGGCGTCACCAAGCGCACCGACGCGGTCTACGTGGCCAGCAAGCGCGGCCTGATCTGACGGGCGGATGCCGGCGCAGCCGGGCGACGGCGGTTCAGGCCTTGTCGAGGACCAGCCACCCGCCGTGATCGGTGAAGATCTCGGCGTAGCAGTGCGTCCAGGGCGCCGCCCACCGCTGCAGGTCGTCGACGGTCAGCCGCTGCAGGTGACCGAAGTGCGGGCTGGGCTGCTCCTCGAAGGGCACCGCCACCACCACCCGCCCGCGCGCCACCCGCAGTGCCTCGGCCAGGGCCTGGGGGACCTCGGACTCATCGAGGTGTTCGAGCAGGTGGATCAGGGTCACGGTGTCCACCGACTCGCTCGCGCACGGCAGGGCCCGGGCGTCGCCGTAGACGGTGGTCAGCGGCACGGCGAAGTCCTCGGCGGCAGTGGCGAGCAGGTCCAGTGCTCCCGTGCACAGGTCCAGCGCGCTGACCGTCATCCCGTCCTGGGCGCATTGCAGGGCCAGGAATCCGAAGCAGCAGCCCACTTCCAGCACGCTCTCGCCCGCCAGCAGCGACCGGGCCCGGCGATGGACCGGGGCGAAGGGCGAGGATCCGTCGCGCAGTTGGGCCACCGAGTTCCGGTAGAACGCCTGCCAGGCGCGCTGCGGGGAGTCGGCGCAGTCGGTGATCACCTGCACTGCCGCCGCCTCGAAGGCCTCCCGGCCCCGCAGCCGGCCGGCGCTCACCAGCGATTCGAGACCGGCCACGACACTGGCATCGCTGAGCTCGTCGAGAGTCAGCCCGTGCTGTACGCGTCCGTCGCACATCTGCCACGCCGGAGCAGCGTCTCCGGCCTGCGAAGCGGTGTGCGGTGCCTGGTCGAGCGTCGTGAGGGCCATGCCTTCGACGCTAGAAACCGCAGGTCGGCAGGGGAACTGACCGAACGGTGGCCGACACCTGACCGATCGGCCAGGTCGGGAGTGACCGGGATTACACAGGCGTCCGGCGGCGTGTTCGACTGTTTCGGGGCCTGTGCGCCACCGCATGTACGTCGCTGACCTGCGATGACGCCCGGATCTCCATCCGGCGACCTGGCGATTTGCCTACCGCACGACATCTGCGTAACTTAATCCAAGTCAAAGCGGCCCGCCGCCGAGACGGCCAGCCGAGATCCGGCACTGTTCCGATTACGAACAGCGGTGGATCATGCCCAGGACATCACGTTCTGGTACGCTGGAACAGTTGCCCGGATTCGGGTGGCGCAACAGATGTTCACTGAAGTTCGCTCCATTTTTTGGTGGGGTGGTGTTGGTGGGTGTGTGTTCTTTGAGAACTCGATAGTGTGTGATGGATTTTCTTGTGCCGCATTTTTTGGCTGGTACAGGGAATGATTTTTTGATTGTTTTTTGCCAGTCAATTCTTTTTTTGGATTGTTTTTTGGTCAGGTTTTTGTTCTCTGATCGTTGTGTTGAAATCTTCTGTTGCCGGCCCTTTTGTGGGGTTGGTGGTGGGGGTTTTGATTTTTGTTCGGAGAGTTTGATCCTGGCTCAGGACGAACGCTGGCGGCGTGCTTAACACATGCAAGTCGAACGGAAAGGCCCAGCTTGCTGGGTACTCGAGTGGCGAACGGG
>NZ_JBJURU010000006.1:89504-239031 GCF_046098115.1 Gordonia sp. VNK21 | reverse complement strand
CCGGCACCTGGCAGCCCTGGTTCGCCAGCTGGCCCGAGCGCTTCGCAGGCGAGAGCGAGGCGCAGGCGCTGTTCGGCCCGGTCGCCGGCCGCTACTTCTACGAGGCCTTCGACGACGGCCGGCTGCACGGCCGGATCGACGTCTGGACCCGCCTCGCCGAAGAATGGGGCGGCCGCGACTTCTGGACGCCGTGGGAGGCGGTGCAGGCGCCGTCGCTGCTGCTGGAGGCCGAGTACTCGGTCACTCCGCCCGGTCAGATGGCGCAGATGGCGCGGCGAAACCCGCGGGCGCAGTATCTGCGCGTGCCCGGTGCCGGGCACCTGATACACGACGACGCCCCGGCGGTGTACCGGGGCGCCGTCGAGGCGTTCGTCTCGCGCACTTGAGTGCACGGCGGGCGTCAGTGCATGACGGGCGGTGGGGCGCTGACGTCCACACCCTCCTCCACGGCCGCGACCATCTTGCGGCGCGGCAGGAACAGCGCTGGGATCACGGTCAGCGCCACCAGCACCGTGGCCACGATGAACGTGGTGCCGTAGGCCGATGCCGCGTCGCCGAGCAGATCCAGCGGGGTCACGCCCTGCTCCGTCGCCTCCTTGAGGATCGCGCCGGCCTTGGCCTCGTCGCCGCCGGTGTTGATCAGCCGCAGGGTGAACGGGCCGAGCAGGCTGGTGAAGATCACCGTCATCACCGCGGTGCCGATCGACGCGCTCGTCTGCTGGACCACGTTGACCAGCGTCGAACCGTCGGCCACCTCGGCGCCACGCAGGGTGGCCAGCGCCGCCGACATGATCGGCATCATGGTCATACCCATGCCCAGGCCCTGGATGAACAGGGCGCCGCCGAGCAGCCAGTACGAGGTGTCGGTGTCGAGGGTGGTGAAGATCGCGACGCCGATGGTGATCAGCACCAGACCCGGAAGCACCACCTTGCCCGGGCCGATCTTGTCGGTCAGCTTGCCCGCGATCGGCATGGTCAGGATCGAACCGATGCCCTGCGGGGCCAGCAGCAGGCCGGCCATCAGGGTGGTCTCACCGCGCACCAGGATGAAGTACTGCGGGTACAGCAGCGACGCGCCGAAGAAGGCGATCATGAAGAAGACCATGCAGATGGTCGCCGTGCGCAGCACCGGATTGCGGAACAGCCGCAGATCCAGCAGCGGGTGCTTCGCGTGGAAGGCGTGCCAGATGAAGCCGGCGATCAGGGCGGCGCCGATGATCGCCGGAACGTAGACGCTCACGTTGTTGAAGGTGCGGTGCTCGGCCGACGACGAGACGCCGAACAGGAACAGCGCCAGGCCGGGCGAGAGCATGGCCAGGCCGACGAAGTCGATCTTGGCCGGCGACGGCTGCGCATCGTCCTTGAGGGCGAACCAGGCGTAGACCAGCGCGACGATGCCGATCGGGATGTTGATCAGGAAGACCCAGTGCCAGGAGGCGACCTCGATCAGCCAGCCGCCGAGGATGGGGCCGCAGATGGGGCCGAGCAGCATCGGCACACCCAGAATCGCCATCACCGAGCCGACCCGCTCGGGTCCGGCTGCGCGGGTCATGATCATCATGCCGATCGGCATGAGCAGACCGCCGCCGAAGCCCTGGATCATCCGGAAGGCCACCAGCGAGCCGATGCTCCAGGCCAGGGCACACAGCGCCGAGCCGAGGATGAAGACCACCAGTGAGGTGAGATAGACCTTCTTGGTGCCGAACCGGGAGGCCGCCCACGAGGAGATCGGGATGACGGCGGCCAGCGCCAACGTGTAGCCGGTCATCGACCAGGCGGCGCCGGCGGTGTTGGTGTTGAAGTCGTTGGTGAAGGCCGGCTGGGCCACCGAGACGACGGTCACGTCCAGAATCGACATGATGGCGCCGAGCACGACGACGCCGGCCACGACGAAGACGTCGCGGCCGAGCTTCTCTGGCTCGTGCGGGGGAGCGTTGGTGGTCATGGACTTCCTCACGGGGTCGGTGGTGGGCGTGGGGTCGATCGGGTGACGGTGGGCGGGTGCCGGTCCTGCGGGCGTCAGTCGTTCAGCACCTGCAGGCGGGGTACCTCCGGCAGGTACGTCAGTGCCTCGGAGACGGCGGCGGTCAGGCGGTCGCGGACGGCTCGGGGCAGGATCGAGAGCAGTTCGCGCAGCTCCTGCGACTCGAGCTGGAAGCGCTCGCGGAGCAGGTCGATGCCGGCCGCGGTCAGGGCGACGAGTTTGACCCGGCGGTCGTGCTCGTCTTCCTTCCGGTCCGCCAGCCCGGCGCAGACCAGCCGGTCGACGGCTCGCCCGGTGGCGGGCAGCGACAGCCGGACGGCCTCGGCCACCTCGTGCGTGGCGATCGCCTGATGGCGGCGGGCCAGGACGAAGAGGATCCGCAGCTGGGTCACGGTGAGCTCCTCGGTGACCAGCGACTCGGCCAACCGCGGGTACTGGAGCACCAGGATCCGGTCCACCAGATCCGCGACCACCGCGGTGGCGGCTTCGGTGGAGGTGGAGGTGGACACCCGAAACAACTTACGCCCACGCAACTATTGCGACAAAGCAATAACTGGTGATGCTGATCACCGTCACCCGGGACGCCGCGTCGATCGGCGACGGTCTTCGGCGCTCACACCGACCGGTGCGAGCGCCGAGGGATCGAGGCAGTGGTCTACTTCGCGGCCGGAAGCGGTGCTCCGGGATAGCTGCCGAACGACCACAGATTGCCCTCCGGGTCTTTGACGGCGAACTCGCGACTGCCGTACGGGGTGTCCGCGATCGGGGCGATGATCTCTGCGCCGTGGCCGGTGATCCGCTCACAGAGGGCGTCCGGATCGGCGGTCACCACATAGCAGCCCTGGGCGCCGGGCTGCGGCGTCCACGTCTCGCCGTCTCTGCGCCGGTCGCCGAGCATCACGCCGCCGGAGCCCTCCGGCCACCGAAGCTCGGCGTGGGCGACTTTGCCGTCGTCCTCGTAGCGTGCGGTGAGGACGAAGCCGAAGACCTCGGTGAGGTAGCCGATGAGGCGGTCGGCGTCGTCGGATTTGAAGGCGGCGAAGAGCGACGGTCCCGCCGGGGCACTGGTCTGGGGGTTCTCGTGTTCAGTCATGGTTCAAGACTGCGCGCGCCCCGTGCCCGCCGTCTTGAATGTTTCGGAGTTCCTCGGTGATCCACTGCCGCGGCCCGGTGCCGCAGTAGCGGGTGAACTCCCGGGTGAGATGCGCCTGGTCGCTGAAGCCCGTCGCCGCCGCGACGCCGGCGAGGTCGGTGTCGCCGCGCGCGTTCACCTGTGCGGCGATGAGCGACGAGGCCCGCTCGAACCGGATGAGGCCGGCGATCTGCTTGGGGGAGCGGCCCGTCTCGCGGTGGAAGAGGGTGCCGAGGTGGCGCGGCGTGAACCCGACGGCGTCAGCGAGGGCCGTGATCGGGATCCGTCCGCGGGACCGGTCGAGGAGGTGCCACGCGTAGGCGAGTTCGGGACGGACCTGGTCGCCCGCATGACCGGCGTCGTTCCAGCGGTCGGTCAGGGCTCCGGCGATCAGGGCGAAGCGCTGCGGCCAGTCTCCGGCGTCGGCGGCCGCCTGCGGCAGGCGTGCCGACCACCGGCCGAGCACCGGCGTGCCGTTGAAATCGGTGAGCGGGAGTTCGGCGGCCGGGACACCGAACAGTGCGCGGGCGGCCAGCGGATGAACGGCCAGCTGGATCCCGCTCTGCCCGCGGCGCTGCGTCACATAGCTGGCCCGGGTGTGCAGGCCGCCGAGGATCAGCGGTGCGGGCGCGGCCTGCGGCAGCGCTTCCGCGGTGGCCGCCGCCTCGACCCCGTCGTCGAGCGAGACGATGAAGGTGAGCCGGGAGGAAGGCAGACCCCGGTGCGGGATGGGGCTGTCGGCGGCGGTGCGGTACCCGACCATGGAGGCGACCCCCGGCGCACTGCGCGGCGGTGCGGCGGCGAAGTCGAAGGCATGGTCCTCGCGGTCCATAGCTCCTCACGCTACGCCGGGCAGCGGGCCGCCGGGTTCCGTAGCATGGCGCCATGACGAACGGTTCCATCAAAGACATCCCGGTTCAGGCGCTCGACGGTTCGGCTCTCTCCCTCGCGGACTTCTCCGGTCCGCTCCTGATCGTCAACGTGGCCTCCAAGTGCGGTCTGACCCCGCAGTACACCCAGCTCGAGGAACTCGCGCAGACCTACGGCCCGCGGGGCCTGACCGTGATCGGCATGCCGTGCAACCAGTTCATGGGCCAGGAGCCGGGCACCGCCGAGGAGATCGCCACCTTCTGCTCCACCAGCTACGGCGTCACCTTTCCGCTGCTGGCCAAGGCCGACGTCAAGGGCGACGACCAGCACCCGCTCTACGCCGCGCTCACACAGACCCCGGATGCGGACGGCGAGGCCGGTGACGTGCAGTGGAACTTCGAGAAGTTCCTGGTGGGCAAGAACGGCGACGTGCTCGCCCGGTTCCGTCCGAAGACCGTCCCGGACGCTCCCGAGGTGACCGCCGCCGTCGAAGCCGCCCTCTGACCGGTACCCGCCACAACTTCGGCGACGTGACCGACCTCCACGGTCGGTTACGTCGCCGAAGTTTTTCCGCTTAGCCCGTGGGGCGCCGATTGGTCGGGTGATCGCGTGCCTTTCGGGACGTGCCGTTCCCTTGGCGATCGAGTCCCGTGGTGGGCGTGCCGTTCTCTTGGTGATTGCGTGCGGTGGGGGCGTGACGTTCGCTTGGTGAGTGCGTGCCGTGGGGGCGTGCCGTTCCCTTGGTGATCGAGTGCCCGGCGAGGAGGTGCCGTTCCCTTGGTGATCGCGTGCGGTGGGGGCGTGCCGTTCCCTTGGTGATCGAGTGCCCGGCGAGGAACGAGCCGGGTGTATCGAGATCCCCCCCGCCGCAGTTCGGTCGCGCCGCCACCTGCACGGTAGAGTGACGGCCATGGCGCGTGTAGTGGTCGATGTGATGCCGAAGGCTGAGATTCTGGACCCGCAGGGACAGGCGATCGTGGGGGCGCTCGGCCGCCTCGGCTACGCCGGCGTCTCGGATGTCCGGCAGGGCAAGCGATTCGAACTCGAAGTGGACGGCAGCGTCGACGACGCGGCCCTGGAGCGGATCGCCGAGGAACTGCTGACCAACACGGTCATCGAGAACTTCCGCGTCAGCCGCGTCGCGGAGTGATCGCCCGATGAGCGCGCGTATCGGAGTCATCACCTTCCCGGGCACCCTCGACGACGTCGACGCCGCCCGGGCCGTGAAGCTCGCCGGCGGCGAGCCGGTGTCGCTGTGGCACGGCGACGCCGACCTCAAGGGCGTCGACGCGGTCATCGTCCCCGGCGGCTTCTCCTACGGCGACTACCTGCGCTGCGGCGCGATCGCCAAATTCGCCCCGGTGATGGGCGAAGTGGTCGCCGCCGCCGGGAAGGGCATGCCGGTCCTGGGCATCTGCAACGGCTTCCAGATCCTGTGCGAGGCCGGGCTGCTGCCGGGTGCCCTCACCCGCAACGAGGGCCTGCACTTCATCTGCCGCGATCAGTGGCTCAAGGTCGAATCCACCAGCACCGCCTGGAGCTCACGCTTCGAGCCGGGCGCCGAGATCCTGATCCCGCTCAAGTCGGGCGAGGGCCGGTACCAGGCCTCCGACGAGGTCCTCGAGGAACTCAAGGGCGAGGGCCGCATCGTCTTCACCTACGCCGGCGACAACCCGAACGGCAGTCAGCTCGACATCGCCGGGATCGCCAGCGCCGACGGCCGGGTGGTGGGCCTGATGCCGCACCCGGAGCACGCCGTCGAGGCGCTGACCGGACCGAGTGACGACGGCCTCGGCCTGTTCTACTCGGCCCTCGACGCGGTGCTCGCCACGGCATGATCCGATGATCGCCACCAGCGCCACCGCCGACGGCCTCGCGGCCTTCATCGACGCCTCACCGTCGCCGTTCCACGTCTGCGAGACGGTCGCCGCGGCCCTCGAGGGCGCCGGTTACCGGCAGCTCCGGGAGAGCAACAGCTGGTCCGGGGCGGTGGCCGGGCGGTGCTATGTGATCCGCGGCGGCTCGATCATCGCCTGGAACGGCACCGCGCTCGGGCCGCTGAGCGCGATCGTGCCCGACCTGATCCCGGCGGGGATCGACGCCGCACCGGTGCTGCGCATCGTCGGCGGGCACACCGACAGCCCCAACCTGCGGGTCAAGCAGCATCCGGATGTGGACCGGGCCGGGCTGCCCGTGGTGGCGCTCGAGCCGTACGGCGGAGCGTGGCTGAACTCCTGGCTGGACCGGGACCTGGGCCTGTCCGGGCGGCTCGCCTTCGCCGGCGAGGACGGTGTCGAGCACCGGCTGGTGCACGTCGACGAGCCGATCCTGCGCGTGCCGCAACTGGCCATCCACCTCTCCGAGGACCGCAAGGGGGTGAGCCTGAACCCGCAGCAGCATGTGAACGCGGTGCGCAGCACGGGCGGCGACGAGCTGCCGATCGTCGCCTGGGTGGCCCGCCGCCACGGTCTCGATCCGGACCGGGTGCTCGGCTGGGAGCTGATGACCCACGAGGTGACGCCCTCGCGCCTGATCGGCACCGACTCCTCACTGCTCAGCGCGCCGCGGCTGGACAATCAGGGCACCTGCTACGCGGGCCTGCGGGCCCTGCTCGATGCGGCACCGGCCGGGCCGGGCAGCGTACCGATGCTCGCGCTCTTCGACCACGAGGAGGTCGGTTCCGGTTCCGAACGCGGCGCCGCCTCCGACTTCCTGGTCACCGTCTGCGAACGGCTGGTCACCGCCGACGGCGGCGACCGCGAGGACTTCCTACGGACGATGGCCCGCAGCATCTGCGTCTCCGGGGACATGGCCCACGGCACCCACCCGAACTACCCGGACCGCCACGAGCCGTCCCATCGCATCGCGCTCGGCGGGGGACCGGTGCTCAAGGTCAATCAGAATCTGCGCTACGCCTCCGATGCGCTCGGCGAGGCCGAGTTCGCGCTCGCATGCGAGGCGGCCGGGGTGCCGCTGCAGCGCTACGTGCACCGCGCCGACCTGCCCTGCGGCTCGACCATCGGTCCGCTCACCGCCACCCGCACGGGACTGCGGACCGTGGATGTGGGGGCGCCGCAGCTGGCCATGCACAGCGCCCGCGAGCTGATGGCCGCCGCCGACGTGCCGATGTACTCCGCGGCACTGCAGTCCTTCCTCGCCGGCTGACTCCGCCGGAACGCCGGAGCGGCGGTGCCCCGACGATCAGTTGGGCCGCAGCACCGACAGCGAGGTGCCCTGCGTGAGCACCAGGTAGCCGTCGACGATGCCGGCGGTGCCGTTGATCGGCAGCATCCACGCGGTCTTCCCGGCGTCGGCGTCGTAGGCGGTCAGCTGACTGCCCGAGCCGTAGACCACGACGTGCCCGGCCGAGCCCACGCAGTCCAGCTTGTCCAGGTCCCGGTCCGGCTGGTCCACCGCGGGCGGCGGGAGTTCGCCGAGCCGGGTGCCGTCGGCCAGGTCGAAGAACACCCGTGAACGGTCGAGCCTGGCCAGTGCGATGGTGTCCCCGCAGGGCCGCGAGTTGGCCTTGGACAGCGAGTCGTCGGCAATCTGCCAGAGCAGGTCCCCGGTCGCCGGGTCGATGATCTCGAAATGCCCGGAGGTGGACAGGAACGCCGACGAGCCGGTGGCGGTGAGCACGGGCAGCGTCGACGGCTGATTCAGCACGGTCAGACCGGCCACCGACCGCACCGGCCGGGAGGCGACGGTCGAGCCCCTGCGCGGGTGGACGCTCACCGAGCGGTCGTCGAGCGCGGTGCGGTCGAGCAGGACGCCGCCGGGATACACCCGGACCCGGCAGTCGGTGCAGGCGGTGATGTCGTCCCCGGTCTTCGGGTCCAGCACGAAGCCCGAGCCGTCGGCGGTCTCGGCGGTCAGGGTGCCGTGCCGGTACGACGGGGTGACGGCGGCGGCGAAGACCCGGCTCCAGATCTCCCGGCCCTCGAGGGTGCGCAGTCCGGCCTGGTAGCCGGTCTGGTTCACACGCAGGAAGTTCCGGCCCACCGCGGTCACCCGGGCGGTGTCGTCGAGGTCGCCGACCCGTTCGAGCTCGCCGGTGCCGTGGTCGGCCCGGTAGAAGCCGTCGTCCACGTCGCCGAGTTTGATCGCGCAGCCGATCTGATGGTCGGCGTTGATCGCGCAGTCGCCCAGGCCCACCCGGACCGGTGCGCTCCACTGCCGGCGGCCGCTGGATCCGTCCACCAGCACGATGCTGCGGCCCAGTCCGCTCGGATAGGCGAGCAGCCAGTCGTCGCCGGCGTGATCGTCGACGGTGATCGCGCCGCTGCCGGAATAGCCGGGCAGATCGGCGTCGTCGATGGCCCAGGCGGTGGACGGCTCGTGCTGATAGGAGCGCAGCAGTCCGTCGCCGGCGCTGAACGAGGCGTCCGGCCGGCCCCACATCACCAGACCCGCGGTGATCGCCAGCAGCGCCGACAGCACCAGCGCCAGCGAGCCCATCCCGAGGCGGCCCGATCCCAGGTGGACGGTGCGTCCGGCCACAGTCAGCTCAGCCATGCGGTCAATCCAACCACGGGCGCACGCGGCCCCGGTGCCCGGACACGGGAGGCGCCTTGAGCGTCGTTCGCTCAGGGCGTACGGCGCCGGGAACACAAGCCCAGCGTGCGGCGTTGAGACCGGCAGAACCCCCGTCGACGATCCTGGGCGACGGTGGGACCGAGGTAAGCGTGGCAGCCTGGCCGCAGACCACTACAGTGGAGGGACGGGCAGCGGCGCTATCCTCCGCCCCACGCGTTGATTCCGGGCTCGCCGCCGGGACGAGACAACAAGGAGACCAATGTTCGAACGGTTCACCGACCGCGCACGCCGGGTCGTCGTCCTGGCTCAAGAAGAAGCGCGGATGCTCAATCACAACTACATCGGCACCGAGCACATCCTGCTGGGGCTGATCCACGAGGGCGAGGGTGTGGCCGCCAAGGCCCTCGAGTCCCTCGGCATCTCGCTCGAGGCCGTGCGCAGCCAGGTCGAGGAGATCATCGGGCAGGGCCAGCAGGCGCCGTCCGGGCACATCCCTTTCACCCCGCGCGCCAAGAAGGTGCTGGAGCTGAGCCTGCGCGAGGCGCTGCAGCTGGGCCACAACTACATCGGCACCGAGCACATCCTGCTCGGCCTGATCCGCGAGGGCGAGGGCGTGGCCGCGCAGGTCCTGGTGAAGCTGGGCGCCGACCTCAACCGGGTGCGCCAGCAGGTCATCCAGCTGCTGTCCGGCTACCAGGGCAAGGAGCCCGAGGCAGCGGGCACCGGCGGCCGGTCGTCCGGCGACTCGGGCACCCCGTCGAGTTCGCTGGTGCTCGATCAGTTCGGCCGCAACCTGACCACCGCCGCCCGCGAGGGCAATCTGGATCCGGTCATCGGCCGTGAGAAGGAGATCGAGCGGGTCATGCAGGTGCTGTCCCGGCGCACCAAGAACAACCCGGTGCTGATCGGTGAGCCCGGCGTCGGCAAGACCGCCGTCGTCGAGGGGCTGGCGCAGGCCATCGTGGCCGGCAACGTCCCCGAGACGCTCAAGGACAAGCAGCTCTACACCCTGGACCTGGGTTCGCTGGTGGCTGGCAGCCGCTACCGCGGTGACTTCGAAGAGCGCCTGAAGAAGGTGCTCAAGGAGATCAACACCCGCGGCGACATCATCCTGTTCATCGACGAGCTGCATCAGCTGGTCGGTGCCGGCGCCGCCGAGGGTGCGATCGACGCGGCCAGCATCCTCAAACCGAAGCTGGCCCGCGGCGAGCTGCAGACCATCGGCGCCACCACGCTCGATGAGTACCGCAAGTACATCGAGAAGGACGCCGCCCTCGAGCGCCGCTTCCAGCCGGTGCAGGTGGGTGAGCCGTCGGTGGAGCACACCATCGAGATCCTCAAGGGGCTGCGCGACCGCTACGAGCAGCACCACAAGGTCTCGATCAGCGACGCCGCACTGGTCGCCGCGGCCACCCTGGCCGACCGGTACATCAACGACCGGTTCCTGCCGGACAAGGCCATCGACCTGATCGACGAGGCGGGCGCGCGCATGCGCATCCGCCGGATGACCGCTCCGCCGGACCTGCGCGAGTTCGACGACCGCATCGCCGACGCCCGCAAGGAGAAGGAGTCGGCGATCGACGCGCAGGACTTCGAGAAGGCGGCGAGCCTGCGGGACAAGGAGAAGCAGCTCATCACCGAGCGCGCCGAGCGCGAGAAGCAGTGGCGTGCGGGTGATCTGGACGTGGTCGCCGAGGTGTCCGACGAAGAGATCGCCGAGGTGCTGGGCAACTGGACCGGTATCCCGGTGTTCAAGCTCACCGAGGAGGAGACCACCCGTCTGCTCCGCATGGAGGAGGAGCTGCACAAGCGGATCATCGGCCAGGAGGACGCCGTCAAGGCGGTCTCGCGGGCCATCCGCCGCACCCGCGCCGGTCTGAAGGACCCCAAGCGCCCGTCCGGCTCGTTCATCTTCGCCGGCCCGTCCGGTGTGGGTAAGACCGAGCTGTCCAAGGCGCTGGCCAACTTCCTGTTCGGCGAGGACGACGCGCTCATCCAGATCGACATGGGCGAGTTCCACGACCGCTTCACCGCGTCGCGGCTGTTCGGCGCCCCTCCCGGGTACGTCGGCTACGACGAGGGCGGCCAGCTCACCGAGAAGGTGCGCCGCAAGCCTTTCTCGGTGGTGCTGTTCGACGAGATCGAGAAGGCTCACCCGGAGATCTACAACACCCTGTTGCAGGTCCTCGAGGACGGTCGGCTGACCGACGGTCAGGGCCGCACGGTGGACTTCAAGAACACGGTGCTGATCTTCACGTCCAACCTGGGCACCAGCGACATCTCCAAGGCGGTGGGGCTGGGCTTCTCGAAGGACGACGGCTCCGGCTCGAACTATGAGCGGATGAAGCTGAAGGTCAACGACGAGCTGAAGAAGCACTTCCGCCCGGAGTTCCTGAACCGTATCGACGACGTCATCGTCTTCCACCAGCTGACGCAGGACGAGATCATTCAGATGGTCGACCTGATGATCGGCCGGGTGGAGGAGCAGCTCAAGGCCAAGGACATGGATCTGGAGTTGACCGATCGGGCCAAGCAGCTGCTCGCCAAGCGCGGCTTCGACCCGGTGCTCGGTGCCCGTCCGCTGCGCCGGACCATCCAGCGCGAGATCGAGGATCAGCTCTCCGAGAAGATCCTGTTCAACGAGATCGGCGCCGGTCAGATCGTGCTGATCGACGTCGAGGGCTGGGACGGCGAAGGCGACGGCGAGGACGCCACGTTCACCTTCAGCGGTACCGAGCGTCCGCGCGAGGTACCGGACGGTCCGGGTGAGCTCACCGAGGTCGCCGAGGGCGACGCGGGCTGATCTCGCGACAGTGGAGACGACGGCTGGGGCCGCCCGGAATTCCGGGCGGCCCCAGCCGCATCCGGGTGGTCTCCGCTGCCGCCCGGCCGTGAGGGTCATTCGGACGACTGCGCCGAATGGGTGCTTTGCCGGCGACGGTGTGCAACGATTTCTGGTGTCATGACGATCGCCGTGCCGAGCTCCGGTGCGCCAGACGACTGGGAGATGAATCTCGATGACCTCCGGACCGAATCCGGTTCCGCCCGGACCCAATCCCCACCCGAACCCGGCTTCCGGCCCGTGCCGGGATTCCCGCCCGCGGGGCCCGCTAATCCGTCGGCCTCGGCCGCGTTGCTGGCGCCGACCGGCCCGAGCTCGCAGCGCCGGCTGATCATCGCGGTGGTCGCCGGAGTGGCGGCCATTCTGCTGATCGTCGGGAGCTTCCTGACCTGGGCGTCGATGAGCATGGACGAGGACGTCTCGGAGATGGGGATGGAGTTCAGCTACAGCGCCGAGCTGACGGTCACCGGCATGGGATCGGCAGACGCCAATGTCGATCTCGATACCTCAGGGCTGCCTCCGGAAATCGCTGAGGCGGCCGAGAATGAACTTGGAAATGAGTCCCTCGGTGATGCGTCAGAGATCGAAGACCGTACCAAGAGCCCGGGAATCTGGACGATCATCCTCGGTGTGATCGTGGCGATCGGCGCGATTCTGATCGGCGTTCGTCGGTTCCCCGGTATCGGTGCGGTGATCGCACTGCTGGGCGGACTCGCCGCCACCATCGCGACGATCGTCTTTGTATCCGCACCGGCCGACTCGGTGTTCAAGAGCAGCCCGCGCTCCGGGATAGACGTCAGCGCCGGGATCGGCCTGTGGCTGGCGCTGGCCGGTGCTCTGCTTGGTTTGCTGGCCGGTGCCGCCGCCGTCGCGGTGACGCTGCGTCCGGCCCAGTTCGACGACGCCGCTCCGGCGCAGCTCGGTGCTCCCGGCGGCTTCGGACCGCAGGGCTTCGGCGGGCCGCAGGCCCCGGGTGGTCAGGCGCCGCAGGGCTTCGGCGGGCCGCAGGCGCCGCCCGCCCCGCAGGGCTTCGGGCAGCCGCAGGCTCCGGGCGGTCAGGCCCCGCAGGGCTACACCGGTCAGCCGCCGCAGGGTCAGCCGCCGCAGGGTCAGCCGCCGCAGGGTCAGCCGCCGCAGGGTCAGCCGCCGCAGGGTCAGCCGCCGCAGGCCTGACCTGATCGAGCCGTACGCCGCCGCCACGCCTAGCGTGGCGGCGGCGTTGCATCAACGAGTGCTCGTCATCCTGTACCAGGTTGCGCGCGAAGCGATCTGCTCGCCGATCTGCCGGGATACGCTCGGCCGGTGGGCCCGCGCAGGGGGTGCGGGACATCTGGATGCATCGATGTGGAGGAAGTCATGAGCAGTGCGCATACGCCGGCGGACCAGGGATCGGATCTGGCGCCGAACGAGGTCGACCGGCTCCGGTGGCTGGGGGTCCTGATGGCCCTCGCCGGCGCCTTCGGGGTGATCTTCAGTTGCCTCAACTGGCTCACCGTCCGGCCGGTGAACAACGACGGTGCCTGGGTTTCGCTGACCGGCCTCGGTTCGGTGGCCTCGTCGGGCCTGCCGCGTGAGCTGAACGACTTCGCCGACATCAAGACCGTGATGGCCGATCACGGCACCGCCGGCGGCGCCTGGACGCTGGCCTTCGGTGCGCTGCTGCTGATCTCGTCGATCCCGCTGCTGATGCGTCGCAATCAGGTCTCCGGCGCGGCCGCCGGACTCATCTTCTCGCTGGCCTCGACGATCACCTGCTTCGTCTACCTCGACAGCCCCGCCAACGGGGTGCTCGACTCGGATGCGACCAAGGGACTGGAGCGGGCGGCCGGTGTCGCCGCGGACCTGTCCACCGGCTACGGCCTGTGGACGGTGCTCATCGTCTCCATCATCGGCATCGCGACCTCCGGTTTCGCCCTGGGGCTGTCGCTGGCCCGCCGCGGTTACTGAGCCGCTCCTCCCGAGACCGTTTTCGGCTCCCGCGACCGGCTGACCGGTCTCGGGAGCCGATTCGCGTCTCGGGAACCGACAGCCACAGACCGCCGCACCACGTCTGTTACCGTTGTGGTTATTGTGCTTTGTGAGGCAGGAGTGATTCGTATGCCGAAGTGGCCGGTGCGCTCGCGGCAGCTGCTGCGCGCAGTCCTCGTCGTCCTGCTGGCGGTCACTGGAACCGCGACCGTGGCGTCCCCGGTCTCAGCTACCCCGGCCTCGGCGGCCCAGTCGGCGCGGATCATCTCGCACCAGAGCACCGGTGCGCAGTCCGAGCGCCTGTACGTCCAGTCGGCCGCCATGGGCCGGGCCATCGCGCTCGACGTCCTGCGGCCCGCCGACCGGTCCACTCCGGCGCCCACCTTCTACCTGCTCAACGGTGCGGGCGGCGGCGAGGACTCGGCCAGCTGGGACGTCAAGACCGACTACGCGCAGTTCTTCCGCGGCAAGCACGTCAACGTGGTCACCCCGGTCGGCGGCGCCTTCTCGTACTACACCGACTGGCAGCGCGACGACCCGGTGCTCGGGCGCAACAAATGGCAGACCTTCCTCACCCGGGAACTCCCGCCGGTGCTCGACGACTACCTCGGGGCCACCGGCAGGAACGCCGTCGCCGGCATCTCGATGGCCGGCACCTCGGTGCTGAATCTGGCGATCGCCGCTCCCCGGCTCTACCGGGTGGCCGCCGCTTACAGCGGCTGCGCCCGCACCAGCGACCCGCTCGGCCAGGCCTACATCCGCACCGTCGTCGAAGACCGCGGCCGCGGTGACGTCACCAACATGTGGGGCCCGCTCGACGGGCCCGGGTGGAAGGCCAACGATCCGTATCTCAACGCCGCCCGGCTGCGCGGAACCAAGGTGATCATGACCAGCGGCACCGGGCTGCCCGGACAGTACGACACGCTCGGGGCCCGCCTGGTGAACGGTGATCCTCTGGTTCTGGCGGACCAGATTCTTCTGGGCGGGGCGATCGAGGCTACCGTATACAGCTGCACCCAGCAGATGCGGCAGGCGCTGACGCAGGCGGGCGTGGACCAGACGGTCATCACCCGCCCGGCCGGCAGCCATTCCTGGCAGTACTGGGAGCAGGATCTGCACACCACCTGGCCGGCGATCGCGCGAGAGCTGAACCGCCGCCCCTGACGGAAGGCGGCACCGCCATGACCGACGTTCGGCAGTCGGCGCGGACATCCGCGCAACTCTTCGCCGCCGGCGCCACCGTCCTCGGCGGCCTGCTGATGGTGGCGTTCAGCTTCGGTCCGTGGATGCGCTTGTCCGTGCGCGGCGCCGATGTGGCCACCACCGACTCGGTCATGCTCGACGGCTGGGGTGGGACCCTTCCCGGCGGAGGCGAGTACGGTGCCTCCCGGCCGGCCGCCTGGACGGTGGGGCTGGGTGTCTTCCTGCTGCTGGCCGGTCTGTTCCTGGTGATCCGCCGGTCGACGGTGGCAGCCGGTCTCTCACTGATCGTCGCCGTGATCGCCGTGGTCACGGTGATCGTGTTCCTGGCCAACCCGGAGGCCTCCTTCGGCTTCAACGAGCTGGCGAACCGCGACCAGCTCTACGTCTCCACCGAGGCCTGCCTGTGGGGGGTGTTCTTCGGTGCGCTGGCCGCGGCGGTGGGGCTGCTTTCGGTGCTCTGGCCCGGGGTGACCGTTCAGGGGCCGCGGACGCGCGCGGGAGCCTGACACCCGCGTGGTCCGGTGAACGGCGCAGCGATTCAGTTGTGGGAGACTGGACGCCGTGCCCCGATCATCCATTCGCCGCCTCACCGCGGCCGTCGTCACTGCCCTGGCAGTCGTCGCCGTGGTGATCGCCGCCGTCGTTCTGACCCTCGTCGACGATGCCTCCGCCGGCGCCGGTTCGGTGGTTCCGGCCAACGCGCAGCTTCACCAGCAGCAGAAACCGGTGTACGCAGCGCTCGGCAGCTCCTTCGCCGCCGGCCCCGGCGAGGGCGACCCCGTGCCCGGCAGATGCGGCCAGACCAGTGACAACTACCCGCGCCGGGTGGCCGCCGAACTCGGCATGCGGCTGATCGACGCCAGCTGCTCCGGTGCCACCGCCGAGGACATCCTGCGCCCGTCGGTGAAACACCCGGAGCGCGGAGCACAGCTGGCCAAGGTGCCGGCCGACGCCTCCCTGGTGACCATCACCGTGGGCGGCAACGACGTGGGCTACATCAGCCGCACCGTCACCTCCGCCTGCTCGAATCTGGCTGCCGGGCTGTATCTGCCGCCGGCGCCCGCCGAACAGTTCTGCAAGGCCATCACGGTGCCCTCGCAGTTCCCCGATCCGGGCCGCTTCGCGCAGGTGCAGCAGACGCTGGTCGACGTGGTGCACGCGGTCCGCGCCCGCGCCCCGCAGGCCCGGGTGGTGCTGGTGCAGTATCCGCCGGTGGTGTCGGTGAACGAGGCGCCGTGCGCGGCGCTGCCGCTCGAACCCTGGCAGGTGGTCTCCACGGCCGCGGTCGGCGAGGAGCTCAGGGCGGCCACCCTGCGGGCCGGACAGGCCGCCGGCGCCCAAGTGGTGGGCTTCGATCAGGCCGCCGCCCACACCGTCTGCTCGGCGCAGCCGTGGATCCGGGGCTTCGGCAAGAAGACGCCGTACCACCCGAACAAGCAGGGCAAGTCGGAGATGGCCGCCGAACTGGTGAGCGCACTGCGCTGACGGCGCCGCATCCGCGGGGGAGAATCGCGACCCGGGGCGGGCGGAGTCCGCGCCGGCGCCCTCCCGATCAGACGGCGGCCGGGGTCTCGTCCCGGTCGGTGCGCCGGCGGTAGAGGACCGCGCCCGCGCCGATGGCCAGCAGCAGCCCGGTGCCGAGGAAGAACTGGCCGAGGCTCTTGCTGCTGGCCCAGTCCCCGTACCAGAGGATGAGGCCGAGAGCGATGGATCCGGCGGCGATCGGCAGCTGCCGGAGGGGGTTCTGTTCTCGCCAGTCGAGCCGGTTGCGGCCGGTGGTGATCAGGCTGACCGGACTGAGTCGCAGCACCTCCACCAGGAAGACGGTCATCACGCAGACGATCAGGTAGGTGATCAGGATCCGCCAGCCGTTGGCGGCCGCCCAGTGGTTCACCAGCGGCATGATCGAGAAGATCGCCAGCACGTGCGCCAGATAGATGGCGAACGACCGGTCGGCGGCTTTGCGCATCAGTGTGTCGGCGATCGAGCCGGGGGTACGGCGGTTCTGCCACAGTGTGCCGCCGAGGTACAGCAGCACGATGATGCCGATGTAGGCGAAGGCGTTGTGCACCATGAAGACGTTGGTGGCGCGGAAGGTCTCCTCGCCGGCGTGCATCTCGGACCGGTAGTAGACCAGCGTCACGATGATCGCCACCAGGCTGCCCAGCGCCAGCGGCCACTTGTAGCGCTTCATGAAGGCGCCGAAGCCCTCGAAGTGGTACGCGGCCAGACAGCCCGCGAGGATGAAGAACTGGTACGGCAGCAAGGTGATGCCCAGGTAGCGCCAGATCACGCCGAGGAAGCCGTCGCTGAAGATCTGCAGCGGCGGACGCACCATGTGGTACAGCAGCCAGATGTGGAAGGTCCCGCTGACCAGCAGCAGGTACCGGTGGTATCCCCAGGTGCGCTTGAGCACCCACAGCACCGCCGGGAAGACCACGTAGATCTGCATGCTCACCGACAAGAAGTACAGGTGGTAGGCGGCATGCCCGGTAATCAGATCGTAGGCGATGGACTTGACTGCGAGCCGGATGGATTCGGTCGAGTCGACGATGGACTGCAGCTCGTCCAGACCGCCACGGCGGTAGCGGTTGTAGACCCAGTAGAACAGCGACCAGGTGAGGAAGGGCAGACCGATCAGCTTGAACCGTCGTCGCCAGAACGTCGGGGCGTGCAGTTCGCGGTTGCGGTACTGGTAGGTCAGGACGAAGCCGGTGAGTGCGAAGAAGCAGTAGCGCGTGTAGCGCAGGATCAGACCGATGCCCTGGGCGACGATCTCGGTGCTCGAGGCGATCGACAGGATGACGTGATCGAGGACGACGCCGGCGAAGGTCACCAGCCGCACGAAGTCGATCTGGTAGAGGTGCCGGTCCTTCTTCTTCGGCGCCGGTCCGGCCGGGGTGCTCTCCGGTGCGACGGCACCGTCGCCGGACGCGGTGGGCGCGGCGTGGGCCGGGGTGGTCGCGTTCGGCGCGGAATCAGCCGCGGCGTCGCCGGTTCCGGGCGCGCCCGGAACGCGGGTGCCTGATGAATCCATGGAAGGACAGGTTACTGCGTGTCTCGCGGGTTTCCGCATCCAGCCGGGGCGGCTCGCCGTATTCGCCGGGATTCGGCAGGTGATCCCCGGAACCGGCGGGCGACGGCGGTGCTCACCGGTCGAGCAGCAGCCCCACGGTCATCGCCATCCGGTTGGTGACGTCGGTCGCCGATGCACGGCGGGTGAGCCACTGGACCAGGTTGGACATCCACACGTCGGCCAGGACGCGGGCGATGGCCAGGTCCTGATCGGTGGGCGTGGCGTCCGGGTCGGCCGGATCGAGGATCGCGCCGGCGAAGAGCCGGTCGATGATCGACGCGACGCGTTCGACCTCGCCGGCCGCCGAGGCGTCGGCGAACATGAAGGCCCGGGTCATGGCCTCGGTGAGCAGCGGCTCGCGCTGCATGGCCACGGTGATCATGCCCAGTACGTGCTTGAGTCGTTCGGTGGCGGTGTCGCCGGGCAGCTGGGTGCGGTCGACGCGGCTCTCCACGTTCTCGAGTTCGCGGGCCAGCGCGGTGACCAGCAGGTGCACCTTGGACGGGAAGTAGCGGTACAGAGTGCCCACCGCCACGTCGGCCTTCTCGGCCACGGCGCGCATCTGCACGGCGTCGTAGCCGCCCTTGTTGGCCAGGGCCAGCGTCGCATCGAGGATGCGGCGGCGGCGTTCGCGCTGGGCGGCCGAGCCGACCTCGGCGCCGGTGGTGGGGGTGGCGACCGGTGGTGCGGACGCAGCGGCGGGGACCGATGGGGCGGCGACTTTCCCGGAGCCGAATGCGTCCATTGATCCTCCAGTTCTGATGTGTCGTCTGATTTCCGAACCGGGCCGCCGCTCTGGCGGCAACCCTGGTATTGGTGTAACCCTACATTATTAGAACAGGTTCTAATATCCGTGAACGGTAAATCGTGTGGAGGAGATACCGTGACAATCGCCACGTCAGAAGTGCAGCGGGCCGCCGTCGAGGCCGTCGCGGGGTGGGCGCGGGCCCGTCAGGTCCGGTCGTTGGTCCGCGACGAGGTGGACGTTCCCGCAGACGCCTGGCGGGGCCTGCTCGGTGAGATCGCCGAGCTCGGCGTCTTTCTCGCCGGGGTGCCCGAGGAGCACGGCGGAGCCGGCGGCAGCTTCGCCGACACCGCGGTCATCCTCGGCGCCTGCGGGCGTGAACTGGTGCCCGGACCGCTGCCGGCCACCGCGGCGGCCGCGGCCGTGCTGGCCAGTCAGGGCAGTGCAGTCGCGGCGGACCTGCTGGCCGGCGAGCAGGCCGCCGCGGTGCCGGCCGGCGCGATCGCCGCCGGCGAGCCGATCGCGGTGGTCGACGGCCGGGCCGATCTGGGGCTGGTGGCCGGGGCGGCGCCCGGCGTGCTGATCGTCGCTCCGTTGCGGTTCGGGGATGCACCGGCGCGCTGGTATGCGATCCCCGCCCCGTCGTCCGGTGAGCGGCTGACCGGGATCGACGGCACGGCGGCGCCGTCCCGGATCGTGCTGGAGTCGCTGGCCGCCGATGAGCTCACCGAGCTCGGCGACGGCGAACTCTTCCACGCCATGCTGATCGGCGGGCTGGCCGCCTTCCAGTCGGGGGTGGCCGAACAGGCCCTGACCATGGCCGTGGACTATGCCAAGGTCCGCACCCAGTTCGGTGCGCCGATCGGCTCGTTCCAGGCGATCAAGCACCTCTGCGCGGAGATGCTCTGCCGCTCGGAACAGCTCACCGCGGCGGCCTGGGATCTGGCCTCGGCGATCGACGACGTCCTCGCCGAGGGCGACGGACCGGGGCGGGCCCGCGCCCGCGAGCAGCTGGAGCTGAGCCGGCTGGCCACCGCCGCGCTGACGGCGCGGCTGTCGCTGGAGAACGCCAAGGACGCCATCCAGGTGCTCGGCGGCATCGGCTTCACCTTCGAGCACGACGCGCATCTGTACCTGCGTTCGGCCCTGTCGGCGCGGGCGCAGCTCGGGGGTGGCGCGGCGGCGCGCGCCGGGCTCGCCCGGCTCGGACGGGCCGGGGTGCGGCGCGAATTCGCCGTGGACCTGGCCGCCGTGGAGTACCGGCGTCCGGAGATCGCCGCGCTGGCCCGGCAGGTGGCCGACGCCGCCGACGGTGAGCGGCGCGCCGAACTCGCCCGCACGGGACTGCTGGCGCCGCACTGGCCGGAGCCCTACGGGCTGGCCGCCGACCCGGCGCTGCAGCTGCTGATCGACGCCGAACTGGACCGGGTGGGGGTGGCCCGCCCGGACCTGGTGATCGCCGGCTGGGCGCTGCCGACCATCCTCGAGCACGGCACCGCGGCCCAGCGCGAGCAGTTCGTGGCGCCGACCCTGGCCGGGGAGATCACCTGGTGCCAGCTGTTCAGCGAGCCCGAGGCCGGCAGCGACCTGGCCTCGCTGCGCACCCGGGCGGTGCGCACCGACGGCGGCTGGCTGCTCACCGGGCAGAAGATCTGGACGTCGGAGGCGCACAACGCGCAGTGGGCGGTCTGTCTGGCACGCACCGACCCGGAGGCGCCCAAGCACAAGGGCATCACCTACTTCCTGGTGGACATGTCCAGTCCGGGCCTGGACATCCGGCCGCTGCGCGAGCTGACCGGCCGGGCGATGTTCAACGAGGTCTTCCTCGACGGCGTCTTCGTGCCCGACGAGTACGTGGTGGGCGAGATCGACGGCGGCTGGCGACTGGCCCGCACCACCCTGGCCAACGAGCGGGTGGCGATGGGCGGCTCGGGTCTGGGCAAGGAGGTCGACGCACTGCTGCGGCAGCTCGACGCCGCCGGAGCCGAGCTCACCGATCAGCAGATCGACGGGCTGGGCGCGATCATCGCCGATGCGCACATCGGCCGGGTGCTCGATGCGCGCGCGCTCACCCAGCGGCTCTCCGGCACCGATCCGGGTGCCACCTCCAGCGTGCGCAAGCTGATCGGGGTGGTGCATCGCCAGCAGGTTCCGGAGTTCGCGCTGGATCTGCTCGGCACCGGGGCTCTCACGCCGTCGTCGGCCGGTGAGTTGTTCCTGCTCAACCGGTGTCTGTCGATCGCCGGCGGGACCACGCAGATCCTGCGTACCGCGGCTGCCGAACGGATTCTGGGACTGCCCCGGGCGTAACCCCAGGCACGGGAGGTGTGGCGGGGATTGCTCTGCCGCCCGAGTATGTCATCTGCTACAAATAAGACATAGCTAGAACGTGTTCTAATTCAGCCTGAACATGTTCTAGTTCTCGATCAGTGTCTACACAGGAGGAAGCGGGTGGATTTCACCCTGGACTCTGCGGCCGCCGCGGTGGCCGACGTCGCCGACGAGGTCTTCGCCCGGCTCACCCCGGAGTGGCCGGAGAAGTTCGCCGACCCGGTGGGCGGCTTCGACCACGATGCGTGGCGCGCCGTGGTCGGCGCCGGGCTCACCGCGCTGCCGCTGCCGGAAGGGCTCGGCGGCGACGAGGTGGGCGTGCACGCACTCACCCCGCTGGTCTCCCGGGCCGGCCGGGCCGGCGCCGTCACCCCGCTGGTCGGTTCCCTGACCTCGGCGACCGTGCTGGCCGCCGCGCCCGAGGCCGCCGCCGTCTGGGCGGAATCCCTCACCGACGGACGCTGGCATGCGGTGGCCCTCGGCGAACCCGGCCGGGCGCTCGGTGAACCGTGCCGGGTGCGGCTGACCGGCGAGGCCGGCGGCGACCGCAGCCTCGACGGCAGCACGACCGGTGTGCTGCACGCCGACGGTGCCGCCGCACTGCTGGTGGGCACCGACTCCGGTGCGGTGATCGTGGCCGCCGACACCCCCGGCGTGCGCCTGGTGCGCACCACCTCCTCGAGCGGCTGGGGCGAGTACACCGTCACCTTCGAGTCCGTCCGCATCCCCGCCCGCGATGTGCTGACCGACGACGCCCGCCCGCTGATCGACGTCTACCGCGCGCTGCTGTGCAGCTACGCCGACGGGCTGATCGCCGGGGCCGTCGCCATGACCGCCGAGCATGTGAGCACCCGCACCCAGTTCGGCAAGCCGATCGCCGGCTTCCAGGCGGTCGGGCAGCAGCTGGCCGACGTCTTCGTCATCGCGCGCGGTGAGGATCTGGCCGTCACCGCCGGCGCCTGGCGGCTCTCCGAAGGACTGGACGCCGCGCAGGACCTGGCGGTGGCCACCTACTGGATGGCGGCCGAGCTGCCGGCCACGCTGCGCACCATGACCCACCTGCACGGCGGCATCGGGGTGGATGTCACCTATCCGCTGCACCGCTACTTCTCCATCGCGAAGGACCTCGCCCGGCTGGCCGGCGGCGCCGAAGCCACCCTGGACGTGCTGGCCGGGATCGCCGCCGGAGATCTCGTCGAGGAGGCGATCTGATGTTCGTGGATCTGACGGACGAGCAGCGCGCGCTGCGCGACGAACTGCGCACGTACTTCTCTGGGCTGATCAGCCCGGAGGACACCGAGATCATGTGGACCGAGCGCCACGGCCCCACCTACCGCCAGGTGATCAAGCGGATGGGGGCCGACGGATGGCTCGGTGTGGGCTGGCCGAAGGAGTACGGAGGCAAGGGATTCGGTGAGATCGAGCAGCAGATCTTCACCAATGAGGCGGTCCGGCACGACATTCCGCTGCCTGCGGTGACTCTGCAGACGGTGGGGCCGACCCTCCAGCGATACGGCACCGAGGAGCAGAAGGACCGCTTCCTTCCTCAGATCCTCACCGGAGACGTGCATTTCGCCATCGGCTACACCGAGCCCGACGCCGGCACCGACCTGGCCTCGCTCACCACCAAAGCGGTGCGCGACGGCGACCACTACATCGTCAACGGCCAGAAGGTCTTCACCACCGGCGGCCACGACGCCGACTTCATCTGGCTGGCGGTGCGCACCGACCCCGACGCCCCCAAGCACAAGGGCATCTCGATCCTGATCGTCGACACCAGCGACCCGGGCTTCTCCTGGACCCCGATCATCACCGCCGACGGCGCCCACCACGTCAACGCCACGTACTACAACGATGTGAAGGTCCCGGTGACCATGCGCGTGGGCGAGGAGGGCGACGGCTGGAAGCTGATCACCACCCAGCTCAACCACGAGCGGGTGATGCTCGGCCCGGCCGGCCGGATCGGCGGGCTGGCCGACCGGCTGCGCAGCTGGGCCGCCTCGGCCCGCTACGAGGGGGCTCCGGTGGCCGCGCAGCAGCAGGTGCGCCGGGTGATCGCTCGGATCGCCGCCTGTGAACGCATCAACGAGCTGCTGAACTGGCAGGTCGCCTCCACCGGCGAGATCTCCATGGCCGACGCCGCCGCCACCAAGGTCTTCTCCACCGAACGGTTGCAGGGCCTGCACCGCGAGATCGACGAGGTGGTGGGCCGCTACGGCGACTTCACCGACCGGGCCACGGCCGCCTTCGCGGACTGGCTCGACATGCAGGCCAAACGCAATGTGGTGATCACCTTCGGCGGCGGCGTCAACGAGGTGATGCGCGACATGATCGGCACCGCCGGTCTGGGCCTTCCCCGGACCAAGCGATGACCCGCGGCCGCGAGCGAGGACAGGAACGATGACCACGATCAACGAGCAGTCGACACCGGAGGAGATCCGGGCGGCCGCCGCGCAGATCGCCGCGGCCGGGTCGAGCGCCCCGGTGGCCGGCCGGGATCCGATCAACCGGCCGATGATCCACAACTGGGTCGAGGCGATGGGGGATGCCAACCCGATCTACGTCGACGAGCAGGCCGCCCGTGCCGCCGGCCATCCTGGCATCGTCGCACCGCCGGCCATGGCGCAGGTCTGGACCATGCGCGGTCTGCACGGCGAGCGCGCCGACGACGATCCCCTGGGGCTGGCCACCGCGCTGTTCGACGAGGCCGGCTACACCTCCGTGGTCGCCACCAACTGCGACACCGTCTACCACCGGTACACCCGGCCGGGCGAGGAGGTGACTCTCTCCGCTGAGCTGATCGAGGTGACCGGGCCCAAGCAGACGGCGCTGGGGGAGGGCTGGTTCTTCACCACCCGCAACACCTGGCGGGCCGGCGACGAGGTGGTCGCCGAGATGGAGTTCCGCATTCTCAAGTTCCGGCCCGCCGGGGCCGGCGCCCGCGGTGCCGCCGCGCCCGCGGAACAGGCGGGCCCGCCCGCCGACCTGGATCCGGCCAAGCTGATGCGCCCGCAGGTCTCCCAGGACACCGAGTTCTTCTGGTCGGGCGTCGCCGACCACGAGCTGCGGATCCAGCGGCTGCCCGACGGCACACTGCGCCATCCGCCGATTCCGGCCACCTGGACCCCACGCGCGGACGACGGAACCTACGCGGGCACCGAATTCGCCGTGGCCGCCGGCACCGGCGCCGTCTACAGCTACGTGGTCCATCACGCGCCCGCGGTCCCCGGCCGGTCGCTGCCGTTCGTGGTGGCGCTGGTCGAGCTCGACGAGGGCGTGCGGCTGCTGGGCGAGCTGCGCGGCGCCGACCCGGAGCGGCTGCGTATCGGCATGCCGGTCGAGGTGACCTTTCTCGACTTCCCGGCCGACGGCGACCGGGAGGCCTGGACGCTCTACGCCTGGCGGCCCACCGAGGACGCCGATCAGCAGAAGGAGGATGCGCGGTGACCGCCGTTGGAGAGCTCTTGCCGCCCTTGACGATCGAGGCCACCCCGACCTTCGTCGTCGCCACCGCACTGGCCACCCGGGACTTCCAGGACGTGCACCACGACCGGGACCTGGCCCGGCAGAAGGGCTCGAAGGACATCTTCGTCAACATCCTCACCGACACCGGTCTGGTGGAGCGCTTCGTCACCGACTGGGCCGGCCCGGCCGCCCGGATCGGATCGATCACGCTCAAGCTGGGCGTCCCCTGGTACGCCTACGACACCATCACCTTCACCGGTGAGGTCACCGCCGTCTCCGGCGACGAGACGACGGTCTCGGTCACCGGCACCAACTCGCTCGGCAAGCACGTGATCTCGACGGTCATCCTGACCACGGAGGAAGGCCGATGAGCCGCACCCTGTCACACCGGGCGGCCATCGCCGGTATCGGAGCCACCGACTTCTCCAAGCACTCGGGCCGTTCGGAGCTGCGGCTGGCCGCCGAGGCCGTGGGCGCCGCGCTCGCCGACGCCGGCCTGAGCCCGCAGGACGTGGACGGGCTGGTGACCTTCACCATGGACACCAATATGGAGGTGGCCGTCGCGCGCGCGGTGGGCATCCCCGAACTGACGTTCTTCTCACGGATCCACTACGGCGGCGGTGCGGCCTGTTCCACGGTCCAGCAGGCGGCGATGGCCGTCGCGACCGGGGTGTGCGAGGTGGCTGTGGCCTACCGCGCCTTCAACGAACGCTCCGGCCGGCGCTTCGGCCAGGTCGACGCCGCGGTGGCCAGCCAGGTCAACTCGTCGGGCACCGACAACGCCTTCTCCTATCCGCACGGACTGTCCACCCCGGCGGCCTTCGTGGCGATGGTCGCGCAGCGGTACATGCACGAATACGGCGCCACCAGTGAGGATTTCGGCCGTATCGCCGTCGTCGACCGCAAACACGCGGCGGTCAATCCGAACGCCTTCTTCTACGGCAAGCCGATCACCCTCGACGACCACCAGGCCAGCCGCTACATCGCCGAACCGCTGCATCTGCTCGACTGCTGCCAGGAGTCCGACGGCGGCGTGGCCGTCGTCGTGGTCTCCCCGGAACGGGCCCGGGATCTGCGCCGCCGGCCGGTGTCGATCGCCGCAGCCGCCTCGGGCAGCGGCCGCGATCAGTACATCATGACCAGCTACTACCGGCCCGAACTCGCCGGTCTGGAGGAGATGGGGCTCGTCGGCCGCCAGCTGTGGGAGCAGTCCGGTCTGTCACCCGCCGACATCGACGTGGCCGTGCTCTACGACCACTTCACCCCGTACACCCTCATGCAGCTCGAGGAGCTCGGCTTCTGCGGCCGCGGCGAGGCCAAGGACTTCGTGCGCAGGCCCGGCGCGCTGGAGGTGGGCGGCGAGCTTCCGCTGAACACGCACGGCGGTCAGCTCGGCGAGGCCTACATCCACGGCATGAACGGCATCGCCGAGGCGGTGCGCCAGCTCCGCGGCGATTCGGTGAACCAGGTCGACGGTGCCTCGCAGGTGCTGGTGACCGCAGGCACCGGCGTGCCCACCAGCGGCCTGATCCTGACCGCCTGACCCACCCAAGACATCCGACAAGAACGCCCCGGCAAGGAGATTCGCCATGCAGTTCAATCTGGCCACCGTCGTCGAGACCGTCGTCGACGCCGTCCCCGACCGCATCATGCTCACCTACGAGGGTGAGAACTTCAGCTACGCCGAGATGGACCGGAAGTTCAACCAGGTGGCGCACCTGTTCGTCGCCCACGGGATCGGCCGCGACGACAAGGTGGCGCTGTTCCTCAAGAACAGCGTCGAACACGTCACCGCGCTGCTGGGCACCCTGAAGATCGGCGCCACCCCGGTCAACGTCAACTACCGGTACACCGACCCCGAGCTCGAGTACATCTTCGACAATTCCGATGCGGCCGGGATCGTGGTCGAGCTGCCCGAACACCAGCGCAGCGTGGCCTCGATGCTGGAGAACCTGCCGGAGGCGCGGGTGATCTTCGTGATCGGGGAGCAGGTGCCCGAGCTCGCGGCGGCCGTTGCGGCACTGCCGGACGGACGCAGCGTGGAGATCGTCGATTTCGCGGAGTCGGATTCGCTGCCGGACGGGCGGGACTTCGGCGAGCGCAACGGCGACGAGATCTACCTGATCTACACCGGCGGCACCACCGGCTACCCGAAGGGGGTCATGTGGCGTCACGACGACTTCTTCCGCAAGCCGATCTCCGGCGGCAATCCGTACGGACCGGCGCGCGCCGACTACGACGAGATCGCCCGCGAGGTGGTCAATTTCCCGTCGATCTCCTTCCTGCTCGCCGCGCCGCTCATGCACGGCGCCGCCTCGTATTCGCTGTTCACCTTCCTCTCGCTCGGTGGCCGGCTGATCCTCGAGCGTGACTTCGACGCCGCCACGATCGTCAAGAACATCGAGCGCGACCAGACTCAGATGATCCTGATCGTCGGTGACGCGATGGGCCAGCCGTTGGTCGAGGAGCTCGAACGCCAGGCCGGGCAGGTGGACCTCTCCTCGTTGTTCTCGGTCACTTCCGGCGGTGCCATCTGGTCCAAGGCCAACCGTGAACGGCTGCTCAAGGTCAAGCCCGACCTGATGCTGCGTGACAACTTCGGCGCCTCCGAATCGGGGAACGACGGCGAGATCAAACTCGACGAGAACGGCAACCTCAAGGTGGAGGACACCAGTCGGATGATGGTGGTGGACGAGCGTTTTCAGCAGATCACCACACCCGGCGAAGTGGGTCTGATCGCCCGTATCGGCAATGTCCCGCTCGGCTACTACAAGGACGAGGAGAAGACCGCCCGCACCTTCCCGACGCTGCCCGACGGCCGACGGATCTCGGTGCTCGGCGACATGGGCTACGTCCACGAGGACGGCAGCATCATCTTCCTGGGCCGCGGCAGCCAGTGCATCAACACCGGTGGCGAGAAGGTCTACGCCGAGGAGGTGGAGAACGTCCTGCACGGCCATCCGGCGCTCGGCGACGTGCTGGTGGTGCCGGTGCCCGACGCCAAGTACGGGCAGAGGGTCGCGGCCGTGGTCCAGGTCAAGGAGGGTGCGACCGCACCGACCCTCGAAGAGCTGCAGGACTTCTGCCGCGCCGAGCTGGCCGGCTACAAGGTGCCGCGGAACGTCGCCTTCGTCGAGCACGTGCGGCGCACCCCGGCCGGCAAGGCCGACTACAGGTGGGCCAAGCAGACCGCCGAGTCGGAGTTCACCGACGCCGCTGTCTGAGCAGCCGCAGAGACACCGCGGTTCGGCAGAGCGCGGGGATCAGGGCAGTGCACAGAGCGGCCAGTACGGAGGAGCGTCGAGCCTCGGCGAGCTGCTGATGCCGGCTCAGGGCCGCCCAGTGCGCGGCCAGATCGTCGCTGCGCTCCTCGGTGAGCACGGTGGCCATCCGCTCGAGCAGGGCGCGGTAGCCGCGCCGATGCCAGCCGTCGACCACGGCCCGGGCCAGCTGCGGCACCCGGGTGTCGGTGGGTACCGGCCAGGGACCGTGCGGATTCGGCGAGGCGATCTCGAGCAGCAGATTGCGCAGCGCCGGCCGGGTCGCCGGATCGGTGAGGTGCCCGGCCAGCGCGGCCGGATCCAGGGGAGCGCCGGCATCGACCGAGTCGACGATCCAGCCGAACACGGTGCCGTGGTCGGGGCCGTAGAACAGGGCCGCCGAGAGCGGGATCGCGGTGCGGCCGCCGCGACGATCGGCATCGCCGGCCAGCGCGATCACCACCGCGGCGGTCCGTTCCGGCGGCGCCCAGACCAGGGCGGTGAGCAGTTCGCGCTCGAGGTTCAGCGTGTCGGCCAGTTCGTCGAGTGCCACCGGCACGCCGAGCCCGGCCACATCGTCGTGGGCGGTGACGGTCTCGAGCTCCGGGACGTCGTGGGGCGGGGGACCGGCCGGTGACAGGGGATCGGACACGGCTCACTCCAGCGGTCAGGGGCGGCGGTGGTGCCGCGCGCCGTGTGCCGACGGTACCGGACCGTCGTCCGACGCCGTCTCGGCTCGAGGTGCGCCGGGCGCGGTGTCGTCGGGACCGGTCTGGTCGGGCGGAGCGGCGTCGACGTCGGTCTGAGCGAACTCGCTGTCGGGACTGAACACCTGCATCGGGGTGTACCAGGCCAGGAAGAGTGCGCCGGCCAGCAGGATGCAGCCGAGCACGACGGCCGCATTCTGCATGGGCGGCAGGAACGCGCCCTGGGCCTCGGCCTGGATCCGGGCGGCCAGCCCGGTCAGCTGGTCGGTGACCTGCGCCGGCACCGCCGGGTCGGCGTGGGCGGACTCGCGGAGTTCGGCGGCGACCTGGGTGGCCCCGGCCAGCGAGCCCTCCACGCCGTCGGCGGCGCGGGCGGCCGCGGCCGGATCGCCGGCGGCGCCGAGCTGCTCGCGCACCGCCCCGGCGGTCGGGCCGATCCGCTGTTCGTAGCCGGCCGCCATGATCGAGCCGGCCAGCGCGATGCCGATCGCCGCGCCGAGCTCGCGGGCGGTGTCGTTGACCGCTGAACCGACGCCCTGGTTGTTCAGGGGAGTGTTGGACATGATGGCGGTGGTCGACGGGGAGGTGGCCAGGCCGACCCCGGAGGCGCAGATCACCAGCATGACGGCCAGCTTCCAGTAGTGGTCGGCGTCGACGGTGCCGATGATCAGCACCCCGGCGGCCGCGATCAGCAGGCCACCGCCGATCATCAGCCGCAGCGCGTTGAAGCGCACCGCGATCCAGTTGCCCAGCAGTGCGAAGATCCCGGTGCAGAGGATCATCGGGCCGAGTGCGAAGGCCGATTTCAGCGGTGAGTAGCCGTAGACCAGCTGGAGCAGCTGCAGGAGCAGATAGAACAGCCCGAAGGTGGCCAGGAACTGCATGGCCACCGAGAGCGACCCGGAGGCGAAGGCACGGTTGCGGAAGAGCCGGACGTTCAGCAGTGGATCGGAGACCCGCAGTTCGGTGCAGACGTAGGCCACCGCCAGTGCCACACCGCCGATCAGCCCGATCAGCACCAGCGGGTCGGACCAGCCGCGGATCGGGGCCTCGAGCAGACCGAAGACCACACCGGCCACCGCGAGCACCGAGGTGATCGAGCCGAGGAGATCGAAGCGGCCCGGATGCGCGTCCTTGGAACTGCCGATGGTCAGTGCCAGCACCAGAACCCCCGCGGCGGCGAGGGCGAAGGTGACGAAGACCGACTTCCAGGTGAAGAACTCGAGCAGGGTGCCGGTGACCAGGAAGCCGATGATGGCGCCGACACCGGCGATGGACGCCCAGATGCTCACGCCCAGTGCGCGTTTGCTGTGCGGCACGCCGGAGGTGATCAGCGAGAGCGTGGCCGGCATGATCAGGGCGGCGCCGAAGCCGCTGATCAGCCGGGAGGCGATCAGTTCGGTGGGGCTGTCGAACCAGATCGGACCGAGCGAGGCCAGGCCGAAGACCACCACACCGATCATCAGGACCTCGCGGCGGCCGAACCGGTCGCCGATGGCGCCGGCCGGCAGCAGGAAGGCCGCCAGCACGAGGGTGTAGCCGTCCAGAATCCAGTTCATCTGGGTGTTGGTGGCGTGGGTGTGCGCGGCGATGCCGGGCAGGGCCGTGTTCAGTGCGGCCATGGCGCCGACCACCAGACTCACCGCCAGGCAGGCCACCAGGATCAGCCAGGCGGTCCGGAAGGTCATCGCTTCGTCATGATCTGGACACTCGACACGCATCTTCGCTTCACCCACAACTTACGTAACATGTGTCACAGTAGTCACACGGGCTTCCGGCACTCAAGAACGAAGGTGAGATTCCATGGCTTCCAACCATGTCGCTCCGTCCCGAGTCACCGTCTCCGACCTGACCCCGGTGCGCATTCACGTCTGGCGCGTGCTGACCATGCTGATCGTGCTGGCCGCAGTTCTCGCGGTCATTCTGATCATCATGGCCGGCGCGGCGTGATCGCCACCGAGCCAACGCATTTCGCGATCGATATCGCTCCGCTCCCCGACGTCCTCGCCTGCTGACTCTACGGGCCTGCCGCCGGCGGCGTGGGGAAAGCAGAGACTTTCTCCGGAAATCGTCTCGCCGGCGCTGAAGCGCCGGCGAGACGACGGGGGAGTTCCTGGCGGGGGGCTACTTGGGGCCGGCGTACTTCTCGATGACCTCGCCGACCGGGCCCAGTGACTGGGCCACGTACCCCTTGGCCTTGCCGCGCAGGCTCTTGTACGCCTTGGCCAGAGTGGCCGGGGCCGACTGCGCCTGCTGATCGGTCACGGCCAGCAGCGCCTCGGCGGCCTCGTCGGAATTGGCGACCAGGTGATCGGCCAGGGTGGTCCCGGCCGGCTGACTGTCGCGCAGCGGAGACAGGGCCGTCAGGAAGTCCGGCAGCATCTTGTTGGTCGCCGTGGCGACGATGCCCGGCTTGAACTTGGTCGCGACGCCGTATGCGCCCTTGACGGCGGCGCCGGACAGTCCGGACTGTGCGGCCACCGCCGAGTCGATCACCCCCGCCAGGTCGTCGGCGAGATCGTCGCGGTTGTCGAGCAGCGGGGAGAGCGAGGCCGTCATCGGCAGGACCTTTCGGTTCGTGGAGACTACTGGGCGCGAGTCACGACCACATTGCCCAGGGCGGGCGCATCGTCGCGGTCGGCGACGACGGCGGTCACGAGCAAGCGGCCCTCATCTTCCCAGGCCTTGACCCGAAGGGTTTCGCCGGGGAAGACCACCCCGGCGAAGGTGGCCCCGAAACCGGCCACCGCGGCCACGTCGCCGCCGAGGATCTCGTCGACCACGGTGCGGCAGACGGTGCCGTAGGTGCACAGCCCGTGCAGGATCGGCCGCGGGAAACCGGCGGCCTTCGCGAACCCCGGATCGCTGTGCAGCGGGTTGCGGTCGCCGCACAGCCGGTACAGCAGCGCCTGCTGCGGCAGGGTCGGCACGTCGAGGACGTGATCGGGTTCGCGCTGCGGATACTCCACCCGCGTGGAGCTGCCGCGCTCGCCGCCGAAGCCGCCCTCGCCCTTGGCGAAGATCGACGAGCGGGCCGTCCACAGCGGCTCGCCGGCCTCGTCGACGGTGGTCGACTCCTGAATGATCACCGCGGCCGAACCCTTGTCCTGCACCTCGGCGATGCGGGTGCTGGTGGTGGCGGTGCCGGCGGCCGGCAGCGGCCGGTGCACCCGCACTTCCTGGCTGCCGTGCACCACCTTGGCGAGGTCGATGTCCACGCCCGGGAACGAGACCGTGGGCGGCTCGCTGGCGTTGAAGGTGGCCGCCACGGTCGCGAACGTGGGCAGCACCTTCGGTACTGCGTCGTCGACGTACTGCAGCCCGACGGTGTCCATCGGGTCGGCGGCGCCGCCCACGGCGAGGTTGTAGAGCGCCACCTCGCGCGGGGTCCACGAGAAGGTGGTCGAGCCCAGGTCGGCGCCGACGGCGACGGTCGGATCGATCGGCATGGCTCAGGCCTCCACGCGGGTCGCAGGTGCGGTGGACTGCTCGGCCTTGGCCACCGCGTCCAGGGCGGCGAGATAGCCGAAGACCATGGCCGGTCCGATGGTGGCTCCGGGGCCGGCGTAGGTGTGGCCCATCACCGGGGCGCTGGTGTTGCCCGCGACGTAGAGCCCGTCGATCACGCTGCCGTCGGCGCGCAGTGCGCGGCCGGTCGCGTCCGCCTGCACGCCGCCCTTGGTGCCGAGATCGCCCGGCACCATCTTGACCGCGTAGAACGGCGCCTTGTCCACTGCGCCGAGGTTCGGATTCGGCTTGTTGGTGGGATCGCCGTAGTAGTTGTCGTAGCCGCTCTTGCCGCGGCCGAAGTCCTCGTCCACGCCGGCGGCGGCGAAGCCGTTGAAGCGCGCGGTGGTCGCGGCCAGCTTCTCGGCCGGCACGCCGATCTTCCCGGCCAGCTCGGTGAGCGAACCGGCCTTGACCACGGCGCCCGATTCGAGCCACGACTTGGGCAGCGGCTGGCGGGCGGGGATCCCGGCGAACAGGTAGCGGTTGCGGCAGCGCTGATCCATGATCAGCCACGCCGGAACGTTGGCGCCCGGGCCCTCGCCCTGACCGAAGTCGCCGCCGTACATCTGGTGCACGGCCTCCACGTAGGGCAGGGATTCGTTCATGAACCGCTCGCCGCGCTCGTTGACCATGAAGGTGCCCGGCACGCTGCGTTCGGAGAGCGCGAACCACGGACCCTTGGGCAGCACGAAGGTCGGTCCCCACCAGGCGTCGTCCATCAGGGCCACGCCGGCGCCGGCCTCCTGGGCGGCGCGGATGCCGTCGCCGGTGTTGCTGGCCGCACCGGTGGTCCACTCGGTGCCGATGGGGGCGCGCTGGTACTGCGCGCGCATCTCGGCGTTGTGCTCGAAGCCGCCGGAGCCGAGGATCACCCCGTAGCGGGCGCGCAGCTCACCGGCCCGGCCGTCGTGCTCGGTGGTGATACCCACCACGGTGCCGTTCTCGGTGATCAGCCCGGTCAGCGGGGTCTCGAAGCGGATGTCGACGCCGGCCTGGCGGCACCCGATCAGCAGCTCGGCGGCCAGCGCGGCGCCCATCGCGATCATCTTCTTGTTGCGCGACTTGGACCAGGAGAAGCGTGCGGCGACCTTGCCCATCTTGGCGATCCCGCGCCAGTGCCGCATGCCGACGTTCATCCACTTGTAGTCGCTCTGCAGGACCACCATGTTCAGCGGCGCCTTGGTGTACTGCGGGTGCAGGTTTTTCAGGTCGTCGCCCAGCCGGCGCGCATCGAAGGGCTTGGGCTCCACCGACCGGCCGCCGAGGCGTCCGCCCGGGGCCTCCGGGTAGTAGTCGGAGTAGTTCTTGACCCACTCGAGCTCGAGCGGAGAGTGCGCCATCAGGTAGTCCAGGGCTTCCGGGCCGCGATCGATGTAGGCGTCGATGCGCTCGGCCGGGGCGTACTCACCGATGATGGCGTGCACGTAGGTGCGGGCGGCGTCGACGGTGTCCTCCACCCCGTCGCGGCGCAACACCGAGTTGTTCGGGATCCACACGCCGCCGCCGGAGCGCGAGGTGGAGCCGCCCCAGTACGGCGACTTCTCCACCAGCACGGTCGTCAGGCCCTTGCTGGCGGCGGTCAGGGCGGCGGCCATGCCGGCCGCGCCCGCGCCTACGACCACCACGTCGACGGTCTCCGCGGCGCCCGGGGCTCCTGCTGCTGCTGGCGTGTCGGCCATCTTCGGTCCCTTCGTCAGCCCGGCTCATCCGCCGGACGGGTAGAACGTGTTCTCATTACGAATTAGAACATGTTTCAGAACGACGATGCCAGCGGGTCGCGAGGTTCGTGCGTGCGGTCACCGGCGGGGCAGGGTGAGGAGGTGGTCGAGGAAGTCCTGCGCCGGCCGTGCCGCCGGGCGTTCGCCCAGCCAGACGGCCCGCAGCTCCCGTCGCAGGTCCAGTTCGCTCACCTCCACGGCCACCAGCCTGCGCCCGATGTCGGCGCTCACCGACAGGTCGCTGAGCACCGCAGGGCCGGCGCCGGCCGACACGGCGGAGATCACGGCGGCGGTGGTCGAGAGTTCCAGCAGCGGCTCGGGCAGGTCCAGGCCGCCGGGCAGGGCCCGGCGCAGCCGGTGCTCGAGGATCTGCCGGGTGCCCGATCCCTGCTCCCGGGTGACCAGTGCGGTGGCCGCCAACTCGGACGGCGAGACCGGACTGCGCCGGCGGGCCCACCGATGCTGCGGCGGCACCACCAGCAGCAGCCGGTCGTGGGCCACGACCCGGCTCTGCACGCCGGCGGCCACCTCGGGCCCCTCGACGAAACCCAGATCCACCTCGCCGGCCCGCAGCAGGGCGCAGGCGTGCTCGGAGTTGGTCGCGGTGAACGAGACCCGCGGTGCCGGGCCGGCCGCGGCGGTACCGGTGAACGAGACCAGCCAGCGCGGCACCAGGTGCTCGGCGATGGTCAGGCTCGCGGCCAGTCGGAGCTCCTGGTGCTGCTGCGCCATGCCGGCCAGTCCGGCGTCGATCTCCTCGGCCACGGCCAGCAGCCGGTGCGCCCACTCGGCGACCACCACGCCGGTGTCGGTGAGCCGGGTGCCCGACGCCGAGCGCACCAGCAGGGCCGCGCCCACCTGCTCCTCGAGGCTCCGCATCCGGGCCGACACCGCCTGCTGGGAGACGCCGAGCCGCTGCGCGGCGGCGTTGAAGCTGCCGGTGTCCTCGACGGCCGCGAGGGTCTGCCAGACGGCCAGGTCGGGCATCCTCGGACTCAGCACCATGCCGACAGGGTACAACCCCAGGTTGTAAGGGAGTGGGGTTCCGGCCGCTACCGCGCCGGGCCGCCGGGGCCGAGGCTGGAAACCATGATCCTGCACTTTCCGCCGAACTGGTTCGCCGCGGTGATGGGCACGGGAGTGATCGCGGTGGCCGCCGCCGGTCTGCCGTGGCACTCGCCGGTGCTCGACGCGCTCGGCATCGCGTCCTGGCTGGCCGCGACGGTACTCATGGCCGCGGTGCTGACCGGCACCGCGCTGCACTGGCGCACCGATCGGGACGCGGCCGCGGCGCACCGCCGCGATCCGGTGACCGCGCACTTCTACGGGGCCCTGCCGATGGCCGTACTCACCGTGGGCACCAGCACCCTGGTGGCCGGCCGGACGGTCCTCGGCCGGTCGGCCGCACTGGCCGTCGACCTGGTGTGCTTCTCCGTCGGCACGGTGGCCGGAGTGATCATCGCCGTCGTCGTTCCGTGGCAGCGGCTGCTGCGGGCAGAGCCCGGCCGGCCGTGCGCCGGCTGGCTGATGCCGGTGGTCACGCCCACCGTCTCGGCATCGGCCGCGGCCGTCCTCGCGGCCGAGCTGCGCCCCGGGGCCGGTCAGTCGGCGCTGCTGCTGATCGGCGCGGCGATGCTGGTGCTGGCGCTGGTGCTGACCGCCCCGGTGATGATCGTGGTGCTGCGCGGACTGTGGCGGAGCGGCTCCGGACCGATCGGGCTGGTTCCCACCTGGTGGATCGTGCTCGGCCCGCTCGGCCAGTCGGTGACCGCGGTCTGCCTGCTCGAGCGGGCCGGCAGCGGGCTGGTCGGCCGCACCGGCGCCAGCCTGCTGCGCGGACTGGCCCTGAGCTACGCGGTGCCGGTGTGGACCGCCGCGCTCGCCTGGATCGGCTGCGCCCTCGCACTCACCGCGGCGGCCGTGCGCCGCGGACTGCCCTTCGGGCTGTCCTGGTGGTCGTTCACCTTCCCAGTGGGCACCTTCGTCACCGGCTCGGCCGGTCTGGCCGCGGTGGAGGGATCGATGATCTTCGCCGTCAGCGCGGGGGCCGGATTCGCGGCACTGCTGGCGATCTGGTCCCTGGTGGCGCTGCGCACCTGGCGCGGGGTGACCAGCGGAACCCTGTTGCGCCCGTCGGTGCCCGCGGGCGCGCCCGCCCGGGTATCAGTGTCCGGACAGTCCGGTCACCAGTAGCCGTCCGGGTCGGTGTCCGGCGACTCCTTGGCGATGATGCCCTCGGCCACCCCGTGGTCGATGCTCGCCGAGAGCCGCGGGCAGGTCGGCAGCAGCGCCGAATTGCCGCCCTCGGCACGGATCTGCTTGATCTCGTTGCACCGGTCCAGGGCGTCGTCGTTCCACTGCACGCTGGTGTGGTGCGGGCTGGTCTTCTTCACCATCACGCACGCATGACAGGACCGGCACTCGATCGGGGTCATGCCACCGCGCAGATAGTGCTGTTTGTCCCGGGCGGTGGCCGCCGCGATGGCGGCCAGCCGCTCGGGGTCGGCGCTGTAGTCCGGGGCCTTGGCCCAGCCGGACGGCTGCTCGGCTGCGGTGGTCATGACGTGCCGGTCCTAGACCGAGGCGTTCTCGCCGGACTGGGCGGCGGCCTTGCGGGCGTCCTCCGCGGCGGCCTCCTCGGCCTGGATCCGCAGATTCTCCTGGATCTCCACATCCCAGGTCTCGAGCGCCTTAGAGGTGTCGATCTCGTACTCGAAGCGGCCGGTCATCTCCTCGGTCACGTCCTCGGCGTCCACATAGAACTGCTCGTACCAGCGGCGCAGCTGATAGACCGGGCCGTCCTCCTCGACCAGCAGCGGATTGTCGATGCGGGTCTTGTGCTTCCAGATCTCCACATCCTGCAGAAAGCCGACCTCGATGCCCTCGCTGATCTTCTTGGCCATCTTGGCGCCCTGCTCGTCGGTGAGGCCCTCCGGGATCTTGGCCATCACGCCGTACATCAGTACGAAGCTGTTCGCGTCGATCGGGTAGTGGCAGTTGGTCAGGATGGTCTCCACCGCGTACTCGCCGTAGTACTGCACCATCGGGTTGAGCATGTACGAGGGGCCGTAGTACGCCGCGATCGATTCGAGCCGGCTGTCGCCGTACGACGACATGATCGCCACGTCCGGACGGCCGTTGCTGTTCATGTACTGGGCGGCGGTCTCGCCCTCGAAGACGTTCTTGAAGTAGGTGGGCAGCGCGTAGTGCACGTAGAAGAAGTGCGCCATGTCCACCACATTGTCGATGATCTCGCGGCAGTTGGCGCCCTCGATGACCATCCGGTTCCAGGTCCAGCCGGTCCAGCCCTGCGCACCCACCTCGTCGAGGGCGGGGATGATGCAGTCCTCGGGCGGCGGATTGCCCTCCGGGTCGTTGTAGATGAAGACCTGCCCGTTGCGGGTCATGGTGTGCCAGGTGCGGGTCTTGGCCAGCTTGGGCTGCCGCTTGGCATAGGGGACCTGGGCGCAGCGGCCCTTGCCGTTCCACTGCCAGCCGTGGAAGGGGCAGGCGACGTTGTCGCCGCGGACATTGCCCTCGGCCAGGTCGGCGCCCATATGCCGGCAGAATGCGTCGAGGGCCTTGATCTCACCCTTGGTGTCGGCCCAGACCACCAGCTTGGTGCCGAAGATCTTCACCGAGTGGGGCTTGCCGTCGGTGTACTCGTCGATCAGTCCGATGCAGTGCCAGCCGCGCGCGAATCGGGTCGGCGGGGCTCCGGTGTCGATCTCCCGGATGTCGGTGCTGGTCATCCTCGGTCGCCTCCTCAGGGCTCGGATCGTGAGTGTGTCACAGACCTCAGTATGGCTCAGATCCGGCGCTTCGCCGGCTCTGGTGAGCTGTTCGTACTCCAATATTAGAACATGTTCCACTTTGGAATGAGAACGTGTTCTAATATTGGTGTCGACACAGTCGAATCCGAGACGAACAGGAGTGACCATGGCAGCTGAGCGAAGTGCGGCCGGACAGCAGGTACTCGACAAGGTCAGCGCCCTGCTGCCCGAGCTGGAGCAGCGTGCCCAGGAGATCGAGGACGCCGGTCGTATCCCCGAGGACGTCGTCGAGCTGCTCGCCGAGACCGGCTTCTTCCGGTTGCTGCAGCCCGAGCAGTGGGGCGGCTACCAGGTCGATCCGGTGACCTTCTACGAAGCGGTGCGCCGGCTGGCCAGCGCCTGCGGTTCGGTGGGCTGGGTCGCCGGCATCGTCGGCGTGCACAACTGGCACCTGGCGCTGTTCGACCAGCAGGCGCAGGAAGACGTGTGGGGCGAGGACGCCTCGGTGCGCATCTCCTCCTCGTACGCGCCGATGGGCATGGGCGAGGTGGTCGAGGGCGGTTACAAGGTCAGCGGCAACTGGGCCTTCTCCTCGGGCTGCGAGATCGCCGACTGGACCTTCGTCGGCGGCCCGGTCTTCAAGGACGGCCGCCCGGTGGACTTCGTCAGCTACCTGCTGCCGCGCAGCGACTACGACATCAAGTTCAGCTGGGATGTGGTGGGCCTGAAGGGCACCGGCTCCAACACGCTCGTCGTCAAGGACGTCTTCGTGCCCCGGCACCGGGTGCTGAGCATGGCCACCATGGCCAAGTACGAGAGCCCCGGCCTGGCCAAGAACACAGCGCCGGTCTACAAGATGCCGTGGGGCACAGTCCATCCCACCACCATCTCCACCCCGATCGTCGGCATGGCCTACGGCGCCTACGAGGCGCATGTGGAGCACCAGGGCAAGCGCGTGCGCGCCGCCTACGCGGGCGAGAAGAGCAAGGAGGATCCGTTCACCAAGGTGCGGATCGCCGAGGCCGCCAGTGAGATCGACGCCGCCTGGCGTCAGCTCAAGGGCAACCTGCAGGACGAGTACGACCTCATCCTGGCCGGCGAGGAGATCCCGATGGAACTGCGGCTGGCCGCCCGGCGCGACCAGGTGCGCGCCACCGCCCGCGCGGTGACCGCGATCGACACCCTCTTCCAGAACTCCGGCGGCGGCGCACTCCAGAACGGCACCCCGCTGCAGCGCTTCTGGCGGGATGCGCACGCCGGCCGCGTCCACGCGGCCAACGACGCCGAGCGCGCCTACGTGGCCTTCGGCAACGGCGAGTTCGGGCTTCCGGTGGGCGACACGATGGTGTGACCGGCCCGCACGGCCGAGCACCCGAGGCGTTCGAGACAACGAGACCTGAGAGTGAAGTGATGAGTGAGGATCTGAGCCCGATCCGGTCGCTGGGATACATGCGGATCGACGCGACCGACGTCGACGCCTGGCGTGAGTACGGCCTGAAGGTCCTGGGCATGATCGAGGGGAAGGGGACCACCCCCGGTGCGCTGTACCTGCGCATGGACGACTTCCCCGCTCGGCTGGTGATCGTGCCCTCCGACCGTGACCATCTGGCGTCGTCGGGCTGGGAATGCGCCGATGCCGCAGGGCTGCAGGAGATCCGGGACCGGCTCACCGCTGCCGGCGTCGAGTTCCGGGAGGGCACCGCCGAGGAGAAGACCGACCGTGCGGTGGACGAGCTGATCGTCTTCGCCGATCCGGACGGCAACGTCCTGGAGTGCTTCTGCGGAGTGGCCCTGCAGCACCGCCGGGTGGTCAGCCCGTACGGGCACCGGTTCGTCACCGGTGAGCAGGGGCTCGGGCACGTGGTGCTCAGCAGCGTCGACGACGCGGCCGCCCTGCACTTCTACCGCGATGTGCTCGGCTTCCGGCTGCGCGACTCCATGCGGCTGCCGCCGCAGGTCGTCGGCCGGGAGGAGGGTGACGAGCCGGCCTGGCTGCGGTTCTTCGGGTGCAACCCGCGGCACCACTCGCTGGCCTTCTCGCCGTTCTCCAACGGCACCGGCATCGTGCACCTGATGGTCGAGGTGGAACAGACCGACGACGTCGGCCTCTGCCACGACCGCGCGCTGCGGCGCAAGGTGCCCATGTCGGCCACCCTGGGACGACACGTCAACGACCTGATGCTCTCGTTTTACATGAAGACGCCCGGCGGCTTCGACGTGGAGTTCGGCTGCGAGGGCCGGCAGGTGGACGACGACGAGTGGGTCGCCCGGGAATCGACGGCCGTGAGCCTGTGGGGTCACGACTTCAGCATCGGCTTCCGGGGGTGAGCGCGATGGCTTCGCACGCGCCCTACGGCACCGCCGACTTCGATTCGCGGCAGTTGCGCACGGCGATGGGCCAGTTCTGCACCGGTATCACCGTCATCACCTCGCTGAGTGACGACGAGAACCCGGTGGGCTTCGCCTGTCAGTCGTTCGCGGCGCTCTCGCTCGATCCTCCGCTGGTGCTCTTCTGCGCCATGAAGACCTCCCGCAGCTGGCCGCTCATCGAGCAGCGCGGCTCGTTCTGCGTCAACGTGCTGTCCAACCGGCAGCAGTCGGTCAGCGCCCAGTTCGGTGCGCCGGGCGACGACAAGTTCGCCGGCATCGCCTGGGATCCGTCGCCGCTGGGACTGCCGGTGATCCGGCACTGCCTCACCTGGGTCGAGTGCACGGTGGACAACGTGCTCGACGGCGGCGACCACTACATCGTCGTCGGCCGGGTGCAGACCCTCGGCGACGTACTGCAGGACAAGCCGCTGCTGTTCTACCGGGGCGGCTATCTCTCCACCGAGCACCCGCGGGTGACGCCGGCCCAGGAGAGCCTGCAGAACTTCATCACCTGGAACGGTGGCGATCAGTGGCTCTGACCGGCCGATGACGAGTACAGGCGCTCAAGGGCGCTTTTCCCGGGGGATGCGACGGAGCAGGCGGGGAATGTGAAGGAGCAGTGACGTGACCGACCGGACATCCACCGAGCCTGCCGATGCGGCGGTGAGCGAAGGCTTCACCACGGCCGTCGCGGAGGCGGAGAAGCTCATCGCCACAGCCGATTTCATCGAGACCGACGCCGACCTGGCCGAGGGCTACGACTATCTCGCCGGTTCCATCGCCGCCGTCCTGCAACTGGCCCGGGCCCGCGGCAAGAGCCATCCGCACTTCGTCACCTCCACCGGTCCGTACACCAAGATGGGCCTGGACAATCCGGACACCCTCTACTATCACGCCACCGTCGAACCCGAGGGCACCTACCGGGTCCGCGGGCGCCGCGGCACCACCGTGGACCTGAGCTTTCAGGTACTGCGCGGCGACTACACGCCCACCGACGTTCCGGGCGGCGACGACGCCTTCGACGACAGGCGCATCGATCTCGGCCCGGACGGGAGCTTCGAGCTGACCTTCGGTCCGCCGCTGGCCGATCCGCCGGCCGGCTACGTGGTGCTCGGCGAGGGTGCCTCCATGCTCGCCGTCCGCGAGGTCTACGCAGACTGGCAGGGCGAGCAGAAGGGGTTGATCACCATCGAGCGGGTCGACACCGCCGGCACCGCGCCGGAGCCGCTGACCGCGGCCCGCGCCGCCCGCACCTTCGACATCGCCGGGAAACTGCTGCTGAGCCGGATCAACACCTGGTTCAACTTCCCGAAGTGGTTCTACTACGACGAGCCGGTCAACACCCTCACGCTGCCGCGGCGCACCCCCGGCGGACTGTCCACCCAGTACTCGTCGGTGGGGCACTATCGGCTCGAGGCCGGACAGGCCCTGCTGATCGAGGTGCCCGTGCATCCCGGCGCCGGCGCCGCCGACCCCGGCCCGCGTGTCTATCAGGGCTTCCAGCTCGGCAGCCTCTGGTACATCTCGCTCGACTACCAGCACCACCAGACGAGTCTGAACTCGGTTCAGGCGCAAGTGGATCCGGACGGCGTGATCCGGATGGTGATCGCCCACGAGAACCCGGGCGTGGCCAACTGGATCGAGACCACCGGACGTCGCCGCGGCATCATGCAGTTCCGCTGGCAGCGCGTCGACGAGGTGCTCGGTGAGGCTCTGGCGCCGAGTATCTCGGTGATCGATGCGGGCGACGTGGCCGCGCATCTGCCGTTCTACGACCACAACCGGATCGACCCGGCGGGCTGGGCCGAGCGCATCGCCGCTCGCCAGCGCGGCTTCGCGTCGCGCATGCTCGGCTGACGCCGAGCCGCCGCACCACCCGGGGGACGCAATGAGCAGGAGGCATGAATGACGGATGTGACCCCGACCGGTCTGCTGACCGGCAAAGTGGTGGCGGTCTCCGGTGTGGGCCCCGGTCTGGGCCGGTCGATCTGCCTGCGCGCGGCCGCGGCCGGGGCGAGCGTGGTGCTCGCCGCCCGCACCGCGGCCCGGCTCGAGGAGATCGCCGATCAGGTGCGCGAGACCGGCGCCCCGGCGCTGGCGGTGCCCACCGACATCACCGACGACGACGCCGTGGATGCGCTGGTCGATGCGACCCGGGAGGCCTACGGCCGGGTGGACGTGCTGGTGAACAACGCCTTCGCCATGCCGTCGATGAAGCCCCTGGCGCGCACCGACTTCCAGCAGATCAGCGACAGCGTCGAACTCACGGTGCTGGGCACCCTCCGGGTGATCAAGGCCTTCACCGAGTCGCTCAGCGCGAGCGCGGGGTCCGTGGTGAACATCAACTCGATGGTCATCCGGCACTCGGAGCCGCGCTACGGCAGCTACAAGCTGGCCAAGAGCGCGCTGCTGGCGATGTCGCAGACGCTGGCGACGGAGCTGGGGGAGAAGGGGATCCGGATCAACAGCGTCGCCCCCGGCTACATCTGGGACGACCAGCTCAAGTGGTACTTCGGTGAGGTCGCCGCGAAGTACGGCATCACCGCCGAACAGGTCTACGAGCAGACCGCGGCCCGCAGCGACCTGAAACGGCTGCCCGAACCCGACGAGATCGCCGATGCGGTGGTCTTCCTCGGTTCGCCACTGGCCCGGGCGATCACCGGGCACACCCTCGACGTGAATTGCGGTGAATACCATGACTGACCCCGATCGCACCGCCACCGTGGTGGGCACCGTCGACGATCTGCACGCCTCCGCGGCGCGCACCGTGGGCCTCGACGACTTCGGCGACGACGACTACCTGCCGGCACTGGAGGAGCTGCTCGCCTCGTACCGGGAGGACGCGGGCCTGACCGAGCTGGGCAGCAAGATGTTCCGGTACTTCCTCAAGGGAGCGCTCATCGCCCGGCTGCTCAGCGAGGCCGGCTGGAAGGCCGACCCCGGATACGCCGAGGTCCCGATCACCCGGCCGGTGTTCGTCACCGGTCTGCCCCGCACCGGCACCACCGCCCTGCACCGGCTGCTCGCCGCCGACCCCGCTCACCAGGGACTCGAGATGTGGCTCACCGAGTTCCCGCAGCCGCGGCCGCCGCGTGAGACCTGGGACGAGAACCCCGTCTACCGGCAGATCCAGGAGGGGCTGGCCCAGCATCACGTGCAGAATCCCGAGTTCATGGGCCTGCACTACATGGACGCCGGGGAGGTGGAGGAGTGCTGGCAGCTGCTGCGGCAGTCGATCATGTCCATCTCCTACGAGTCGCTCGCCCATCTGCCGCGGTACTCGCAGTGGCTCTCCGGGCAGGACTGGACACCGGCCTACGCCCGGCACAAGAAGAACCTGCAGCTGATCGGCCGCAACGACGCCGGCCGGCGGTGGGTGCTCAAGAATCCCAGCCACCTGTTCACGCTCGATGCGCTGCTGCAGGTGTATCCGGATGCGCTGATCATCCAGACCCACCGGGCGCCGGAGACCATCATCGGATCGATGTGCTCACTGGCCGCGCATGCCACCGACGGCTACTCGACGGTGTTCACCGGGGCGCAGATCGGCCGCAACCAGCTCGAACTGTGGTCGCGGGGTCTGCGCCAGTTCTCGCAGGCGCGCGCCCGGCACGATCCCGCACAGTTCGTCGACGTGCACTTCGACGAACTGCGCGCCGACCCGTTCGCGGTGCTCGAGCGGATCTACGCCGCCCTCGGCACCGAGATCTCCGGACCGGCGCGGGCCGCGATGACCGCCCTGGACGAACAGAGCCGCTCCGGGGACCGGCGCCCGCGGCACACCTACAGCCTCGAGGAGTACGGACTCACCGTCGACGACGTCCGCTCCGCATTCGGTGACTGAAATCATAAAGTTTCGGTAGACCGAAACCTTACTATCGCCTACCCTGAACCGGGTGAGCGTGCAGCAGCGGAATCCGGCGCCCCAGGCGCGGGTCGTCGGCCTGCTCGGACCGGCCTTCGTCGCGGCGATCGCCTATGTGGATCCGGGCAATGTGGCGGCCAACATCACCGCCGGAGCCACCTACGGCTACCTGCTGGTGTGGGTGCTGCTGGTGGCGAACGTGATGGCGGTGCTGATTCAGTACCAGGCGGCCAAGCTCGGCGTGGTCACCGGCCGGACGCTGCCGCAGACGCTGGGCGACTCGCTGGGCAGGCGCTCGCGGCTCGCGTTCTGGGGTCAGGCCGAGGTGGTGGCCGCCGCCACCGATCTGGCCGAGGTGATCGGCGGGGCCGTCGCCCTGAACCTGCTCTTCGGGCTCCCGCTGCCGCTCGGCGGCGTGATCGTCGGCCTGGTCTCGATGGCCCTGCTGGCGACGGCCACCAAACGCCGGCAACGGCAGTTCGAGACCATCATCGTCGGGCTGCTCGCGGTGATCGTGATCGGCTTCCTGGCGGGCCTGCTGGTCAATCCGCCGGAGGTGGGCGGACTGCTCAACGGAATGGTGCCGCGGCTGCAGGGCACCGAGACGGTGCTGCTCGCGGCGTCGATGCTCGGTGCGACGGTGATGCCGCACGCCATCTATCTGCATTCCTCCCTGGTGATCGACCGGCACGGCACCGACGACGAGGCGGCGCGCGGCGATCGCGGCCGCATCTCCGCCCTGCTGCGCGCCACCCGCGTCGACGTGGTGGTGGCGCTGGTGATCGCCGGCACCGTGAACATCGCGCTCCTGGTGCTCGCCGCGGTGAGCCTGTACGGCCGGGACGGCACCGACAGCATCGAAGGGGCGCACGCCGCCGTCTCCGATGCACTCGGCCCGGTGGTGGCTGCGCTGTTCGCGCTCGGCCTGCTGGCCTCGGGTATCGCCTCCACCTCGGTGGGCGCCTACGCCGGCGGCGCGATCATGGCCGGCCTGCTGCGCAAGCGGATCCCGATGGTGGTGCGCCGGTCGGTCACCCTGATCCCGGCGGTGGTGATCCTGGCCTGCGGCGTGGACCCGACCCTGGCGCTGGTGATCTCGCAGGCGGTGCTGAGCTTCGGTATCCCGTTCGCCCTCATTCCGTTGCGCCGCTACACCGCCGATCGCCGCCGGATGGGCGACTATGCGGACGGCCGGCTGCTGCGCGGCGCCTCCGCGCTGTCGGCGGTGGTGATCGTCGTCCTCAACGCGGCGCTGCTGATCCTGCTGATCCTCGGCGTCGATTGACGGCGCCCGCAACGAGGATGCAACAGTGCGCCCGGCGGCCCGGACGGGTCAGAGTTCGAGCAGGTCGACGGCGCTGTGCGGGGCGCCGAAGAGCAGGGCGTCGGCGCGGGCGCGTTTGAAGAACAGCCCGATGTCGTGCTCCCAGGTGATGCCGATGCCGCCGTGCAGCTGGATCGCCTGACCGGCCACCTGCGAATACCCCTCGGAGCAGTAGACGTGAGCGGCCGCCGCCAGCTCGTCGGCATCCGGGGCCGCGGAGGCCGCCGCGGCCACCGCCGCCGCCGACAGCGAGCGCATCGCCTCGACCGTGACGTACATGTCGGCCATCGCATGCTTGAGCGCCTGGAACGAGGCCAGCTCGCGCCCGAACTGCTTGCGCGCCTTCGTGTAGGCGGTGGTCAGTTCCAGGGCGCGGGCGGCCCCGCCGGTCTGCTCGGCCGAGAGCAGCGCCCAGGCCAGGGTGCGCAGCCGGTCGGCCAGGCCGGGAGCGCTGGCGACCGCCTGTGCCGGAGTCTGATCGAACTGCACGCGGGCCAGCGGGCGGGTGGGATCGAGCACCGGCAGCGGGGTCACCGTGACACCGGGGGCGTCGGCCGCCACCTCGTGCAGGGTGATCCGGTCCGGTCCGGCCAGCACCAGGAAGACGTCGGCGGACTCGCCGTCGATCACGTACTCGGCGGTGCCGCTGAGCAATCCGGCCTCGGCGGTCACCCCCGGCGTGTCCCAGCCGGCCGCGCCGGCCCAGCACACGCTGCCGATCGTCTCGCCCGAGGCCAGCCCCGGCAGCAGCCGGCGGCTGGCATCCTCGTCGCCCGAGAGCAGCACGGCGCCCACCGCCAGCACGGCCGAGGAGAAGACCGGGACCGGCGCGAGGGTCTCGCCCAGCGCCTCGACGGCCAGTGCGGTCTCGGCGAAGCTCGCTCCGGCGCCGTCGTAGGCCTCGGGTACGGCCAGGGCCGCCACCCCGACCTGCTCGCAGAGGGTCTGCCAGAGGTCGCGGTCGAGCCGGCCGCGGACGGTGCCGGCGGCCCGCACGGCGGCCGGATCGGATTGCCGGCGCAGTACGTCGCGGATCGAATCGGCCAGTGCCGCACGGTCGTCAGCGCCGATCGCCGCCGACGACTGCGCTCCAGCGGTACTCACAGTGCCTCCAGAATTCGCCGGCGGTGCCAGGCCGGGGTACCCCACGCGGTCAGCAGTGCGCGGGTCTTGGTCAGATACAGCGAGAGGTCGTGCTCGGCGGTGTAGCCGATGGCGCCGAGCACCTGCAGACTGCGCCGGGCCGCCAGATAGGCGGCATCGCCGGCGGCCACCTTGGCGGCGCTCACGTCCAGACGCACCGGCGTACCGTCGGGGACCAGCCCGTCGAGTCCGAGGGCCGCCCCCCACACCAGCGGGCGGGCCATCTCGACGGCGATCGCCACGTCGGCCAGGTGATGCTTGACGGCCTGGAACGAGCCGATCGCCCGGCCGAACTGGGTGCGGTTCTTGGCGTAGTCGGCGGCCAGCTCGAGCATCACCGACCCCAGACCGAGCAGCTGTGCGGCCGTGGCCAGGGCGCCCAGATCCAGGGCGGACTCCAGGTCCACCCCGGTGCCCAGCTGTGTCCCGGCGGTCACGTCGGCCACGCTGCGCGACGGGTCGACCGTGCGGGCGGTCTCGCCGGGCGTCCCGGTCCAGACGGCGCCGTCGGCGATCAGGTAGACAGCGGAGTCCTCGGTGTCGGCGGCGCGCGGAGTGACCGGGGCCAGTGCGCAGGTGGCCGGAGCGGTGCCGGCCAGGAGCTCAGTCAGTGCCGCTGAGGCGCCGGCCGCGACGAGCGCCGTGGGCACCACCGCGACGGTCTCGGCCACCGGGCCGGGCAGGCAGGCGCGGCCCAATTGCTCGGCGGCCACCACCATCTCGGTGGCCCCGGCGCCGCTGCCGCCGTGGTCCTCGCTCACCACCAGTCCGGTGATGCCGGATTCGGCGAGCTGCCGGTACACCGCCAGCGCGGGCTCGCGTTCGCCCTCGGCCCAGGAGCGGGCCAGTTCCGGGCCGCCGGCCCGCTCGGTGATCGTGGCGCAGGTCTGCGCCAGATCGGTGTGCATGTCATCGAGCAGAAAATCCATGTCTCACCGGTCTCCACGGGGCAGGCCGAGCAGCCGCTCGGCGATCACATTGCGCTGAATCTCGTTGGTGCCGGCGTAGATCGGGCCGGACAGCGAGAAGAGGTAGCCGCTGGTCCACGGGTCGTCGAGTTCGGCGTCGGCGCCCTGCAGATCGAGCGCCGTCTCGTGGGCGGCGATGTCCCACTGCGACCAGAAGACCTTGTTGATCGACGACTCCATGCCCAGCTGTCCGCCACGGGCCAGCCGGCTCACGGTCTGATAGGTGGACAGCTCGTAGGCGCGTGAACCGATCCAGGCGTCGGCCACGCCCCGGTCGGTGGCCGCCGTCGACGGCACCTGATCCCGGCGCTCGCGCCAGAGGGCGAGCAGCCTGTCGGTGGCGGCGAGGAACCGGCCGGGCGAGCGCAACGACAGTCCGCGCTCGTTGGCCGCCGTACTCATCGCCACCTTCCAGCCGTTGCCGACGTCGCCGATCACCCCGGAGGCGCCCGGGTCGGCCGGGTCGTCGGGAACGAAGACGTCCTCGAGGAAGAGCTCGGCGAAGCCCGGCTCTCCGTCGAGCTGGGCGATCGGCCGCACGGTGACCCCGGGGGCGCGCAGGTCGAACATGAAGTATGTGATGCCGCGGTGGCGGCTGCGCTTGACCCCGCTCGCCTCGCTCCCGGTGGTGGGCGCCTCGGGGTCGGTGCGGAAGAGCCCGAATCCCATGTCCGCGAAGCTCGATCGCGAGCTCCACGTCTTCTGGCCGTTGAGCAGCCAGCCGCCCTCGGTGCGGGTGGCGGTCGACCGCAGTGAGGCCAGATCGCTGCCGGCCTCCGGCTCGCTCCAGGCCTGCCCCCAGATGTCGTCGGCGCGGGCCATGCGCGGCATGATCCGGGCGAGCTGATCGGGGTGAGCGTGGTCGAAGAGGGTCGGTGCGAGCAGGAAGATGCCGTTCTGGCTCACCCTGCCGGGGGCGCCGGCCCGGTAGTACTCCTCCTCGAAGATCAGCCAGTGCAGCAGCGGCTCGTTCCGGCCGCCGAACTCGGTGGGCCAGCTGACCACCGACATCGAGTCGGCGGCCATCTCGGCCTCCCAGGCGCGGTGCGCTTCGAAGCCCTCGGCGGTGTCCATCGAGGGCAGCGGCCCGTCCGGCACGTGCTCGGCCAGCCAGGCGCGCACCTCCGCGCGGAAGGCCTGTGCGGCGTCGTCGAACAGCAGATCCATCACTGGCCTCCCTTGGCGCCGGCCGCCTTCATCGACTTGGCGTCCATGCCGCCGAGGGAATCGCCCGTGTCGGCGTCGTTGGCGGCGTGAGCGAAGTGGTGCCAGCCGAACACCGAGTCCATGGCTGTGCGCATGCCCATCTGGTCCTCGCAGATGTTGACGGCCTTCTTGCTCAGGAAGAGTCCTTGCATCGGCATCTCGACCATCTGGGCGCACAGCTCGTCGACCTTGGCGCCGAGCCGATCGCGCGGGACCACGTGATTGACCATGCCCCAGTCGAGGGCCTGGGCGGCGGTGAAGCGCTGCCCGGTGAACAGGATCTCCTTGGCGCGCCGGGCGCCCAGGACGTACGCGTGGGCGAAGTACTCCACGCCCGGAATGCCCATCCGGGCAACCGGATCGGAGAAGAAGGCGTCCTCGGAGGCGACGATGAAGTCGGCCGACCAGGCGAGCATCAGCCCACCGGCGATGCAGGCGCCGTGCACCTGGGCGATGACCGGTTTGGGGATGTCCCGCCAGCGGCGGCACATGCCCAGGTACACCTCGATCTCGCGGGCCAGACGCTGATTGCTGTCCAGCGGGGCGCCGTCGGCGCGGGTGTGATCCCAGTGCAGCGTCGCGGTGTTCTCGTAGTGGGTGTTGAAGTCGCGCTCGGGGGTGCCGATGTCGTGGCCGGCCGAGAAGTGCTTGCCCTCGGCCCGCAGCACGATCACCTTCACCGCGGGGTCGTCGACCGCTTTGCGGTAGGCGGCGTCGAGGGAATACGTCATCACCGAGTTCTGGGCGTTGCGGAAGTCGGGCCGGTTGAGGGTCACGTAGGCGACGGCCCCGTCGGGACCGCCCGTCTCGTAGGCGATCGGCGTCGAATCCGGTGTCAGATCGTCCGGGCCCAGCGGCGGGGGAATGACGGCTTCACTCATGCCTCCGACTCTAACCTAGCAAGTGCTTGGTTGGTAGGTCTGGGTCGAGCGGTCCGTCAGTCCGGCGGCGTCTCCTGCGGTTCGAGGGAAGCGACCAGGGGTGCATCGACCGGCAGCGGGCCGAGCTTGGCCGCACCGCCGGGTGAACCCAGCGGCCCGTCCCGTCCGGGGAGGTTCAGTGCGAAGAAGTCGGCGTTGTCGGTCTGGTAGGCCGCCCATTCGTCGGGCAGATCGTCCTCGTAGAAGATCGCCTCCACCGGGCAGACCGGTTCGCAGGCGCCGCAGTCCACGCACTCGTCGGGGTGGATGTACAGGCTGCGCCGCCCCTCGTAGATGCAGTCGACCGGGCACTCCTCCACGCAGGCGCGGTCCATCACGTCCACGCACGGCTGGCTGATGACGTAGGTCATGGATCCGCCTTCCGCCCGGGGCTCAGTCGTCGGCCAGGAGCTGTTGCGCCGAGTCCGGCGCCGCGGCCGGGTTGTCCGCCGGCGGGCCGTCGGGTGCGGCCGGCTCGGCCTCGGCGGTCTTGCCGATGCGGATCCGGTAGTCCTGGTGATCGCGGACCAGCGGCCGCCAGTCGTAGGCGCCGGCCCGGGTGGCCTCGAACTCGTCCTGCAGATGTTGTGGATAGTGGTCGTTGGTCAGGATCAGGGCGGCGCCCACCGGCAGTCCGTCGAAGGCGGTGAAGATCGTCGAATGCCGCTGCGGCTTGGGGATCTCCCGGACGTCCAGTTCGATGTCGGCCATGGTCGCGCGTCCTCTCAAATAAAAACTATTTCAACTCATTCAAATTCTAGGACTGCCGGGTGCCTGCGGCAACGGTGAGCGGCGGCACATGATCGCGGGCACGCCGTGATCGGCGCTGAGTGCGGTCGGCGCCGGTGCGGTGGGTTAGCGTTTAGGCAGTTTTCTCACGCCCACATCACGGAAGGCCGGGTATGTCTGACGGCAGAGCCGCGAGCGGCTACGAGTTGTCGAATCTGGATGCTCTCGAAGCCGAGTCGGTGCACATCTTGCGCGAGGTGGCGGCCACCTTCGAGCGGCCCGGCATGCTCTTCTCCGGCGGCAAGGACTCGGTGGTCATGTTCCACCTGGCGCGCAAGGCGTTCTGGCCGGCGCCCATGCCGTTTCCGCTGATGCACGTCGACACCGGCCACAACTTCGACGAGGTCATCGAGTACCGGGACCGGGTGGTGGCGCAGACCGGTGCGACCCTGCTCGTCTCGTCCGTGCAGGACGACATCGACGCCGGCCGGGTGGTCGAGCAGACCGGACCGGGCTCCTCCCGCAATCGCCTGCAGACGGCGGCGCTGCTGCGCGGCATCACCGAGAACCGCTTCGACGCGGTCTTCGGCGGGGCCCGGCGCGATGAGGAGAAGGCCCGCGCCAAAGAGCGCGTCTTCAGCTTCCGGGACTCCTTCGGCGCCTGGGATCCGCGCAACCAGCGTCCCGAGCTGTGGAACCTCTACAACGGCCGGCACCACAAGGGCGAGCACATCCGGGTCTTCCCGCTCAGCAACTGGACCGAGCTGGACATCTGGCAGTACATCGCCCGCGAGAACATCGAGCTGCCGCCCATCTACTACGCGCACGAGCGCGAGGTGGTCCCGCGCGACGGCATGCTGCTGGCCAAGACCCGGTTCCTCGAGACCTACCCGGGCGAGACCTCGCACACCGAACGGGTGCGCTTCCGCACCGTCGGCGATGCCACCTGCACCGGCTGCGTGGAGAGCGACGCAGACACGCCGGAGAAGGTGATCGAGGAGGTCTCGTCCACCCGGGTCACCGAACGCGGCGCCACCCGCGCCGACGACCGGATCTCCGAGGCCGGCATGGAAGACCGCAAGAAGGAGGGCTACTTCTGATGAGCGGAGAAATGCTGCGCATCGCCACCGCCGGCAGCGTCGACGACGGCAAGTCGACGCTGATCGGGCGGCTGCTGTTCGACTCCAAGTCGATCTTCACCGACCAGCTCGAGGCCATCGAACGCACCAGCGCCGGCCGCGGTGACGAGTTCGCGGACCTCTCGCTGCTCACCGACGGTCTGCGCGCCGAGCGCGAGCAGGGCATCACGATCGACGTCGCCTACCGGTACTTCTCCACCCCCACCCGCAAGTTCATCATCGCGGACTCGCCCGGGCACGTGCAGTACACCCGCAACATGGTGACCGGGGCGTCCACCGCCGACCTGGCGATCATCCTGGTCGACGCCCGCAAAGGGGTGCTCGAGCAGACCCGTAGGCACGCCTTCCTCTCCTCGCTGCTGGGGATCCCGCACCTGACGATCTGCGTCAACAAGATGGATCTGGTGGACTTCTCCGAGGAGCGCTTCACGCAGATCCGCGAGGAGTTCGAGGCCTTCGCCGCCAAACTCAACGTCACCGATCTGACCTTCATCCCGCTCTCGGCGCTGCGCGGCGACAACGTGGTCGAACGTTCCGAGCGCACCCCCTGGTACACCGGCCGGCCGCTGCTCGACCACCTCGACGAGGTGTACATCGCCTCGGACCGGAACCTGATCGACGCGCGCTTCCCGGTGCAGTACGTGATCCGGCCGCAGCGCAGCGACGGCTCCGACCACCGCTCGTACGCCGGCACCGTGGCCGGCGGCGTGTTCGCGGTCGGCGACAAGGTGGTGGTGCTGCCCAGCGGTTTCGGTACCACTATCAGCAGGATCTGGGGTCCCGGCGGCGCCGAACTCGACGAGGCCTTCGCCTCGATGGCCGTTTCGGTGGAGCTGGCCGACGAGATCGACATCGTGCGCGGCGACATGATCGTCCGGCCCAACAACCGGCCGCACGCCGACCGCGAGCTCGACGCCATGGTGTGCTGGTTCTCCGAGAGCACCCGGCTCCAGCCCGGCTCGACGTACCTCCTCAACTGCGGCACCCGGCAGACCCGGGTGAGGGTGTCCGGGCTGAACTACCGGCTCGACGTGAACACGCTGCACCGCGACGAGAACGCGAAGGCACTGGAACTCAACGAGATCGGGCGGGTGTCGCTGCACGCGCAGCAGACGCTGCTCTTCGACTCGTACCGGCGTAACCGGCAGACCGGCAGCTTCATCCTGATCGACGAGCAGACCGACGCGACGGTGGCCGCCGGCATGATCTCCGGTCCGGTGGCGCGCGACACCGACGTGGTGTGGCAGACCACCAAGGTCACCCGCGAGCAGCGCGCACACCGGGGTGCGACCATCTGGATGACCGGCCTGTCCGGCTCGGGGAAGTCCTCGCTCGCCGTGGAACTCGAGCGCCGGCTGGTGGCCGAGGGGCGGCCCGCCTATCTGCTCGACGGCGACAATCTGCGGCACGGCCTGAACTCGGACCTGGGATTCTCCGACGACGACCGGCGCGAGAACATCCGGCGCACCGCCGAGGTGGCGGCCCTGCTCGCCGATTCCGGTGCGGTGGTGCTGGTCTCGCTGATCAGTCCGTTCGCCGCCGAACGGCAGCGGGCGCGCGAGATCCACGAGGCGCAGGGGCTGCCGTTCTACGAGGTCTTCCTCGACACCCCGTTCGAGCAGTGCGAGGAACGCGACCCCAAGGGTCTGTACGCCAAGGCGCGCGCCGGTCAGATCCGCGACTTCACCGGCATCGACTCGCCCTACGAGCGTCCTGACCATGCGGACATCGTGGTCCGGCCGGAAGACGGCACACCGGCGCACACCGCCGAGGACATCCTCCGCAATCTGGGGCTCTGACCGGCGCGCGTCCCCGAAGTCGCATGATTTGGGCGACCTGACCGACCTCTACGGTCGGTCAGGTCGCCCAAGTTCTGGCGGTTGCGCCTGTTTCAGGCGGCACCGTGCAGGGCCGACAGCAGCCCGGCGCAGGCCGCCCGGACATCGGCGGCGGTGATCGTCATCAGCTCGGCCTCGGAGAGTCCGCCCAGCTCGCCGGCGGCGGCCAGCCGCAGCTCGCGCTCTTCCTCGGCGGCCTCGATCAGGTTCCGCACCAGCCGCCCGTTGCCGGCCGCGTCGGTGGCCCGGCGATCGCCCGCCGGGGAGGGAAGCACGGCCGCGTACAGCTCGGTGAAGACCGCCTCGAGTTCGGCGGCGGCCGGCGCGGTGAGCCGTGCATCGCGGCGATCGGCCAGAGCCTCGGCGATCCGGGTCAGCTCGGCCGGGGTGTACGAGGTGAACCGGATCCGCCGCGCGAACCGGGAGGCCAGCCCCTCGTTGGCCGCGAGCAGCCGGTCGATCTCGTCGTCGTAACCGGCCACGATCACCACCAGCCGTCCGCGATCGTTCTCCATCCGCGCCAGCAGCGTGTCGAGGGCCTCACGGCCGAAGGCGTCGCCGCCGGACAGCCCCTCCTGGATCAGCGTGTAGGCCTCGTCGATCAGCAGCACCCCGTCGAGTGCGGCATCGATCACCGCGTGGGTCTTGGGTGCGGTACTGCCCAGATGGGTGCCCACCAGATCGGCGCGGCTCGCCTCGATCACGGTGTCGGTGGCCAGCAGCCCGAGCGCCCGGTACAGCTTGGCGACGATCCGTGCGACCGTCGTCTTGCCCGTTCCGGGTGGCCCGGTGAACGCCAGGTGCAGACTGCGCTCACCGGCGCGCAGGCCGCGATCGGCCCGCACCCGGGCCAGCATCGCCGTCGACTGCAGCCGTGCCACCTGGGCTTTCACCGCCGACAGCCCCACCTGCTCGGCCAGTTCGCGTTCCACCTCGGCGAGCAGCGACTCGTCGGGGCCGCCGGCCGCGTCGCCGTCGGCCTCCCCGGCGCCGGGCTCCGGAGCCGGCTCGTCGCCCACGATCAGCCGGTAGCCGGGATCGGCCAGGGCCCTCGCCGCCTCGGTGAGACCGGGATCGAGGGCGTACGCCTCCTCGATGGCGGCGACGGCGGCGGCCTCGTCGCCCCGGCTGCGCAGCGCCATCCCGATGGTGAAGCAGGCCTGGGCGTGGGCATTGCTCAGCGGACCGCTGCGCACCCGCTCGAGCCGGCGGATGCCCTCGTCGAACAGGCCCGACTGCACGCAGGCGGTCCCGGCCAGCAGCTCGGCAGCGGTCGCAAGCACCGGGTCCGGCCACTGCGCCGCACCGGTCAGCGCCTCCAGCACCGCCGCCCAGTCCCGCTGCCGCAGCAGGACGGTCGCCATCGCGAAGACGGTCAGCGGCAGCTCCGGATCGGCCTCGCCCAAGACCGACCGCGCCGATTCCAGGTCGCCGCCGGCCACCAGGGAACAGGCGTAGGCGACGATCGCCTGATCGGCGTCGGCCACCGGATGGTCGACGAACATCCCGGTGGGCGCACGCCCGCACAGTAGTCCGGGCGGCAGTCCCAGCCGCCGCTGCTCGGCGCCGATGGTCGTGCGGGCGGTGTACAGGCCGAGCAGGGTCTCGCCGGAACCGTCACCGGCGGCCAGCCGGCCCAGCCAGGCATCGCCCATCGCCGGATCGGCACGGCAGGCGCGGTGGAAGGCGGCGAGCGCCGCCGCGGGCTGCGCCGCGGCCTCCTGGCCGTCCTCGGTGATGCCGAGCCGGACGATGCCGGCGTGGAAGAGTTCGCGCGCAAGGCGGCGCCGATCAGTCATGGTCCCCCCGAACCCCAGAGCTGTTGCCTGGCGACTGTAATTCATCCGGCGGACGCGTGAGGCCGGAATCGGTGCGCCGGATCCGCCGCCTGGGCGATACTCCGGACATGTCGTCCAGCGTCGCCGAGATCATCGTCGTCTCGCTCATCGTGATCGTGCTGAGCCTCGCTCCGCTGGGGCTGCTGATCCTGGCCCGGCGGAAGCAGAAGCGCGGCTCCTTCCCGGACATCGATCCAGGACTCGGCGGCTACGAGGCCTTCCCGGTGCGGGTCGCCCAGGACCATCCGGCGAACGGCCGCTCCGACAGCCTTATCGTCGACGACGATCCGGTCGAGCGGATCCGTGAGCGACGGCGCGCGGACGGGGACCGTCGGCCCTCGCCCTGAGCGACCCGGATCACCCCGCGCGGACGCCGACGGCGCGCGACGGGCACCGGGTGCGCTGACATAGACTGTCGGGTGTGAGCGCCCAGGTAGATACCGTTTCCCACGCCGCCGACACTCCCGACCAGCCGCAGCCCTATGTCGAGCTCGGTCTCAAGGACGACGAGTACGCCCGGATCCGCGAGATCCTGGGCCGTCGTCCCACCGACGCCGAACTGGCGATGTACTCGGTGATGTGGTCCGAGCACTGCAGTTACAAGTCGTCCAAGGTGCACCTGCGCTACTTCGGTGAGACCACCACCGACGAGATGCGGGCCGGAATGCTGGCCGGTATCGGCGAGAACGCCGGTGTGGTGGACGTGGGCGACGGCTGGGCGGTGACCTTCAAGGTCGAATCGCACAACCACCCGAGCTACGTCGAGCCCTATCAGGGTGCGGCGACCGGTGTGGGCGGCATCGTCCGCGACATCATGGCGATGGGCGCGCGGCCGATCGCGGTGATGGATCAGCTGCGCTTCGGTGCGGCCGATCACCCCGACACCCGGCGCGTGGTGGACGGCGTGGTGCGCGGCGTCGGCGGATACGGCAACTCACTGGGCCTGCCGAATATCGGCGGAGAGACCGTCTTCGACCCGAGCTACCAGGGCAATCCTCTGGTCAACGCCCTCTGCGCGGGTTTGCTGCGCACCGAGGACCTGCATCTGGCGTTCGCCTCCGGGGCGGGCAACAAGATCATCCTGTTCGGTGCGCGCACCGGCCTGGACGGCATCGGCGGAGTCTCGGTGCTCGCCTCCGAGACCTTCGACGACGACGGCAGCGCGGGGCCGTCGCGCAAGAAGCTGCCGAGTGTGCAGGTGGGCGACCCGTTCACCGAGAAGGTGCTCATCGAGTGCTGTCTGGACCTCTACCGCGAGAAGCTGGTCGTGGGCATCCAGGATCTCGGCGGCGCCGGACTGTCCTGCGCCACCAGCGAGCTGGCCGCCGCCGGTGACGGGGGCATGCACATCGACCTCGATGCGGTGCCGACCCGCGCCGAGGGGATGACCGCCGCCGAGGTGCTCTCGAGCGAGTCGCAGGAGCGCATGTGTGCGGTCGTCGCCCCGAAGGACGTGGACGCCTTCATGGCGGTCTGCCGTAAGTGGGACGTGCTGGCCACGGTGATCGGCGAGGTGACCGACGGCGAGCACCTGGTGATCGACTGGCACGGGGAGACCGTCGTCGACGTCCCGCCGCGCACCGTGGCCCACGAGGGCCCGGTCTACGAGCGGCCGGTGGCCCGGCCCGACGGCCAGGATGCGCTCATCGCCGGCACCACCGCGGCGCTGGCCCGGCCGGCCGGCGGCGACGAGCTGCGCGCGACCTTCCTCTCGCTGCTGGCGAGTCCGGCGCTGTGCAGCCGCAGGTTCATCACCGAGCAGTACGACCGATACGTGCGCGGCAACACCGTGCTCGCCGAGCACGCCGACTCCGGAGTGATCCGGATCGACGAGGAGACCGGCCGCGGTATCGCTATCGCCACCGATGCCTCCGGCCGCTACACCTTCCTGGACCCGTACCGCGGCGCGCAGCTCGCGCTGGCCGAGGCCTACCGCAACGTGGTCTCGTCGGGTTCGTCGCCGCGGGCGGTGACCAACTGCCTCAACTTCGGTTCGCCGGAGGACCCGGCGGTGATGTGGCAGTTCAGCCAGGCAGTGCGCGGGCTGGCCGACGGCTGCGCGCAACTGGGCATCCCGGTGACCGGCGGCAATGTGAGCTTCTACAACCAGACCGGCGCCACCGCGATCCTGCCGACCCCGGTGGTCGGCGTGCTCGGCGTGATCGACGACGTGGACCGGCGCGTGCCGACCGGTTTCGGCACCGAGCCGGGGGAGACGTTGATCCTGCTCGGTGAGACCCGCGACGAGTTCGACGGCTCGATCTGGGCGCAGGTGCAGCACGACCACCTCGGCGGGGTGCCGCCGCAGGTGGACCTCGATCACGAGAAGCTGCTCGGCGAGATCCTCGTCGCCGCCTCCCGGGACGGACTGATCTCGGCGGCGCACGACCTCTCCGAGGGCGGTCTGATCCAGGCGGCCGCCGAGTCGGCGCTGGCCGGCGAGACCGGTTGCCGGATCCTGCTTCCCGAGGACGCCGACCCGTTCGTCTGGCTGTTCTCCGAGTCGGCGGGCCGGATGCTGGTGGCCGTGCCGCGCACCGAGGAGTCGCGCTTCACCGCGATGCTCGGCGCCCGCGGGATGCCGTGGACGCGCATCGGAGTGGTGGACCAGGGCAGTGATTCGCTCGAGGTCCAGGACCAGTTCTCGATCACTCTGGACGAACTGCGCGAGGTGCACGAGGGCACCCTGCCGCGGCTCTTCGGCACCGCCGTCTGACCGTCCCGTCGCCGGGCCCGGCCGCCGCTCATCCGATGAGCTCGGCCAGACCCTGTGCATCGTCGGTGGTGAGCTGGCCGGTGCGCAGGCTCAGCAGCCGGTCGACGATCGGCAGCCAGCCGTGGTTCACCCGCCCGCCGAGCGTGTACGCGTCCACCAGCCGGCCGCGCTGCGCGAAGGCATCCACCAGGTCCACGCCCCGGTCGGCGGCGGTGAGCAGCAACGGCAGTTCGAGGTAGATGGTGCTCGCCCGCGGCGAGGCCAGGCAGGCCCGCTCCACGAATCCGGCGAAGTCGCCGGATCGCCGCACTGCGTCCGCCGCGCCGTGATGACACGGGTCGTAGCCGACCGCCATGGCCGGCACCGCGTCGGTGAGCACCTGGACCGCTCGGGCGTCGCCGCACGAGAGGATCAGGTGCGGCGCAATGGATTCGGTGGCCGCGACGAAGGCGGCGACGGCGGCCTCGTCGAGGGCTCGGGCATCCTGTTTGAAGTCCAGTTGCAGGACCGCGCCGGAGGCCGGAGGCCGGCGCGCGAAGAGCGGCGGGAGGTCGTCGAGCAGCTGGACGGTGGCCCGGGTGGGCTCGCCGTCGGCGTCGCGCAGGTGCAGGGTGCGCAGCCGGGCGGCCGAGGACCGGTGCACGCGGCCGCGGCCGTCGGTGGCCCCGCGCAGCGCATCGTCGTGCAGGATCGCGAAGCCCCGATCGCGGTGGATCCGCAGGTCCACCTCCACACTGGCCCCGGCGGTCATCCCCTCGGCGATCCGTGCGGCCGTGAACGGCACGTCGTCGGCGCGCCGGCGCGCTCGATGCCACTTGAGCCGCATCTGGTGTGCGCCCAGGCGCACGGCGATCGGGGCGGGGTCGGCGGGCATGCCCCGAACCTACCCCGGCGGCCGCCTATGGACGGGCGGTCCCGGGATCGGCGGGCGGCCCGGGCCGGTCGATCCCGGAGACAGCAATTAGAACGTGTTCTAGTGTGCAGGTATGACTCTGCGCGTCGTGGAATGGTCCACCGGAACTGTCGGCAAGCACGCCATCGCGGGGATCGATCGGCATCCCGACCTCGAACTGGTGGGGGTGTGGGTCTCCGATCCGGCCAAGGAGGGTGTGGACGCGGGCCGGCTGGCCGGCCTCGACCGGGACCTCGGGGTGATCGCCACCGCTGACCGCGACGCCCTGATCGCGCTGAAACCCGATGCCGTCGTGCACACCGCGATGACCGACGATCGGGTCGTCGAGGCGATCGGCGACCTCACCGCCTTTCTGGCGGCCGGCATCAACGTGGTCTCGTCGGGACCTGTCATCCTGCAGTACCCGTACGGCCTGCTGCCGGAGACCATGATCGACCCGATCGCCGCTGCGGCGACGGCGGGCGGGGCCACCCTGCACGTGAACGGCATCGACCCGGGCTTCGCCAACGATGTGCTGCCGCTGGCGATGACCAGTCTCTCGCAGCAGATCGACGAGGTCCGCTGTCAGGAGATCGCCGACTACTCGACCTACTACCAGCCGGTGGTGATGTCTCAGCTCTTCGGCTTCGGGCAGCCGCTGGACTTCCCGGCGGTGCTCTCCTCGCCCGGGGTGCTCGGGCTCGCCTGGGGGTCGGTGGTCCGCCAGATCGCCGCCGGGCTCGGCGTGGACCTCGACGGGGAACTGGTGGAGCGGGTGGAGAAGGTGCCCGCCGACCGCGACTATTCGACCGTCTCCTGCGAGATCCCGCAGGGCACGCTGGCCGCCCTGCACTTCGAGGTGGCCGGCCAGGTCGGCGGTGTGGACCGGGTGGTGCTCGAGCACTACACCCGCACTCACCCCGAGCAGTGTCCCGACTGGCCGTCGCCGAACGAGGGCGACGGCTGCTACCGGATCGTCGTCCGCGGCGAGCCGGAGATGACCGTGGAGTTCAGCCACCACGGCCGCCACGGCGACCACAACGTCTCCGGCATGATCGTCACCGCGCAGCGGCTGGTGAACTCGGTGCCCGCGGTGGTCGCCGCCGAACCGGGACTGCTCACCGCCCTGGACATGCCGCTGGTGACCGGTCGCGGCCTGGTCGGCTGATCGGGCGGCGGCGCGCGGCCGATTGCCGGCGAGGTCCGCTACAGCGGCCAGGTGTGCACCGGCTCGCCTTCGTGCATCAGGGTCACGTAGTCGGTGAGCATGCCGTGCAGCGCCCGGTCCCGGGACTCGCCGGCCTCCTCCCGGGCGGCCACCGCCCGGCGCTGCCAGACCGCGCCGGTCTGCCCGCTCACGCACCGCCCGGCGATGACGTCCAGGTACCGGGACTTGGCGGCCTCGGACACCCCGTACGAGGTCAGGCCGCGGTCGGCGACCTCGAGCAGCCGGCGCAGCACCAGCTCTCCGGGGCGCGCCCAGCCGATGTCGGGCCAGTACAGGCCGCCCTCGAAACCGTGCCGGGCGCCCAGGGACAGATTCTCCCGGGCCGCGTCGAAGGACATCTGCGACCAGAGCGGCCGGTCGGCCTCCACCAGGCCGCGCACCGTGCCGTAGTAGAAGGCGGCATTGGCCATGACGTCGACGACGCTCGGCCCGGCCGGCAGCACCCGGTTCTCCACCCGCAGATGCGCCCGCCCGTCGACCACGTCATAGACCGGCCGGTTCCACCGATACACGGTGCCGTTGTGCAGCCGCAGCTCGTCGAGAGCCGGGATCTCACCGTCGTCGAGGACGCTGAGCGGGTCGGTCTCGGAGGAGACGGGCAGCAGGGCCGGAAAGTAGCGGGTGTTCTCCTCGAAAAGGTCGAAGATACTGGTGATCCAGCGTTCGCCGAACCAGACCCGCGGCCGCACCCCCTGATTCTTCAGCTCCAGCGGCCGGGTGTCGGTGGCCTGCTCGAAGACCGGGATACGGGTTTCGTGCCAGAGCGCCTTCCCGGCCAGGAACGGCGAGTTCCCGGCGATGGCCACCTGCACCCCGGCGATCGCCTGGGCGGCGTTCCAATGATCGGCGAAGTCCTCCGGAGCCACCCGCAGGTGCAGTTGCAGCGAGGTGCACGCCGCCTCCGGGAGGATCGAGTCGGTGGTGGTGTGCAGCCGTTCGGCCGGGGCGTGCTCGGTCAGCGGCACACCGAGGATGTCGATTTCGATGTCCTCCCCGCGGGCGGCGAATATCTGCTCGTTGAGCAGGTCGTAGCGCGGGTTCGCCGAGATCCAGTGGTGGGCGAAGTGGCTGGTGCGCAGCGTCGGCAGCATGCCCACCATCACCAGATGATTGCCGGTGCCCGCCGCCGCGGCCTCGGCCTGGTTGAGCGAGCGGCGCAGCGCCTCCTCGAGTGTGACGGTGTCGCCGCCGACGAACGGCCGCGGGGAGACGTTGATCTCGATGTTGAACTGGCCGAGTTCGGTCTGATAGTCCGGATCGGCGATCGCCTCGAGGACCGCTGCATTGGCCATCGCCGGATTGGCGGCCCCGTCGATCAGGTTGAGCTCCACCTCCATCCCGAGCAGCGGCTCGGGCGGCCGGCCCTGATCGGTGAACAGCCCGTCGGCCAGCATCCGGGCGATCGCCTCGGTGCCGCGCGCGAGGCGCTCGCGGAAGCGGACCCGGTCCGCTCCGGTGAACTGCTGACGGCGCACGTCCTCGCCCATGCCTCGATGGTAGGGAAGATCCGGGGCGCTCAGCAGGCGCACGGCCGACACACAGTCGACAACCGTCGGAGAAAAAGGGGACAACCGTCGGAAAAATAGGGGGTCAACCGCCGGAAGAGGCTGAGGACCCGGCCGCGCCGAGTGCGGTCAGCGGCTGATCGGTGCGGTGACGCCGAGTTCGATGATCTGCTCGACCACCTCGTCGGCGGTGCGCTCCTGGCCGATCCGCAGCGTCTTGTTGGCGCCGTGATAGTCGCTCGAACCGGTGGTCAGCAGACCCAGCTCGGCGGCGATGCCGCGCAGTTCGGTGCGGGCGGCCTGGTCGTGATCGGGGTGGTCCACCTCCAGGCCACGCAAACCCAGCGGGACCAGGGAGGCGATCACCTCGGCGGTCAGCACGGCGGACGCCTGGCGGGCCCGCGGATGGGCGATCACCGGTACGCCGCCGGCGGCGGACACCATCGCGATCCCCTCGCGCAGCGAGGTCGAGCGCAGGGCCGCATAGAACGGCCCGTTCTCGTCGAGCAGTTCATCGAAGGCCTCGCCGACCGAGGTCACCGCACCGGCCTCCATGAGCGCCCGCGCGATGTGCGGCCGGGCGATGGCGCTCGGCCCGGCCAGCTCACGCACCCGTTGCAGCGTGATCGGATAGCCGCCGGCGATCAGGTTCTCGACGATCCGCTGTCCGCGACCGGCCCGCTCGTCGCGCATCCGCTGCCATTCCGCGGTGATCGCCGGATCGTGCTCGTCGAACAGGTAGCCGAGCAGGTGCACCGACACCAGTTCGCCGTCCGGCGCCGGATGCTTGGTGGAGAACTCGGTGCCCGGCAGCACCCGCAGCCCGGCCGGCACCGCGTCGCGGGCCACCGCCCAGCCGGCCGCGGTGTCGTGGTCGGTGAGCCCGACGGTGGTCAGCCCGGCGGCCAGTGCGGCCGCCAGCAGCTCGGGCACCGAATCGGTGCCGTCCGAGAAACTGGTGTGGGTGTGCAGGTCTGCTGTGCGGGTCACGCCCCAACCTTAAGTGTCGGGCGCGGCTGCGGGCGCTTTAGAATCGTCGATCGTGGTGACCCGTAAGACGATCGATCCGGCGCAGACCCGGTCGGCGGTGCTGGCGGTGGCCGACTGGCTGCACGACGAGAGCCGCCCGGCGCCGTCTCGTCCGGAACTGGCGGCCGCGGTGCGGCTGACGGTCCGCACCCTGGCCCAGGACGCGCCGGGGTCGACAGTGGAGGTGCGGGTGCCGCCGTTCGCGGCGGTGCAGTGCCTCGAAGGGGTCCGGCACACCCGCGGCACCCCGCCCAACGTGGTGGAGACCGATCCGCGGACCTGGCTGCTGCTGGCCACCGGCCTACTCGATCTGGACCAGGCGATCGACGATCATCGGGTCAGCGTTTCGGGCCACCGCGCGGCCGACATCGGGGCACTGCTGCCCATCGCCCGCATCACACCTTCCCGCGATGGTTAGGCAACAGCGCGAACTGTCCGTAAACTCGGCGGTACGCCCGTCTGGCCCGACGAAATCGGAGCGTCCTGGTGACTGACCTGTCGATTCACTCCCGCAACCTGCTGAACCTCGACGAACCCGAAAACGAACCTCGCGAAGAATGCGGTGTCTTCGGCGTCTGGGCGCCGGGGGAGGACGTCGCCAAGCTCGCCTATTACGGCCTCTACGCGCTGCAGCATCGCGGCCAGGAGGCCGCAGGCATCTCGGTGGGCGACGGCCGACAGGTGCTGGTGTTCAAGGATCTCGGACTGGTGAGCCAGGTCTTCGACGAGCAGACGCTGGCCTCGATGGTCGGGCACGTCGCCGTCGGACACTGCCGGTACTCCACCACCGGCTCCACCACCTGGGAGAACTCCCAGCCGATCTTCCGTCACACCGCCGCCGGCAACGGCGTCGCGCTGGGCCACAACGGCAACCTGGTGAACACCGCCGACCTCGCCGACCGCGCCCGGCAGCTCGGCATCTACGGCAGCTCCGAAGCCGCCACCTCCGACTCCGACGTGGTGGGCGCGCTGCTGGCCTACGAGGCCGCCGACAAGACCCTCGAGCAGGCGGCGCTGGAACTGCTGCCCTCGCTGCGCGGCGCCTTCTGCCTGACCTTCCAGGACGAGAACACCCTGTACGCCGCGCGCGACTCGCACGGTGTCCGGCCGCTCTCCCTCGGCCGGCTCGACCGCGGCTGGGTGGTGGCCTCGGAGACCGCGGCCCTCGACATCGTCGGCGCCTCCTTCGTCCGCGACATCGAACCCGGTGAGCTCCTGGCGATCGACGCCGACGGCGTGCGCAGCAGCCGCTTCGCCGAGCCGACCCCGCGGGGCTGCGTCTTCGAGTACGTGTACCTGGCCCGGCCGGACAGCGTCATCAACGGCCGCTCGGTGCATTCGACCCGGGTGGAGATCGGCCGGCGGCTGGCCCGCGAACAGCCCGCCGAGGGCGATCTGGTGATCCCGGTTCCCGAATCCGGCACCCCCGCCGCCGTCGGCTTCGCGCAGGAGTCCGGAATCCCGTACGGGCAGGGCCTGATGAAGAACGCCTATGTCGGCCGCACCTTCATCCAGCCCAGCCAGACCATCCGGCAGCTCGGCATCCGGCTCAAGCTCAATCCGCTGCGCGAGGTGATCCGCGGCAAACGCCTGGTGGTGGTCGACGACTCGATCGTCCGCGGCAACACCCAGCGCGCCCTGATCCGCATGCTGCGCGAGGCCGGCGCCGTCGAGGTGCACGTGCGCATCGCGTCCTCGCCGGTCCGCTGGCCGTGCTTCTACGGCATCGACTTCGCCTCTCCGGCCGAGCTCATCGCCAACGGCATGGAATCCGAGGAGGGCATGGTCGAGGGCGTCCGGCAGGCGATCGGCGCCGACTCGCTCGGTTACATCGGCATCGACGAGATGGTGGCCGCGACCGGCCAGGAGCGCTCCGCGCTGTGCGCGGCCTGCTTCGACGGGAACTACCCGATCGAACTGCCCACCGAGACCTCGATGGGCAAGGCGGTGCTCGAGACGATGATGAAGAACGCGGCCGCCGATGAGATGGTCGATCCGCTGAGCGTCACCAACGACAACGTCAGCGCCATCATGCGGCCGTGACCGTCGGCGCCGCCCGGAGCGGGACCGGCGCCGGACGGATCCGGGCGGCGATATCCGCCCGGGGTGCCTGCTCGGGTAGCGTAATGATGGTTTTCCATCGCTGGTCTTTCAATTCAGGAGTGCAATCGCCATGACGGACGGCTCTGCCGACAACCCCGCCGGCACCGCAGGGGGGGCCTCGTATGCGGCCGCCGGAGTGGACATCGACGCCGGTGAACGCGCTGTGGAGTTGTTCGCACCGCACGCCAAGCGGGCGACCCGTCCCGAGGTGATGGGCGGCCTCGGTGGATTCGCCGGACTGTTCGCCCTCAAGGGCGACTACCGCGAGCCGGTGCTGGCCGCCTCCAGCGACGGCGTCGGCACCAAGCTGGCCGTGGCGCAGGCGATGGGCGTTCACCACACCGTGGGCCGCGACCTGGTCGCGATGGTCGTCGACGACCTGGTGGTGTGCGGTGCCGAGCCGCTCTTCCTGCAGGACTACATCGCCGTCGGCAAGGTGGTCCCGGAGATGGTGGCCGATATCGTGCGCGGCATCGCCGACGGCTGCTACGACGCCGGGTGTGCGCTGCTCGGCGGCGAGACGGCCGAGCATCCGGGCCTGATGGAAGACGGCCACTACGACATCTCGGCCACCGGCGTGGGCGTGGTGGAGGCCGACTCGATCCTCGGACCGGACCGGGTGCGTCCGGGTGACGTGGTGATCGCGATGGGATCGTCGGGCCTGCACTCGAACGGCTACTCGCTGGCCCGCAAGGTGTTGCTGGACTGGGGCCACATGGATCTGTCCGGTCACGTCGAGGAGTTCGGCCGCACCCTCGGCGAGGAACTGCTCGAGCCGACCCGGATCTACGCCAAGGACTGCCTGGCGCTGGCCGCCGAGACGGAGGTGCGCACCTTTGCGCACGTCACCGGTGGCGGGCTGGCCGACAACCTGGCGCGGGTGCTTCCGGCCGGTCTGGAGGCCGAACTCGAGCGCGGCTCCTGGACGCCGGCCCCGGTGTTCTCGCTGATCGCCCAGCGCGGGCGGGTGGAGCGCCTGGAGATGGAGCGCACCTTCAACATGGGTGTCGGCATGGTGGCGATCGTGGCCCCCGAGGACACCGATCGCGCGCAGGCCGTGCTGACCGCGCGGCACGTGAACAACTGGGTGCTCGGCAGCGTCAAGCGCGGCGAGCAGGCCGGTGCCCCGGGCGCGGCCACCCTGGTCGGCGACCACGCGCGCTTCTGAGTCTCAGCGCATACTGCGGCAGGCCCGGGAGAGGTGATCGTCTCCGGGGTCGAGTCGTCTCTGCGACGGTGAGCTGTCTCTGCGACGGTGAGCTGTCTCTGCGGTGATCTGACGACGGGCACGGTCGCAGAAAACCCCACGCCCACCGCGTGGGTGGGCGCAGGGCTTTGCGAGCTTGTGCGCGGGCGGCGTCAGGCGCGCCGCCACTCCTCTTCGCTGCGCCAGCTGTCCTCATCCGACCAGTCGTCGGAAGCCGGGTACGACTTCCCGCTGTCGCCGGACAGCTCTCGCTGCAGGCTCTCGAGGTCTGTGTTCTGTGTGGAGTACTTCAGCTGGCGAGCAACCTTCGTCTGCTTCGCTTTTGCCCGGCCACGGCCCATGGGGGACCCCCTCGCACAATGACGGGGCGGCCAACGTCGTGGCGGCCCCGTTCGTCCATTAGTTATTTTCCTGGCCTCAGTCTACCGCGAATGCGCGGATTATGCCGCTCGGTACTCCTCTCCGCGCGCCCAGTGCGTTGACCAGCGGTTATCTACGACCTCAGGCGCTGCTGCGCGGCCCGGCCGGGAGGCACCTGATCGTCGGCGGTGTAGTAGCTCGCGTCGATCCGGGCGGCGACCGCGGCCGCCGGATCGTCGGCCGGTCCGGCCAGCAGCTCGGCGTCGACCGGCACCGACCGCTTGATCAGCGCCAGGGCGATCGGCCCGAGCTCGTGGTGGTCGATCACGGTGCCGACCCGGCCTACGGCGCGCCCGCCGGCGGTCACCGCGTCGCCGGTCGACGGGCGGCCCGCGGCGCTGCCGTCCAGGTGGAGCAGTACCAGCCGCCGCGGGGGCCGCCCGAGGTTGGCCACCCGCGCGACCGTCTCCTGCCCGCGGTAGCAGCCCTTGTCCAGGTGCACGGCGCCGAACTCGGCGGGCCCGCCGATCCAGTCGGCCTCGTGCGGAATGGCGCGCTCGTCCACGTCCAGGCCCAGCCGCGGCCGGGCGGCGGCCACCCGCAGCGCGTCGAAGGTCCACATGCCGGCCGGGGTGGCGCCGGCCTCGGTGAGCTCGGTCCACCACTGGCGCAGCTCGCTCTCGGGCACCACCAGGTCCACCACCGGCAGGGCGCGGTCCTCGCCGGTCGGCGGCATGATGCGCCAGAAGCCGAGCGGCTCCTCGTCGTGATGCATCTCGGGCAGCTCGGCGGCCGCATAGACGGGCGCGTCGGCCGGGATCTCGAGCAGCTCGGCGATCGGGCCGGTGCGCACCTGCGGTCCGATCAGGGTGAGCACCGCCAGGTCGGGACGGGCGGCCACGTCGACCTCGGCCCAGAAGATCATCTTGGTGAGGAAGTCGGTGAGCGCGGCGCCGCGGGCGTGCTCGGTGTCGACCCAGGCTATCTCGTCGACGTCGGTGAGCACGAAGTGGTCCTCGATCCGGCCGTTGCCGTCGAGGGAGAGCGCCTCGGCGCTGCGGCGGTCGGCCAGCTCGGTCAGGTGCTGGCTGCAGATGGTGTGCAGCCAGCTCAGCCGTTCGGCGCCGGCGACCTCGATGACGGCGCGGTCGCTGCGGTCGATGACCACCGCACCCCGGCCGGCTGCCCGCTGCTCGCCGAGTGGGTCGCCGTAATGCCAGGCCACGCCGGGGCTGGGATCGCCTTCGAGGGTGGGGATCGCGTCGGGGTGGGCGAGCAGGATCGGCGAACGCTGATCGGCGGTGTGCGACATACCCCGAGTCTACGAGGGGTCGCGCCCGTCGCCCAGGCCCGAACTCCGGGGGAGAGGTGGGGATAGGTTGGTCGGCATGATCCTGGTCTCCGCCGACGGCGCCGTGCGAGACCCGTCCCGGCCGCTGCTGTTCGCCGACGAGGCGGCGGCGCTGCGCGGCGACGGCGTCTTCGAGACCCTGCTGGTGCGCGACGGGCACCCGGGCAATCTGCGACGGCACCTGGATCGGCTGGCCGACGGAGCCGGGGTGCTGGAGCTGCCGCTGCCGCCGCCGTCGCTGCCGGCGGCGGTGGCCACGGCGGCACAGGTCTTCGCAGAGACGCAGCCGGGCGTGGAGGGGATGCTGCGGATCGTCCACGCGCGCGGCCGCGACGGCGTGCCGGACGGTCCGCCCACCTGCTACGTGATGGTGACCCCGGTGCCGCCGCGAGTGGCCGAGGTCCGGGCCGGCGGGGTCGCAGTGATCACCCTCGACCGCGGCCGCCGGCCGGAGACCGCCGCTGCGGCGCCGTGGCAGCTGGCCGGGATCAAGGCGCTGGCGTATGCGGAGAACACCGCGGCGCTGCGGCACGCCGCCCGGCTCGGTGCCGGCGATGCGATCTTCGTCGACCAGGACGGCGCGGTGCTCGAGGGTCCGCGGGCGAGCGTGGTCGTCGAACGCGACGGGGTGCTGCTGACGCCGCCGCGGACCGGCGGAATCCTTCCGGGGACCACTCAGGAAGCCGTTTTCGAGTTGGCCTCACAGGACCAAATACCCTGCTGTGAGCAACGACTCACCGTCGGCGATCTGTGGTCTGCGGAGGCGGTGTGGCTGGTGTCGTCGGTGACCCTGGCCGCCCGCGTGACCGCGATCGACGGGCGTCCGGCGACCGGTGCGCCGAGCGTGCCGGTACCGGCGTATGCCGAGCGTACGGCCCTGATCTGAGCGGCTCGTCCGGAGCGTCCGTCGTTTCGGGGAATTGTCCGGAAAGCGCGCGGGCGAGCGCTGATTGCGGTGAAGATGGAGACGGTCGATCCTGTGCGCAGCCCGCACAACTGCCTACCGTGATCGACCATTGCGCCAGGGGGTGTCCAAGGAATTGGATGCGTAGATCTCACGATCTCTACTACATTTCGTAGTACGACTAATCGTCATAGAAGGGCGGGTACCGCGCGTGGACGTCGTCGACATCTCACGGTGGCAATTCGGGATCACCACCGTCTACCACTTCATTCTGGTGCCGTTGACCATCGGTCTGGCACCGATGATCGCTGTCATGCAGACCGTCTGGCTGCGCACCGGCAACGAGGCCTGGCTTCGGGCCACCAAGTTCTTCGGCAAGATCTTCCTGATCAACTTCGCCCTCGGCGTCGCGACGGGCATCGTGCAGGAATTCCAGTTCGGCATGAACTGGAGCCAGTACAGCCGCTTCGTGGCCGACGTCTTCGGTGCGCCGCTGGCGATGGAGGGCCTGGTCGCGTTCTTCCTCGAATCCACGTTCCTCGGACTGTGGTTCTTCGGCTGGGACCGGCTCAACAAGAAGGTGCACCTGGCGTGCATCTGGCTGGTGGCGATCGGCGTCACCGCCTCGGCGTACTTCATCATCGCCGCCAACTCGTTCATGCAGCACCCGGTGGGCGTGGAGTGGAACGAGCAGCTGCAGCGTCCGCAGATGAACAACTTCCTCGCCGTGATCACCAACAACACCACCCTCGTGGCGTTCCCGCACGTGATCCTCGGTGCCTGGCTCACCGCGGCCACCGTCGTCGCCGTCATCTGCCTGTGGTGGCTGGCCCGCAACGGTTACCGGGCCAAGCAACTCGAGGCGGCCGCCGGCGACCAGAGCCTGGTGCCGGAGACCACCGCGCCGAGTCAGGTGAACGCCGACGCCGAACAGCTCCGCGAGGACAACCGCGTCCTCTGGCGGCCGGTGGCGTTGTTCTCCCTCTGGATGATCATCGCCTCGGGCATCGGGGTGATCGTCTCCGGCGACAGCCAGGGGCAGCTGATGTTCAAACAGCAGCCCATGAAGATGGCCGCCGCCGAATCGCTGTGCGAGACCGAGAAGGGCGCCGCGTTCTCCGTGCTGAGTATCGGCACGCAGAACAACTGCGACCACATCGACCACGTCATCATGATTCCCAACATGCTGTCGTTCCTGGCCGACCACACCTTCGACAGCGAGGTCAAGGGCGTCAACGATCTGCAGGCCGAGTACGAGCAGAAGTTCGCCGAGGCCGGCGTGGACATGAGCGGGCAGAACTTCTCGCCCAACCTGTTCGTCACCTACTGGAGCTTCCGCGCCATGATCACCTGGGCGCTCGGCTCGGTGTTGGTGGCAGTCGGCGGACTCTGGCTGCTGCGCAGGAAGCGCACCGAGGTGCCGCGCAAGGTGGCCACCGCGGCGCTCTGGCTGTTGCCCACCCCGTTCCTGGCCAACGCCTCCGGCTGGATCTTCACCGAGATGGGCCGCCAACCGTGGGTGGTGGTGCCCAACTGGGCCGATCCGGAGGAGGCCGACCCGTTCAAGATCCACATGCTGGTGCAGGACGGCGTGTCGTTCAACTCGGCCGGCACCGTGCTGTCCTCGCTGATCATCTTCACCCTGCTCTACGGCGCGCTGGGCGTGGCCTGGTTCATGCTCGAGCGCCGCTACGTGAGGGAGGGGCCGGCCGCCGCCGGTGACCCCGAACTGGCCGTCGACGACGAAGAGAGCGACGACAAACCGCTCTCCTTCGCGTACTAGGGAGGTACTGCCATGACTCTCGAGAACTTCTGGTTCATCCTGATCGCGGTGCTCTTCGTCGGGTACTTCGTACTGGAGGGCTTCGACTTCGGCGTCGGCATGCTGCTGCCCTTCCTGGGCCGGCGCGACCATCCGGACGGCGACAAGCGACGCCGGCTGATCATCAACACCATCGGCCCGGTGTGGGACGGCAACGAGGTATGGCTGATCACCGCCGGCGGCGCGCTGTTCGCGGCCTTCGGCGGCTGGTACGCCACCATGTTCTCCGGCTTCTACATCCCGCTCTTCTTGATCCTGCTGGCCCTGATCGTGCGGGTCTGCGCGATCGAATGGCGCGGCAAGATCAGCGACCCGAAGTGGCGGGCGTGGTGCGACGTGGGGATCGGGATCGGCTCCTGGGTGCCGGCGATCCTGTGGGGCGTGGCCTTCGCCAACATCCTGCGCGGTGTGCCGATCGAGATGGACGGCCCCAACCACGTCTACACCGGCGGCTTCTGGAACCTGCTCAATCCGTACGCGCTGCTCGGCGGCATCACCACCGCCGTGGTGTTCGCGACGCACGGTGCCATCTTCATCGCCCTCAAGACCAAGGGCGCCATGCGCGACGATGCCGCCCGCGCGGCCGCGGGCCTGTCGGTGCTCACCCTGGTGATCGCCGGTTCCTTCCTGCTGTGGACGCAGCTCGCCTACGGCAAGGACTGGACCTGGGCGATCACGGCCGTCGCTGCTCTCGGTGCGGTGTCCATGGTGGCGGCGGCGTTCGCCCGCCGGGAAGGCGTGGCCTTCGTCGCGAACTGCGTCGCCATCGCCGGCACCGTGGCGCTGCTCTTCGGCGCGCTGTTCCCCAACGTGATGGTCTCGTCGACCGACGAGGCCTTCAACCTGACCATCGAGAACACCTCGTCGAGCCACTACACGCTGGTGATCATGACCTGGACCGCGGTCATCATGACTCCGGTGGTGATCGCCTACCAGGCCTGGACCTACTGGGTGTTCCGCAAGCGGCTGTCCGTCGAGGACGTGCCCGACGCCCCGGCCGGTCTGCCGATGTCGGATGCCGTCCCCGCATCGGCAGCGGCCCCCGCCGCCCCGGCAGGCTCCGCGGCGGCCCGCGACGGCGGCGACGGCGACAGCGGATCGGATACCCTCGGCTCGTGATGTCCGGTGGCTGAGTCGACCCCTCCGTCCGGTTCGGCGGCGGCGGCTCAGGCGCCTCCGGACTCCGCGTCCCGCCGGCGACGGCCACCGCTCGACCCCCGGCTCCTCCGCTACTCGCGGTCCGCGCGCTGGTACGTGCTGCTGACCGCGGTCGGGCAGGCGGCGACGGTGGTGGCGATCATCGTCGCGGCCAGCGCCCTGGCCGGGCTGCTGGCCGAGATCATCACCGATCCCGAGCGCCGCTCCTTCGGAGCGCAGGCGGTGCATCTGTGGGTGCTCGGGGCGGCGCTGGCCACGCGTGCGGTGCTCAGCTACGTCGCCGACCGGTACGGGCATCGGGCCGCGCAGGCGTCGATCGCCCAGCTGCGGGCGCACGCCCTGCGAGCGCTCACCGATCCGGCGCGGACCGGCGCGCGCAGCCTGCTGGCCCGCCGCGAACGGGCGCTGACCGTCGCCCTGCGCGGGCTCGATTCACTCGCCGACTACTTCACCGGCTATCTGCCGGCACTGATCTCCACGGCGCTGATCACCCCGGTGGTGGTCGTGGTGATCGCCGTCGCCGACTGGCAGGCGGGGCTGATCGTGCTGATCACGCTGCCGCTGATCCCGGTGTTCATGGTGCTCATCGGTCTGGTCACCCGGGACCGCACCCAGCGCAAACTCGACTCGATGAGCGCCCTGACCGCGCAGCTGATGGACCTGCTGACCGGCTTGCCCACGCTCCGCGCGCTGGGCCGCGCGCAGGCACCGGCCGCCCAGGTGGGCCGGCTGGGGCAGAACCTGCGCACGCGGACCATGTCCGCGCTGCGGGTGGCCTTCCTCTCCGGGACGGCGCTGGAGCTGATCGCCACCTTGAGCGTGGCGCTGGTGGCGGTGAGCATCGGCCTGCGGCTGGTCTGGGGCGACATGTCCCTCTACGCGGGGGTGCTGGCCCTGATCCTGGCGCCCGAGGCCTACAACCCGCTGCGCCAGATCGGTGCGCAGTTCCACAACTCGGAGGACGGGATGACCGCCGCCGAGGAGATCCTGGGCCTGATCGACGACGACGCCGAGTCCACCGGCCCCGGATCCGGGACCGGGGCGGCGGATCTGTCGCGGGCGCACCTGCAGCTGTCCGGGATCGGCGTGCGCGGCCGGGACGGCTGGTCCCCGCGCGGACTGTCGGTCACCTTGCGGCCGGGGGAGCTGATCGTGCTGACCGGCCCCAACGGCAGCGGCAAATCCACGGCGATATCGGCGCTGCTGGGCCTGCAGCCGGTGGACGAGGGGAGTGTGCTGATCGGCGGGCGGCCGCTCGACGAGGTGGACGTCGACGCTCTGCGCCGGCAGTGCGCCTGGCTGCCGCAGTCTCCGGTGGTGATTCCCGGAACCGTCGCCGAGAATCTGGCCCTGTTCGGCCGGCCGGATCCGGAACGGCTGGAGAAGGGCTGTGCGGCGACCGGTTTCGATGAGGTGCTCGCCTCACTTCCGGACGGTGACCGGACTCCGCTGGGCGCCGGCGGCGCCGGGCTGTCGGCCGGGCAGCGGCAGCGCCTGGCGCTGACCCGGGTGCTCGCCGCACCGGCGCAGTTGCTGCTGCTCGACGAACCGACGGCTCACCTCGACGCGGTCAGCGAACAGCAGGTGCTCGCGGCCGTCGCGGAACGGGCGCGCGCCGGAGCGACGGTGCTGATGGTGGCCCACCATCTGCCCGCCGTCGGCATCGGCGACACGGTCGTCGAGGTGCACGGAGGTTCGGCGCCGGCACCGGAGGTGATCCGGTGAGCCTCGACACCCGGCCCGAGACGACCGCGGACCGCCCGCTGCGGCGGGTACTGGCCTTCGCCGGTCTCGGGGTGCGCCCGATGATTCTGCCGATCCTGCTCGGTGCGGCCGGGGCGCTCTCGGCGCTGGGACTGGCGGCGCTCTCGGCATGGCTGATCACCCGGGCCTGGCAGATGCCGCCGGTGCTGTACCTGTCGGTGGCCGTGACCGCCGTACGCGCGCTGGGCATCTCGCGCGCGCTGTTCCGATATCTGGAGCGCCTCGCCACCCATGATCTGGCACTGGGCATGATGGCCACGGCCCGCGAACGCATCTACCGGGCGCTGGCCTCCGGCGCCCCCGGGTATTCGGTGGGCCTGAGCCGGTCCGCGATGCTCGCGCGCACCGCCGACGACATCGACGAGGTGGGGGATGCGCTGATCCGCGGCCTGATCCCGATGGGCGTCGGCGCGGTCACCTCGCTGACCGCGGTGATCATCATGGCCGTCGTCTCCCAGTGGGCCGCAGTGGTTCTCGCGGCGGCGCTGCTGGTGTCCGGGGTGCTGGCGCCCTGGCTCGCGACCCGCGCTTCGGTGCGGCAGCTTGAGGCGGGTGCGCAGGCCCGCGAGCAGGTGGCGGCGGCGACCGGCACGCTGCTCTGGCACGGCCCGGAGCTGGTGGTGGCCGGCCGTCGCGACCGGCTGTTCGACGAACTGTCGGCCGCCGAGCATCGCCTGGCGCGGGCCACCGACCGCAGTGTGCGGCGGCAGGTGCTGGCGTCGTCGGCCACCCCGCTGGCACTCGGGGCGAGCGTGCTGGCGGCGGCGCTGATCGGTGTGCACCTGGCGTCGGGGGTGTCCGGCTCGCTGGCCGGGGTGTCCTCGGTCGACGGCGTGCTCACCCCGATGGCCCTGGGTATTCTGCTGCTCCTGCCGCTCTCGTCGTTCGAGACCACCGGGCCGCTCACGGAGGCCGGGATCGCGATGGAGAAGGGCCGGCAGGCCGCGGGCCGGGTGATGGCGCTGGTCGACGGTGCCGAAGGCTCCGGGGAGGTGACCGATCCGGCGATCGATCCGCGCCCGGCGACGCTGACCCTGTCCGGACTGCAGTGGGGCTGGGACCGCCCGCTCGGTCCGGCCGCCGGCGTCGACGACGTACTGGAACCGGGGGACCGGCTGACCGTGGTCGGCCCGAGCGGAGTGGGCAAGTCCACGCTGCTGCTGACCCTGGCCGGACTGCTGCCGCCGCTCGGCGGCACGGTGACCGCCGCGCACGACGACGGTGCGCCGGCCGATCTGCGGGCCGTCGGCTGCTACTTCGCCGAGGAGGCGCACGTCTTCTCCACCACGGTGCGGGAGAACCTGCTGGTGGCGCGCGGCGACGCCGACGAGCAGGCGCTGCACGGCGCCCTGGCGCAGGTGGGGCTGGCCGACTGGGTCGCCGCCCTGCCCGACGGTCTGGACACCCCGCTGACGGGCGGCGACGGAGCGCTCTCGGGCGGTCAGCGGCGCCGCCTGCTGCTGGCCCGCGCACTGCTCCACCCCGCGCCGATCGTGCTGCTCGACGAACCGACCGAGCATCTCTCCGCCGACGACGCGCGCTCGATGATGTCGCGCATCTGCGCCTCGGGTCCGGGCAGCCTCTTCGGCGCCGACCGCACCGTCGTCGTGGTGACGCACCAGCACGCCGACCTCGCCGCCCGAACCCTCGTCCTCCGCGCCGGTTGAGCCCGCCGGCCCGGCCGGCCTGACGGTTCCCGCCGGCGGTCACCGTCGATGTGAGGTCGACGGCGGGCCCGGCAGGGAACCCTCGTGCATGCGGAGCGGTGCCCGTGCGTGTCGGCCGCGCATCGGGCGTGTTACCGCCCGATCACCGAAAGATCTCCACCCCTCCCCGGTGTGATGTGCAAAGAACGGGCAGGTCAGCATAGGTCACCGAGATTTGGAGGTACCCCATGACCATGTCCGACAGGCAGATCACGCTGCGCTTTCTGGCCGCACCGACCGACGTCGCCACCCTCGGCGGCGCCGTCCGCGGCGGACGCATCCTCGAATGGGTGGACAAGGCCGCGTACGCCTGCGCCGCGGCCTGGTCCGGCGGCTACAGCGTCACCGCCTACGTGGGCAACATCAGCTTCGGCCGCGACATCTCCTCCGGCGACATCGTGGAGGTGACCGCCACCATCGTCGACACCGGCCGCACCAGCATGCACATCGTCTGCGAGGTGGCCTCCGCCGATCCGCGGGTCGGACGATTCACCGTCGCCAGCAGCTGTCTGCTGGTCTTCGTCGCCGTCGACGAGAACGGCAAGCCCACGCCGGTGCGGCAGTGGGAGCCGGTACTGGCCGACGACGTCGAGAAGGCTCGGTGGGCCAAACGCCGGGCCAAGGTGCGCGCCAGGATCGAATCGGCGATGTCGGAGGCCGACTATTCGCACACCAGCGCCGCCCCGGAGGCCACCACCCGGTTCCTGGCCGCACCGACCGATGTGAACTGGGGCGGGAAGGCGCACGGCGGCCGGGTGATGGGCTGGATCGACGACGCCGCCTACATCTGCGGCTCGCGCTGGTGCGGCGGTGAGGCGGTGACCGTCTACATGGGCGGGGTGCGCTTCTACCGGCCGATCCAGATCGGCCAGCTGGTGGAGGTGCGTGCGCAGCTCATCCACACCGGCAAGCAGACCATGCACATCGCCGTGCACGTGTACACCCGCTGGCCGCGGGAGACCGACCGTCTGCAGTTGGCGGCGCACAGCCTCACCGTGCTCGCCGCGCTCGACCACGCGGGGGATGCCACCGAGGTGAAACCCTGGCTTCCGCAGCTCCCTGCCGACGTGGCCCTCGACGCGCATGCCCGCAAGCTGATCGCGATCCGCGGCCGCCGTGGGCCGGCGCAGGCGCACCGCATGGTCTCCATCTGACCCGGTGCGCACCTCGAGGCTGCCGTAGGTCGTGACGCCTATATCCGGTAATGATCTACAGCAGAGTGCCGGATACGGCAGGGGCGGTCAGCCGATGACGCGGGTGAGCTTGGCCGACAGCCGCGGAGTGAGCTCGCCGTCGGCGTCGATGCGCTCTTCGACGTAGGCCAGGTCGCCGTCGGGCACCAGACCGTAGAGGCGCTTGGCCGCACCGGTGTGGCTGCCGGTCTCGGTGCGGATGTTCACGTCCGTGGTCAGATTCCAGGAGGTCTGGTTCAGGGGGCGGCCGTAGTAGAGCTCGATCGAACCCTCGGCGTGGGTGAGCAGAAGTTCGACGGTGTCGTCCTCGCCGATCCGCCAGAAGCCGGACTCGCGCAGATCCGGGCGCACGTAGGCGCCGTCCTCGTCGAGGACCCAGGACCGCGACTGCCAGCACAGGTAGTTGCCGCCGTCGTGGCTGATGATGATCTGCTGGCCGAACGGGTAGTCCTCGCCGCTGATCGGGTCGTGGCCTTCGCCTTCGCCCTCCCAGACGCCGACCATCGGGAGCAGGGCCAGCAGGCCGGGATGCAGGTCCGGACCCTCGCGGAGGTTGGCCGTGTCGACGGGCAGCGGAAGATCGCCGACCGTCGGGAGATTGCGTCCTCCGGTCTGCTCAGCGCGGGCAGCGGCCTGGTCGATCGCCTCGTTGCCCGAGCGGGTCATGACTCGTCGTTGACCAGTCGGTAGATCACGTAGAACGCGAACCAGATGATCAGGACCGTCGCCAGGCCCAGCAGGATCTCAAAGAAAAGCACCACGTGTCGGATTCTACCTCCCGGGTCGTGGCGATCCCTAACCCGCCGGGCACCTGAGGGATATGCCACAGCCCGGGGATGCGCGAGAGCCCCCGCCGGACAGGGCGGGGGCTCTCGCGTCGAACGAGCGCGTCTTACTTGCTGACGGTCACGTCGTGGTTGTGCACTCCCGGACCCTCGGGAGCGATGGTCACATCGCCGTTGCCCTGCGAGCTGAGCGCCCGCAGAGTCCAGGTGCCGGGAGCGGCGAAGAACCGGAAATCACCGGTGGCCGAGGCGACGACCTCCGCGGTGAACTCACCGGTGCCGTCCAGCAGCCGCACGAAGGCGCCGGCCACCGGGGTGCCCGCACCGTCGACGACCTGACCGGTCAGCACGGTCTCCTTCTCCACGTCCACGCCGGCCGGCAGGTTCTGGCCCTGCTTGGGTGCTCCACACATATCTCTTACTTGCCCTCTCCGAGCTCGATCGGCGCGCCGACCAGGGATCCGTACTCCACCCAGCTGCCGTCGTAGTTCTTCACATTGTTCTTGCCGAGCAGTTCGGTGAGCACGAACCAGGTGTGGCTCGAACGCTCGCCGATGCGGCAGTACGCAATGGTCTCACGGCTGTCGTCGAAGCCCTTGTCCGCATACAGCGCGGTGAGCTCGTCGTCGGTCTTGAAGGTGCCGTCCTCGTTGGCGGTGGTCGACCACGGGATGTTGATGGCGCCCGGGATGTGGCCGCGCTGCTGCGCCTGCTCCTGCGGCAGATGCGCCGGAGCCAGGATCTTGCCGGAGAACTCGTCCGGGCTGCGCACGTCGACCAGGTTCTTGGTGCCGATGGCATCGATGACCTCGTCGCGGAAGGCGCGGATCGAGTTGTCGGCCTGCTGGGCCTTGTACTCGGTGGCCGGGCGGGTCACCGCGTCGGCGCTCAGCGGGCGGCCGTCGAGCTCCCACTTCTTGCGGCCGCCGTCGATCAGCTTGACGTCCTGGTGGCCGTAGAGCTTGAAGTACCAGTAGGCGTACGCGGCGAACCAGTTGTTGTTGCCGCCGTAGAGGACCACGGTGTCGTCGTTGGCGACGCCGCGCTCGGAGAGCAGAGCCGAGAAGCGGTCGGCGTCGACGAAGTCGCGACGCAGGCCGTCCTGCAGATCTTGCTTCCAGTCCAGCTTGATGGCGCCGGGGATGTGTCCGGTGTCGTAGGCCGAGGTGTCCTCGTCGACCTCGACGAAGACGACCTTGTCGGTGTTCAGATTCTGCTCAGCCCAATCGGCGCTGACCAGGACATCGGAGCGTGCCATGTCGATCCTTTCTGCAAGGTCCCGCTGACTGGAACCTCGGGGTTTCGTGATGGGGGTGCCGTACGCACCCAGGGGGATGATTCGGTCGAGATCAGGGTGCACGCGCCGGCCGGCGCGGCGGCTGCTATCGACAGCGGCAGGTGGCGACACGACAGAGGTCGATCGCCAGGCGACGGGTGAGCGCGAGCTCGCGCGGCTGCTGCATGCCACGACGGTACAACACCGTCGGGACGGGCTCGATGCGCCGCTTCAGAAGGTTGCCGGGGTGAGGCGGGGGTGATCCTGCTCGCCGGCCAGGACCAGATCGCTTCCGCGGGCGAAAGCCCTGCTCACGTGGGTGTTCCAGGCTAGTGGAACACCCGGCAGGGTGGTTGAGAAGAGTTTAAGTACCGATGAGTGAAATTCCTCCGGGACGTCGTCGGAGAAGTGTTCCTCGGGGCCGTCGTAGAAGCCGTCGGCGACGATCTGCACCCGCCCGCCGACCACCGTCACGTGCGCGGTGACGCTGACCCGCACCGTGGGCGATAGGTACTCGGACGCCGACGGCGGATACCGGCCCTCGCGTTCGGGGGAGCCTGGCAGCGGCACCGTACCGCTGAGCATGAGGCCGTCGGTGCGTTCGACGAGGGCGGGCATGCCGCCGCCGATCTTGTCCTCCGGGGCCGGGGTGCTCAGGTACAGATCGGTGATGCCCATCAGCCGGCCCAGATTCACCGAGTCGATCCGGGTCTCCGCGTCCAGGCGGGCCGCGGTGATCGAGGTGTCGCCGGCCACGCCCCAGACGCTCCCGACCACGGCGTCGGCCAGCTGCCCGCGCACCGTGACCGTGCACTGCCCGCGGGTCACCGTCCCGCAGTCGCCGATCCCCACGCCGAGCGCGTCGACGGTGATCGTGGAGAACTCGCCGCTGCCGGCCCGGGTGAGGAACGGGAAGCCGCTGAGTGTGACCTCCGGTTCCTGGCTGATCTCCGGCGCCCCGGCGATCGCGGTGGCCAGCCGATGCTCGGCGCGCGAAGCGGCCAGGGTATCGGCCAGAAAGGCGAGCACCAGCACGCCGACGACGGCGAGCACGGCGACGACCGTCACTCGGCGACCGCGGCTGACCTGGGAGATGCGGTCGGAATCAGACATTGGCGCTATTCTGTCATCTAGATGTAAAGGTGCTGCGGCCAGCGTCGATCGACAGCCCACAGTTAGGCCACTACGAGATCGGAGTGGTAAGTGGACCTGTTGCTGTTGACGGCCGACGATTCCGCCGAAACCGTTCTTCCCTCCCTTGCGCTGCTCGCGCACCGTGTGGACGTGCTTCCCGCCGAGACCTCTTCCCTGATCGATGCGGGGGAGGCCGAGGTGGTTCTCGTCGACGCGCGGACCGATCTCGCCGGCGCCCGCGGGCTGTGCCGGCTCCTCCAGGGCGCCGGCCGATCCCGGGTCGGTGCCGTGCTCACCGAAGGCGGCCTGGTCGCGGTGAACGCCGACTGGGGCATCGACGACTTCCTGCTCCCGGACATCGGCCCGGCCGAACTCGATGCGCGGCTGCGGCTGCTCGCGTCCCGCGGCGCCGCGCACGAGGACGAGCAGGCCGACCGGGTGACGCTCGGCGAACTGGTGATCGACGAGGCCACCTACACCGCCCGGCTGCGCGGTAAACCGATCGACCTGACCTACAAGGAGTTCGAGCTCCTCAAGTTCCTGGCGCAGAACGCCGGCCGGGTGTTCACCCGGGCGCAACTGCTCCACGAGGTGTGGGGATACGACTTCTTCGGCGGCACCCGCACCGTGGACGTGCACGTGCGCCGGCTGCGCGCCAAACTCGGCGCCGACCACGAGGCGCTGATCGGCACGGTGCGCAATGTCGGCTACAAGGCGGTGCGCCCGAGCCGGGGCCGCGACGCCGCGAACTCCGAAGACGGGAACGCCGACGACGACGATCTGGACGTGGAGTCGGCCGGCTGACCCGCCCGCCCCGCGCCCGGCCGGCGCGCGAGTTAGATCACGGATGGCCGATGCGTGACGCCGAGCGCCCGCACGGCCACTAGCGTGAGCACGATGAATCCCACAATCGACGTCCGCACCGTCACCGGTGCCCTCACGTCCGCCGATGCCGCCCATGCCCACGCGATCGCCGAGCGCGCAGAGCAGCGCGACTCGGTGGCGCCGCTCTCCGAGCAGGCTGTCGCCGCCATCGACGGGCAGGCCCACCATCTGTTCACCGACCACGGCTACGCCAACATCCTGGTGCCCTCGGGCGGCGTGCCGATGATCGAGCTGGCGGTGGATCCCGAGCACCGCAACCACCGGGAGGGAGCGACGCTGCTGGCCGCGAGCCTGCGGGCCGCGCTGAAGCTCGGCGAGCACGCACCGCAGGTGTGGGCGCACGGCGACCTGCCGTGCTCGGCCGGACTGGCCGGCTCACTGGACCTGCGCCGGGTCCGGGAACTGCTGCAGCTGCGGCGTCCGCTGCCCGGAGGCGGTCACACCGGCATCCCGGAACTGCCGGAGCTGCCCGCGCACGAGGGCATCGTGCTGCGCACCTACGCCGGACCGGCCGACGACGCCGAGATCCTGCGGGTGAACAACGAGGCCTTCTCCTGGCATCCGGAGCAGGGCGGCTGGGACATCACGGAGATCACCGCCCGCACCGGCGCCGACTGGTTCGACCCGGCCGGACTGTTCCTGGCCTTCGACGCCGGTGACGGCGAGCGGCTGCTCGGCTTCCACTGGACCAAGGTGCACCCGGGCGCCGCGCAGTCCGGCGGCGATCTCGGCGAGGTGTACATCGTCGGCGTCGATCCGGATGCGCAGGGACGGGGCCTCGGCGGCCTGCTCACCCTGGCCGGGCTGCGGCATCTGGCGTTCGACCGGGGCCTGGACGAGGTGGAGCTGTACGTGGAGGGGGACAACACCGCCGCCCTGGCCACCTATCGGCGGCTCGGCTTCGAGCGCTGGGCCGTGGACGTCGCCTACGCCCTCTAGCCGCAGGGCCCTCCCGCCACCGGACTCTCTCGCACCGGACCCTCGAACCGGACCCCCGCACCGGGTGCCGGACGGGCCGCCCTGACAGCGGCTTTGCCTACCGTTCGCCTGGACGTCGCCGTGTGTCCGGTAGAGGTTCGGCCGGGCGACGGGGACTGTTTCCCAGCGGGCAACCCGGTGTCCGTTTTGTACTCACCGGGCGTCGATAGTTTCGCGACGTACAGCTACGAGCGAAGCGATTGAAAGGCATGACCGCCATGGTTTCCCCGCGTATCCCCTCCCTGCGCACCTTCCCCGCCAAGTCTCTCGGAGTGGCCTCGATGGCCGTCACCGCCGGACTGGTGCTGAGCGCCTGCGGTGGAGACGACTCGACCACCATCACCGGTGAGGGGTCCACCGCGCAGCAGCGCGCGATGACCCACTTCTCGGATCTGCTCACCGACGAGGGCGGCGCCGTGCTCGACTACACCGGCTCCGGTTCGGGCGCCGGCGTGAAGAAGTTCCTCTCCGGCGACGTCGACTTCGCCGGCACCGACTCGCCGCTCAAGCCCGAGGAGGCCACCCAGGCCAAGGAGCGCTGCGGCGGCAACGACGCCTGGCACCTGCCGCTGGTCGCCGGCCCGGTCGCCATCGCCTACAACCTGCCCGGTGTGGAGAATGTGACGCTCAACGCGGAGACCCTCGCAGAGATCTTCAACGGCAAGATCACCACCTGGAACGACGACAAGATCGCCGCCCTCAACAAGGGTGTGAAGCTGCCGTCCACCCCGATCGTGCCGGTGCACCGCACCGACAGCTCGGGCACCACCGACAACTTCACCACCTTCCTCAAGGCCAATGCGCCCGGGCAGTGGCCGTACGAGCCCAGCAAGGAGTTCCCGGTGCAGGGCGGCAGCGGCGCGGCCAAGTCGACCGGCGTCGGCGACACCGTGAAGAAGACCGAGGGCGCCCTCACCTACGTCGAGTGGGGCTTCGCCACCGAGAACGATCTCGGGATCGCGCACATGGACTTCGGCGCCGGCTCCACCGAGCTGAACGCGCAGTCCACCGGCCGAGCCCTGGACGCGGCCAGCTTCGTCACCCCGGGCAGCAAGGACCTCATCGTCGACACCGACGCGCTGTACAAGCTCTCCGAGGCCGGCGCCTACCCGCTGGTGCTCACCACCTACGAGGTGGTGTGCTCGACCGGTTACAGCGATGACGCGATCAGCGGCGCGCTCAAGGAAGCGTTCAGCACCATCCTGGACAAGGGCCAGGACGGGCTCGCCGAACTCGGTTACGTCCCGCTGCCCGAGCAGTTCGCCAGCGCACTGCGTTCGACTATCGACGCACTGTGACCAGCCCGGACACCGCCGATACGCCGATGACTACCGGGGTGGGTCCGGTCCCGCCGCCTGCGCCGCCGCGGCGGACCACCGACGACGATGAGCAGCCGTCGGGCGCACTGAAGACCGTCTCGCGCACGGGGGACCGCGTGATGCGGTTCCTGGCGACCGGCTCCGGGCTGGTGGTGACCGCCACCATCGGGCTGATCGCACTGTTCCTGCTGATCCAGGCCGTCCCGGCGCTGGCGAAGAACACCGAGAACTTCTTCACCTTCACCGGCACCTGGGTGGTGTCCGGACCGGACCTGAAGTTCGGTATCGCCGCGCAGTTCTACGCCACCATGGTGGTGTCGGTGCTGGCGCTGATCATCGCCATGCCGGTGGCCCTGGGCATCGCGATCTTCGTGACCGAGTACGCGCCGCGCCGGCTGGCCGGGCCGATCTCGTTCACGGTGGATCTGCTCGCCGCCGTCCCGTCCATCGTCTACGGCCTGTGGGGCATCCTGGTGCTCGGTCCGGCGATGGTCGGGCCCAACCGGTGGCTGGTGGACAACCTGGGCTGGCTGCCGTTCTTCAAAGAACCGCAGAGTGCGGCCAACATGTCCACCGGCGGCACCCTGCTCACCGCCGGCATCGTGCTGGCCGTGATGATCCTGCCGGTGATCACCGCCGTCACCCGCGAGGTCTTCGCGCAGACCCCGCTCGGGCACCGGGAGGCCGCCCTGGCCCTGGGCGCCACCCGCTGGGAGGTGGTCCGCACGGCGGTGCTGCCGTTCGGCTTCTCCGGCTACATCAGCGGCTCCATGCTCGGCCTGGGCCGGGCGCTCGGCGAGACGATGGCACTCATGCTGATCATCTCGGCGGTGGGGCCGATCGACTTCAACCTGATGGAGAGCGGCGAGACCTTCGCGACGATCATCGCGAACAACGCCGCCGAGTTCGACGACCCGCTCAAGACCGGTGCCTTCATCTCGGCCGGCCTGGTGCTGTTCGTGCTCACCTTCGTCGTCAACGCGGCTGCCCGCGCCGTGATCGCCCGAAAGGCCTGACATGACTCTCGCACAGGAAGAACGGTCGCAGCCGCTGCAGCTCACCGGCACCTCGCTGCGCCGCCGGACGGTCGACGGCCTGGCCCGGGTGCTGGTGACCGCCGCGGTGCTGCTGGCCGTGCTGCCGCTGGGCTGGCTGGTGTACACGCTGATCTCCCGGGGTATCGGGCCGATCCTGGACGTGCAGTGGTGGACCGAATCGGAACGCTACGGCGGAGCGGCCAATGCGATCGTCGGCACGCTGATACAGACCGCATTGGCCACGGCGGTCGCGGTGCCGCTCGGCGTGCTGGTGGCGGTGTACCTGGTGGAGTACGCCAACGAGGGCGGCCGGCTGGTCAAGGCCACCACCTTCATGGTCGACGTGCTCTCCGGCGTGCCCTCGATCGTGGCGGCGCTGTTCATCTTCGCCGTCTGGCGGACCACCCTGGACCTGCCGCGTTCGGGTTTCGTGGTGGCGCTGGCCCTGGTGCTGCTGATGATCCCGCTGGTGGTGCGCTCCACCGAGGAGATGCTCAAGATCGTGCCGCAGGAACTGCGCGAGGCGTCGTACGCACTCGGCGTTCCGAAGTGGAAGACCATTCTGCGAGTGGTGCTTCCGACCGCACTGAGCGGCATCATCACCGGCATCATGCTGGCAGTGGCCCGGGTGATGGGCGAGTCGGCGCCGGTGCTGATCCTGGTGGGCGCCACCCGCGCGATGAACGTCAATCCGTTCGACGGCAACCAGCAGTCGCTGCCGCTGATGATGCTGCAGGAGTACAACAGCGGTCCCAGCGGCTACGAGAACGTGTGGGGTGCGGCGCTGTCCCTGGTGCTGCTGGTGGCGATCGTCTACCTCGGCGCGCGGCTCGCCGGCCGTTTCACCGGCCCGCGGAAATGACCGGCGCGGAAATGACCGGCCGCGCAACCGGATCCGCACACGCCGCACTGACCTGCGCGACGACTTTCGAGAAAGAGAACTGACATGTCCCACTGGATGACCATCAAGGATCTGAACATCTATTACGGCGACTTCCACGCCGTGAAGGACGTCTCGCTGGCGGTGCGGCCGCAGTCGGTGACCGCGTTCATCGGCCCGTCCGGGTGCGGCAAGTCCACCGTGCTGCGCACCCTCAACCGGATGCACGAGGTGACCCCGGGCGCCTACGTGACCGGGCTGGTGGATCTGGACGGGGTGGACCTGTACGGCAGGGGCGTCGACCCGGTGGCCGTCCGCACCACTGTCGGGATGGTCTTCCAGCGGCCGAATCCGTTCCCCACCATGACGATCCGCGACAACGTGGTCGCCGGACTCAAGCTGGCCGGCGTGCGTGACCGGCGCAAGCTCGACGAGGTGGCCGAACGCGCGCTGCGCGGCGCGAATCTGTGGGAAGAGGTCAAGGACCGGCTCAACAAGCCGGGCGGCGGCCTCTCCGGCGGGCAGCAGCAGCGGCTGTGCATCGCCCGCGCGATCGCGGTCTCGCCGTCGGTACTGCTGATGGACGAGCCGTGCTCGGCGCTCGACCCGATCTCCACACTGGCGATCGAGGACCTCATCGCCGAGCTGAAGACCGAGTACACGATCGTCATCGTCACCCACAACATGCAGCAGGCGGCCCGGGTGAGCGACCAGACCGCGTTCTTCAACCTCGAGGGCGTCGGCCGGCCGGGGCAGCTGGTGGAGGTGGGCGCCACCAAGGACATCTTCTCCAATCCGGAGCGCCGGGAGACCGAGGACTACATCTCCGGCCGTTTCGGCTGAGTCGAAGGTCACGCCGCCGGGGCACCGGGCAGGCGAGCGAGCGAAGACCCCGGCAGAGCACTGCCGGGGTCTACGCGTCTGACCGGGAGCCGGTGCGGCGGACGGGGTTCCCCGGAGAGCCGGGTTCGTCGGGGTCCTCCCGCGGATGCGTGACGGCCCGGCACCGCCGATCAGCGGTGCCGGGCCGTCCGGCTTCTCGGGGGACGGTCGCTCAGCCGACCTCGGCGAGCTGTTCGGGGGTCTTGCCGGTGGCCTGGAAGACCACCCTGCTGGCGATGGAGACCGCGTGGTCGGCGAAGCGCTCGTAGTAGCGGCCGAGCAGGGTCACGTCCACGGCGGCGGCCACCCCGTACGGCCAGTCCCGGTCCATCAGCACCGTGAACAGGTGACGGTGCAGATCGTCCATCGCATCGTCGTCCTCCATCAGGGCGAGCGCATCTTGGTAGTTCTGGCTCATCAGCACCTGCTGGGCGCCGCGCGCCAGGTCCACGGCCAGCCGGCCCATCTCCTCGAAGTAGCCGGTCACCTCCTCGGGCAGCACCCGCGACGGGTGCCGGCGCCGGGCCACCTTGGCCACGTGCAGGGCCAGCGCACCCATCCGGTCGATCTCCGAAACCAGTTGGAAGGTACTGACGATGGCGCGCAGGTCGCCGGCCACCGGGGCCTGCAGAGCCAGCAGCTCGAAGGCCTTCTCCTCGGCGTCGGCGGACTGCTCGGCCAGCTGGTCGTGGTCGGAGATCACCTGCTCGGACAGCACCAGATCGGCCTCGAGGAGGGCGCGCGTGGCGCGCTCCATCTCGTTCCCGACGGACTCGCACATCCGCCCCAGCAACTCGTTGAGGACAGCCATCTGCTCCTGATACGCATCCCGCATGGCGCCATCGTACGAGGGCTGCGGGACACGTGGCTGCCGCCCCGGTGAAGCGGATATGAACAGTCGGCGTCAGGCGCAGGTGGTGTCACCAGCGTTGGTTACCGTGAGGTCATTGGGCAGGTCACTGTGCGAATCGGCCTTCGGCAGCTGTCCGACGGTGATCGTGCTGCCGGCCTCGGGCAGCGGGCCCATCGCCGCGACGCCCTGGTAGTCGCTGCCGAGGATCACCTCGACGCCCACCTTGACGGTGCTGTCCTCCTGGATGCGTGCACCCGGGAACATCTTGGCGATGGTGGCCGCCGAATCCTGCTCGCCCGCGCCGTAGCGCACCACGGTGTCCTCCCGGTTGGTGGAGGCGTCGGCCACGCCCGGGACGTTGACGTCCATCGACAGCAGCTGGTTCATCACCTCGGTGGCCACCCCCGACCCGCCCGAGCCGTTGAGCACGCGCACGGTCATGTTGGTGGGGTACTGCGCGGTGCCCTCGAACTGCGAGGACGTCTTCGGCGCGGCGGCCGTCGTCGGCGACGCGGACGACTCCGCACTCTTGTCCCCGTCGCCCTTGTCCGAGTCACCCGAGTCCGACTTGGCCTTCTCCTTGGCCTCACCGGGTAGCGGCTGGTCGTCGATGATGGCGTTGAAGATCGCGTCGATGTCGTCGGTGCGCGGGATCTCGTTGTTCTCACCGTCGGTGGTGGTGCCCGAGGTGGGGATGGTCAGGAAGGTCACCCGGCCGGCATCCATGCCCTGCATGGACTCGGCGAGCTCGATCAGCGAGTCGGTGTTCACACCCTCCACCAGAGAGTGGTCGATGAACGTGGTGACCATCTTGTTCAGCTTGTTCGGATTGGACAGGACGTCACTGGAGAGCGTCGAGCGCAGCAGCGAACTGAGGAACAGCTGCTGCCGCTTGATACGGCCGTAGTCGCCGTTGCCCTCGGCCGAGATGTGCCGTGCGCGAACATAGTTCAGGGCGCGTTTGCCGGTCAGCTTCTTGGAGCCGGCCTTGCGCAGGATGTAGCCGAGTTCGTAGTCGTAGAGCGGCACGGTCGAACACACCTTGACGCCGCCGATCACGTTCACCATCTTCTCGAAGCCCTCGAAGTCGATGGCCATGAAGTGGTTGATGTTCAGACCGCTCATCTGGGTGATGGTCTTGACCATGCACGACGGTCCGCCCTCGGCGTAGACGCCGTTGAGCTTGACCCCGCTCGCCTCGGGAAGCACGGTGCCGGTGGAGCTTCCGTTATCGCCGGCCGACCAGTCCCACTCGTCGCATTCGGGCCGGTCGACGGCCAGGTCGCGCGGCCACGACACGGCCACCACCCGGCTGCGGTCGGCGGGGATGTTGACCAGCAGGATGGTATCGGCGCGCTGGCCCTCGATGCTGTCGGCGTCGCCGCCGCCGATCTGCCCGTTCTTGCCCGAACGGGAGTCGGTGCCGACGAGCAGGTAGGTCTCGTCGCCGTACTGGGCGTGCTTGTTGCGCACGTTGGGGTCGTCGCCGTTGAGGGCGGTGACGATGTTCCAGGAGCCGTTCCAGCCGCGCTTGAGATTCCACACGTAACCGGTGCCGACCAGCGAGAGCACGCAGGCGAGAGCCACCAGGATGCGGCCGGTGTACGTGGCGGTGCGCCGCGCGGTCTCCTTGGTCGAGCCGGCCGGTTCGGCGGGCGGCCGTTGCACCGGAATCGCCCCGGACAGGTCCGGGGTGGGCTGCAGCCGGCGCGGGCGCCGCAGTGCGGCGGGTCTGTCGGCAGCAGCCCTGTCGGCGGGCGTCGTGCCGGCAGCGGACTGTTCGGTCGCCGGTGCGTCCGGGGCGACGACATCGGGGGTCTCGCCGTGCCCGTCGGCCGGGACGTCGGCGGTGCGCAGTAATTCGGTGACGGGTTCGTCCGACGACGGTGCCGGCGCGGCCGACTCGTCCGGTGCGGCGGCGGTGGCAGGTTCGTCGCCGTCGTTGCGGCGCAGCGAGGGCAGCCGGCGGCGCGGCGCCGGCGGGGGCGTGGACGGCGCCTGGCCGCGTGATTCACGGCTGGCGCGTTCGGCCGTCGCCTCGGCGGACAGGTCGACCACGGGCTCGTCGTCGACCGGCGGCAGCATCTGGGTGACGTCGGTGCCCGGATCGGGTTCGGCGGGCGGACCGGACGCCGGCGGTTGCGCGGCCGGCGGCGGGGCGACGGGCGGCTGCTGGGGGGCGGGGCGCCGGACCGGGCGATCCGGAACTGCCGGGGCCTGCGGAATCGGCGGCCGTCCCGCGCCGGGCTCGGCGGCCCGCGGCGGCCGGGGTGTTCCGGAGTGGGGTGTTCCGGACTGGGGGTCCGCCGGGCGCGGCCCGGCGGGCCGGTCCGTGCCGGGGGCCGGACGAGGCGGGGTGCGCCGGACCGGGGCGGTGGGCTGCGAGGACGCGTCCGGCCGGGAGGGGGCGGCCTGGGCGGCGTCGTCCATCCCCATCTGCTCCATGAGCTCGCGGACGGTGAGCCGTCCGCGGCCGCGGACGGTACGGTCCGTGCGCTCGGTGCGTTCGGGTTCGCGCAGGCCCTCCATGCGCTCGTCGCCGGACAGATGCCCGAACCGCGACTGGAAGTCGTACGACTCGGACGACCGGCCGGCGCGCCGGGAACGCCGCGCAGGCCCGCTGGGGCGCTCCGGCGGCGAGCCGGGTTCGTCTTCGGTCACTGAGTCGTCCTTCGTCGATCGCGTACGAGCACGGCCGCAGAGACCTGCGGCGAGGCTGCGAACATCCTAATCGCCTCACCTGAGAGCGCTGTAAATACCGGGGGCTGCCGGTGCTCGTCAGCCTCCCGAATGCATGATCTCGGCGCCCTCGGGCACGATGTCTTCCTCCGGGTCGTCGAGCCACCCCTCCGGCAGCACCACCTGCGCGGGGGAGCCCTGACGACCGCGCGGACCGTGGCCGTCGTCCGGGAACGGGGCCTCGGCGGGCAGGGTGTCGATCAGTTCCCGCAGGTCGTCGAGGGTCTTCACCAGGGAGAGCCGGGAGCGGATGTCCGAGCCGGCCGGGAAGCCGCGCAGATACCAGGCGATGTGCTTGCGGATCTCCCGCATGCCCTTGTTCTCGCCGTGATGAGCGGCGAGCAACTGGCCGTGCCGGAACATGATCTGTCCCACTTCACCCAGATTCGGCGCCTCGGGGGCGGCCAGACCACGCAGCCGGGCCGACAGCTCGGCGAACAGCCACGGCCGGCCCAGGCAGCCGCGGCCGATCACCACACCGTCGCAGCCGGTGCGCCGCATCATCTCCACGGCGTCGTTCGGTTCGAAGATGTCTCCGTTGCCCAGCACCGGCACCTCGGTGACGTGCTCCTTGAGCCGGGCGATCTGCTCCCAGTCGGCCTGGCCGGAGTAGCGCTGGCTGGCGGTGCGCGCATGCAGGGCCACGGCCGCCGCGCCCTCGCCGGCCGCGATCCGGCCCGCGTCGAGGTGGGTGTGGTGGTCGTCGTCGATCCCCACTCGGAACTTCACGGTCACGGGGATGTCGGTGCCCTCGGTGGCGCGGACCGCCGCGGCGACGATGTTGCGGAACAGCCGCCGCTTGTAGGGGATGGCCGAGCCGCCGCCCCGCCGGGTCACCTTGGGCACCGGGCAGCCGAAGTTCATGTCGATGTGGTCGGCGAGATTCTCGTCGACGATCATCTTGGCCGCCTGGTACGTGTACTCCGGATCCACCGTGTAGAGCTGCATGGACCGCGGCGTCTCACTCGGATCGAAGGTGGTCATGTGCATGGTGACCGGGTGGCGTTCGACGAGGGCGCGGGCGGTGACCATCTCGCAGACATACAACCCGGAGACGGTGCCGGTGCGGGCGAGCTCCAGTTCGCGGCACAGCACCCGGAACGCGACATTGGTGACCCCGGCCATCGGTGCCAGCACCACCGGGCTGGCCAGCTCGATCGAGCCGATGCGCAGCGGATCGGTCACCGGGCGGGGGACCGGAGACAGCACGGATCCGGCGCCCTCGGTGACCGAGGGCGCCGGAGCCAGTGCGTCGATGCTCAGGATGCCTGCTTCGCTGCCTTGGCCGCTTCCCGGGCGAGGGAGCGGTCACGCATCTCCTCGAAGCGGACGGTGTCCTTCTCCAGCTGCTCGAGGAAGGCGGCGAGCTCCTCGCGGGTCTTCTCGCCCTCCGGGCCGAAGTCGGTGCGGTCGAAGACGTTCCACTTGCGCAGGACCGGCATGACGACCTCTTCGAGGTGCTGGCGCAGGTCGTAGATGCCGTGCTTGGCCATCAGCACGCCGTGCCGGCGGAAGTTGGGCATGCCGGCGCCGGGCATCTGGAAGTTGGTGACGATGTCGGTGACCGCGCGCAGCGTCTGGTCCGGGGCCAGGTCCATGCCGGCGCCGCAGATGTTGCGGTAGAAGATCATGTGCAGGTTCTCGTCGGCGGCGATGCGCTGGAGCATCTTGTCGGCGATCGGGTCGTTGCAGGCCTTGCCGGTGTTGCGGTGGCTCACCCGGGTGGCCAGCTCCTGGAAGGTCACGTACGCCACCGAGTGCAGCAGACCGAGGTCGTCGGCGTGCTCCTCGAGTTCGTCGGTGCGGCCGGCGGGGGCGAGCATCGGGTCGTAGCCGTTGGTCATGTGGATCATCCGGGCCTCTTCGAGGGCCACGGGGTCCACGCCGCGGGTCACCACGAGGTAGTCGCGCATGACGATGCCGTGCCGGTTCTCCTCGGCCGTCCAGCGGCCCACCCAGTGGCCCCACGCCGAGTCCATCGAGAAGTTGTCGGCGATGACCCGGTGGTACGAGGGCAGATTGTCCTCGGTGAGCAGGTTGGTGATCATGGCGGCCTTGGCCACCTCGTCGAGCTGACTCTGCTCGGGGTCGTAGTCGCGTCCGCCGAGCGCGGCGTAGTTCTCACCCTCGTCCCACGGCACGTAATCGTGCGGATTCCAGTTCCTGGCCACTTTGAGGTGGCGGTTGACGTTGTCTTCGGCGACCGGCGCCAGCTCCCGGAGGAGCTCGAGCTGGGTGAGTTGACGTGTCATCGGCGATTCCTCTTGATCGGCGCTAATCACGCTGGGCAGAACTCGCCCTGAGCATGATCTTTCTGATATCAGGCTACGGCACCGCGGCGGCAGTCCCAAGTCCCTCGGTCCGGTTTCACAGCGTTTCAGCAGGTGCCGGACCACCTGTTACATCGCCGGAGAGGGTGGCCTTTGTTACGGCACCGTAGGTTGTCGGCGGTGTGCGCTGCGGGTTCGGGTGCGGCGGGGCCGAGTGGGCGGCACGATCCGGGCGCAGGCGCGGGTGCCGGAGGAGAACGGTCACGCGGCGGCGCACCGTCGGGCCGACGAGGGGGCGGCCGCTACCGGCGGGCGAACATCGCCCCGGTGCTCTCCATCCACTTCCGGGCCGGCTCGTCGAGGGTGCCGAGCTCGGCGGAGCGCTCGCACCAGCGCATGGCCATCTGTCCGAACTCCATCGGGTTGTAGACGTCCTCCTCGCAGCTCCAGAGGCCGTCGCCGGCATAGGTGAGGATGGTGATGTTGGTGGCGGTGAACAGCGAACCGTCGCCGGGATCACGCATCGGGTTGTCCACCTCGCAGATCACCCGCGAGGTCGACGGGTCCACCACATGCCACAGCGACGGATAGCCGGTCATATAGCTGCCCGGGAACGAGGTCATCGTCCTGGTGACCCAGCGGCGGATCTCCTCGCGGCCGTGGAAGACCCCGTAGGCGTGCTCGATGTAGTGGGCGTCGACGGTGAACTGATCGGCCCAGCGGTCCCAGTCGCGGCTGACCGCGACCTCGGCGACGGTGCGCTGGAAGCCGGCGAAGGCCTCGTCGAGTTCTTGAGCGGAGAAGGTGTCGGTCACGCGGCCGATGGTAGGGCGGTCACGTCCGCTTCGGGTGGTTTCCCGTCAGGCCGGGTCCGGGGCGGCGCCGATCGGCACACGCCGTCCGAATGACCGGTGCACGGGCATCGATGCAGGTGGTGAGTAGAGTGCACCGCGAGAGAGCGGGGAACGACAGAACTCATGTACAAGGTCGGAGACGTCATCGCGGGCTACCGGGTGCTCGAAGTGCTCGGTACCGGTGGGATGGGTGAGGTCTACCGGGCTCAGCATCCCCGGCTCCCGCGGGCCGACGCGATCAAGGTGCTGCGCTCGGCGCACGCCGAGGATCCGGTGGTGCGTGCGCGCTTCGAGCGGGAGGCGGATCTGCTGGCGCCTCTGGTCGATCCGCACCTGGTGCGCGTCTACGACCGGGGCGTCGTCGACGGGCAGTTGTGGATCGCCATGGAGCTGGTGCCCGGCATCGACGCCGCGCGGCTGATCCGGGCGTCACCCGGCGGCGTGGACCCGCGGCTGGCCGCGACCATCGTCGACGGGGCGGCCGCCGCCCTGGACGTGGCGCACCGCAACGGGATCCTGCACCGCGACATCAAGCCGGCGAACATCCTGATCACCCCGGGCGGTGATCCGATCGTCCCGGAGGCGATCAAGGTGACCGACTTCGGGATCGCGCAGGCGCTCGGCGATGGCGCGGCGGCCCTCACCGGCACCGGCACCGCGGTGGGCACCCTGCGCTACGCCGCACCCGAGCAGATCGGCGGCCGGGCCGTCGACGACCGCAGTGACCTGTATTCGCTGGCCGCCACCGCCTACGAACTGCTGACCGGGGTACCGCCGTTCGTCACCGACAGTCTGCAGAGCCTGATGACGGCGCATCTGCTCACCGATCCGCCGTACGCCTCGCACCGCAACCGGGCGCTGCCGCCGGCCGTCGACGCCGTGCTGCGTGCCGGACTCGCCAAGGATCCGGGGGGCCGGCCGCCCACCGGACGGGTCTTCGTCGCCGGCCGGCCGCAACGGCTACGACGGTCTGCTCTGTCAGGCGCTCGGCCCCGACCTGGAGGGGCGCCGCAACCGGGCCGTCTCGTGCAGCAAGGTCGACGGCGACCGGCTCAGTGCCACCCCGCAGTACCGGGTGATGATCGTGGCGTTCGCGGACGGCGACGAGGCCGGCGGCGGCGCGTACGACCTGATGCCCCGCACCTACGACACCGACTACGGGTTCACGACGGCCCAGGACACGCATGGCCGGCTCTCGAGCGGCGTCGACGCCGACGGCACGGCCGTGTCGGTCTTCGTCTACACCAGGGACGAGGACGAGGGCGAGCCGCGCGCCCGGACGGTGGTGGTGGTGGAGGTCCCCGGAACCAAGAACCCCGCGAAGTCGATCGAGGTCATGAAGAGGTTGCCGTTCTGATGAGCCGCGCGCAGACATCGCCGGCGGGCGCCCGGCCCGACGGCCACCCGGGCGCCGGCACCCTCGTCGCCGTCGCCCTGGCAGCGGTGATCGTCCTGGTCGGCGCCCTGCTCCTCACCCGCTACCTGGTCGGCGGCGGGGGCGCTCCGGCGGTGCCGTCGGGGTTGAGCGTCAGCGACCAGGACGGCCGCATCCGGGCGGTGTGGAATCAGGTCGACGGCGCCGACTCGTATCTGCTGCTGCGCGACGAGGGGGCCGTCGTCTATTCGGGACCCGACAGCGCCGCCGTCGACGACACCGTCACCCGCGGCGAGCACCGCTATTCGGTGATCGCCGTGGCCCATGGCGTGCCGTCGGCGGCGAGCGAGATCTCGACCGTGACGGTCGGTGACACCTGGGGGAGCTGGGCGCCGCTGGTGGCCGAGTTGCCCGACCTGCTCCCGCAGTTCCCGGACCAGACCGGCTGGCGGGAACTGACCTGCATGCCGATGGCGCGGGCGTCGGTGCCCGAGGTGGGGGACGGACCGTACGGCACCGACAGGCCGATCAACACAGCGCGGCTGGCCTGCGAATCCGACCGGGTGGGCGCGCTCCACGTGACCTGGCAGGCGTCGGAACAGGGGACCGAGGCCTACCTCGCCGACCTGGCGAGCCTGCCGACCGCGAGTCCGGTCACCTGGCGGCACGGCACCGGCTACTACTTCTCGGACACCACCGAACTGGTGCTGCGGCCGTCGACGCCGTCGACCGTGGTCTTCTCGCTGTCCGCGGACAAGGCTTCGAAGGACGATCTGCTCGGCACGGCCAACGACCTGCCGCTGGGCTGAACCGTCGCCGCCGCCGGCCCCCGCCGGTGTGGCGAATTCCACTACCGCGGAGAACGGGCCAGACCAGGCACAGCGAGGGCTACTGTAGAACGGGCGGGGGATCGCCGCTGCGTTGGTTGTGGACCTTTTGGGATGGTGGGAGCACATGGATCGGCTGAGTGGACTCGACGCGTCATTCCTGTACCTGGAGACGCCTTCGCAGGTGATGAACGTCGCGATCATCATGGAAGTCGATCCGAGCACCATCCCCGGCGGCTACAGCTTCGACGGTCTGCGGGCGGAGATGAATCGCCGGGTCACCGGGCTTCCGGTGATGCGCCGCAAGCTCGCGGACTCGCTCACCAACATCGACCATCCGGTCTGGGTGGAGGACGACGACTTCAACATCGAACGGCACGTGAACCGGATGGCCGTGCCCTCGCCCGGCCGCATCCAGGAGGTGGCGCAGATGTGCAGCCACCTGCTCGGTCAGGAACTCGACCGCAAGAAGCCGCTCTGGGACATGTGGGTGATGGAGGGGCTGGAGGGCGGCCGGATCGCGCTGTTCATCCGGATGCACCACGCCACCGTCGACGGCGCCACCGTCGCCGACATCCTCGCCGACCTGGCCACCACCAGTCCCGATGCGCCGGACCTGGATCCGGAGCTGGTGGCGGCGAACTCCGGCTCGGCGGTGCGCGGGGAACTGGCCCTGCACGGGGCGGCGAACTTCCTGATCCGCCGGCCCATCGCCGCGCTCAAGCTGATCCCCAAGACGGTGCCGGTGCCGTTCGAGTGGCTCAAGCGGGTGCGTTCCGGCGACGGCATGCCGGCCCCGTTCGAGGCGCCCCGCACCCGGTTCAACGCCCCGCTCAGCCCGCGCCGGTCCATTTCGCTGAGCCAATTCCCGCTGGCCGACGTCAAGAAGGTCAAGGACCACTTCGGGGTCAAGGTGAACGACGTGGTGCTGGCCATGTGCGGCGGCGCTCTGCGCCAGTACCTGATCGATCACGACGAGTTGCCCGACGCCCCGCTCGTCGGCCTGGTCCCGGTCTCGGTCCGCGGCGCCGACGAACACGATCTGGTGGAGATCGGCACCAACAAGGTGACCGGCATGTTCACCCGGCTGCCCAGCACCGTCGACGATCCCGTCGACCGGCTGCGCCTGGCGCAGATGTACGCCGGCCAGGCCAAGCAGCACCACAAGGACATCGACGCCAACATGCTGCGCGCCTACGCCGAGTTCGCGCCGGGCAACACCCTCGGCGCCCTGATGCGCATCTACGCCGACCGGCGGCTCTCGGCGCTGCACCCGCCGGTGTTCACGGCCATCGTCTCCAATGTGGCCGGGCCCCCGATCGACATGTACTTCCTCGGCGCGAAGGTCGAGTCCTGCTATCCGATCGCCCCGATCTTCCACGGTCTGGGCCTGAACATCACCGTGTTCTCCGCGGGGGACAAGCTCAACCTGGGCATCGTGACCTGCCCGGACATCACCTCCGACGTCTGGCATCTGGCCGAGTGCTTCCAGGGCCAGCTCGAGGCGCTCGTGGCGGCGGTCGACGCCGACGTGGCCGCCGGCCGCACCAGCGCGGCCGACACCGTCGACTGAGGACCCCCCACACCCCGGCCTCCGGGGAGTCCGCGACATCAGAACCGGCACGCGGGTCTGCGCACAGTCGCGTACCGGTCCGCGGGTCGCGTTCGTCGACGGCGGGGCCGGTCCGCGCTCGGGTCAGTCGGTGAGCGGGCGGAGCCAGGCGGTCGACGGGGCGTCGGAGGGGGCGCGCCAGTCGCCGCGCGGCGAGAGCGAACCGCCCGAGCCGATCTTGGGGCCGTTGGGCATCGCGGTCCGCTTGAACTGGTTGGCCATGAAGCGCTTGAGGAAGACCTGCAGCCAGCGGGCGATCGTCCCGTCGTCGTACACGTGGCGCTCGTCGTCGGACATCATCGACGGCCACCGGCCCCGGTCGAGCCGGCCCCACGCCTGGCCGGCCAGATAGGCGATCTTCTCCGGCCGGTAGCCGAACCGGGTGAGGTAGTACAGGAAGAAGTCGTGCAGCTCATACGGGCCGACGGCATCCTCGGTGGACTGTACCGATCCGTCCTCGCCCGGCGGGACCAGCTCAGGGGTGATCACGTCGGCGAGGATCTCGCGCAGTGCCGCCGTGGTCTCCGGCGCATAGTCGCCGAAGCCGATCATCCACCGGATCTGGTGCTGGATCAGCGATTTGGGCACCGAACCGTTCACGTTGTAGTGCGACATCTGATCGCCCACCCCGTACGTGCACCAGCCCAGCGCCAGCTCCGACAGATCACCGGTGCCCAGCACCAGCCCGCCCAGCCGGTTCGCCAGCCGGAACAGGTGCGAGGTCCGCTCACCGGCCTGCACGTTCTCGAATGTGACGTCGTAGACCGGCTCACCGTCGGCGAACGGATGGCCCAGGTCGGCCAGCATCTGCCGGCACGACGGCCGGATGTCGAGCTCGGTGCCGCTCACCCCGAGCGAATCCATCAGCACGTGACTGCGCGCCAGGGTCGCCTCGCCGGTCGCGAAACCGGGCATGGTGTAGGCGTGGATGTCGGTGCGCGGCAAGCCGATTCGGTCGAACGCCTCCACCGCCACGAGCAGCGCCAGGGTCGAGTCCAGGCCGCCGGACACTCCGATCACGATCCGGCCGATCCCGGTGGCCTTCAGCCGCGCCACCAGACCCTGCACCTGAATGTTCATCACCTCGCGGCACCGCCGATCCAGGTCGGCGTCGCCGGCCGGGACGAACGGGAAGCGCGGCACCTCCCGGTGCAGCAGGCCGTCCACGTCGTCCAGGTCGCCGAGCGTGAACGCGATCCGCCGCATCGAGCGGGCCTGCTCGGCGTAGTCGCCCACCTGGTCGCGCAGGCTGATCATCCGGGCGCGCTCGCTGCGCAGACGGTCCAGATCCACCTCCGAGACCAGCAGTTGCGCGTCCATGGAGAAGGCCGTGCTGCGGGCGAGCAGCGTGCCGTTCTCGGTGATCAGCGCATCGCCGTCCCAGGCCAGGTCCGTCGTCGACTCGCCGAAACCGGAGGCCACGTACAGGTGTGCGGCCACCAGCCGCGCCGAATGGCTGGTGCTCAGGGCCAGCCGGTAGGCCTCCTTGCCGACGGTCACCGGGCTGCCCGAGAGGTTCACCAGCACGGTGGCCCCGGCCAGCGCCGCCCAGGTGCTCGGCGGGATCGGCACCCAGCCGTCCTCACAGATCTCGGCGTGTACCCGGAAGCCCGGCAGATCGCTCGCCTCGAAGATCAGGTCGGTGCCGAACGGGACCTCCTGCCCGGCCAGCGTCACCGTGTCCACCACCGCATCGCGGGCGGCGGCGAAGAGCCGCTGCTCGTAGAACTCGCGGTAGTTCGGCAGATACGACTTGGGGGCGATGCCGAGGATCTGCCCGTCCTGAATCATGATCGCGCAGTTGAACAGTCCGTCGTCGACCCGCAGCGGAGCGCCGACCGCGATCAGCGGCCGCAGGCCCACAGAGGCGTCGACCACCGCGCCGATCGCCTCCATCACCGCATCGAGCAAAGCATCCTGCTGGACCAGATCGTCGACGCTGTACCCGCACAGCCCGAGTTCGGGGAAGACCACCAGCGCGGCGCCCGAGCGTTCCGCCTGCTCGATCAGCTCGATGGTGCGCCGGGCGTTGGTGTGCGGGTCGGCGAGGGCGAGCACCGGGACGGCCGCAGCCACCCGGGCGAAACCGTGAGAGTAGACGGACACGGGTTCAGGTTAGTGGACGGAGCGCGGCGAGGCCTCGATACACATCGCTCCTTCGTCGCGATGCACTCGGCCACCGAAAGGGCACTCGGCCACCGAGGGGAGGACGCGGAGCCGAAGGGCACTCGGCCACCGAAGGGGTATTCGGCCACCGAGGGGAGGGTGCGGCGCCGAAGGGCACTCGGCCACCGAAGGGGCGGGGAGATCCGTGGCAGCATAGGGGTATGAAACGTCGCGGTCTGCTCGTAGTGCTGGTCTCTCTCGTCGTGGCGGCGCTCACCGTCCTGGTCGCCGCGCCGGCGTCCGCGCATTCGGCGGCCACCGGATCGTCGCCCGAGAACGGGTCGAGCATCGACTCCTCGCCGGGCACCGTCTCGGTCACCTTCAACGAGAACCTGCAGGACGACGGCTTCGCGGTTCTGGTGGTGGTCGGACCCGACGGCCACTACTGGCACGGCGGCGAGCCGACCATCGACGGCCGGACCATCTCGGTTCCCGTCGGCGAACTTGGCCCCACCGGCGAATACAAGGTCAACTACCGGGTCACCTCGGCCGACGGCCACCCCGTGCAGGGCCAGCGCACCTTCACCCTCACCCAGGCCGGTGACGGCACCCCCGGACCGGTCGCCGATGACGTCGACACCACCGGCGACGGCGACGGTTTCCCGGTGTGGGCGATCGTGGTGATCGTCGTCGTCGTGCTGCTCGTCCTCGGTGGGGCGGCCGCCGCCGTGCTGGCCCGCCGACGCTCCTGACCGCGGCCGGTCCGCGCGAATGAGCCGGACCCCGCAGCCCGGCGTGGACCGTCGGCGCATCGTGCTCGCGGCCCTCGCCGGCGGCCTCAGTGTGGCCGGGGTGGGACTGTGCTGGATCCTCGCCCACCCGGCCGGACCGGAGAGCGCCGCCTGGCCGGGCGGGCTCGGAGTGCTCGCCGCCAGCCTGCTGCTGGGGATGGGCGGCCTGGAACTGCTCGGCGTCGAACCGCGGCGCGAGATGATCGCCGCAGTCGCCGCCGTCTGGGGTGCCGCCTCGGTGATCGCGGCCTGGCTGCAGGTGGCCGACCGGGCCGGAGTGAGCCCACTGAACCTCGGTGTCGACGATGTGCGGCTGGCCATGGAGAGCGGCGTCGCGCTGCTGGTGTGCGTGGCCGGCGCGGTCGCCGTGCTCGCCTGGAGCTGGTGGCCGATCGTGCCCGCATCCGCGGTGGGGCTGGTCGCGCTGATCGGGGTGCTGGTGATCGCCACCTCCGGGCATGCGGGCGTCCACCCCTGGACCCCCGTGGTGGTGGGGGTGCACGCGCTGTGCGCGGCCTGGTGGATCGGCACCCTCGGTGCCCTGATGCTGTGCGCCCGCGGTCGCCGCGGCTGGGCGCAGGCGCTGCCGGTGTTCTCCCGGTACGCCCTCTACGCCGTCGGCATCCTGCTGTTGACCGGCATCGTCGCGGCCGTCGCCGAACTGTCCGCACCGGAGCAGCTGTGGAGCACCGGGTACGGCCGGGTGCTGCTGGCCAAGACCGTACTGCTGGCCGGGCTGGTGGCCGTCGCGGCCGTGCACCGACGGAGCTGGCTGCCCGACGTCGCTCGCCACCGCGGTACCGAGACCGGGGCCCTGGCCCGGGCCGGCCTCGAGGTGGCGCTCGGGGCCGTGGTGCTGGGGCTGGCCGCCGGATTGGCCGCCACCGCGCCGGGTCTGAGCTGATCAGCACATGTGAAAACGGTGTGTATGTCGCGTTCCGGGCGGCGCCGCCGCGCACCGAAGAGTATTTTCGAGGCGTGGGGAAGAGTGGTTTTGAACTGAGTTCGATCAAGCGCGCCGCCGGTCATGTGATCCGGCCGTATCCGGTGCGCGATCTGCCGACCGGTGAATACCTCGAGCTTCCCGGCCGCGGCACCACCTACATCACCGACTCCGGCCCCAAGGACGGCCCGGTGCTGTTCCTGCTGCATTCGGTGAGCACCACCGGCCTGCTGTGCTGGTACCCGGTGATTCCGGAATTGAACAGCACCTACCGGGTGATCACCATCGACCACCGCTGGCACGGCCGGGGCATCCGGTCCGACGACTTCAGCCTCGACGACTGCGCTGACGACGCCGTCGCCGTGGCCGATGCGCTGGGCATCGACAGCTTCATCGCCGCCGGCTTCTCCATGGGCGGCGGCATCGCGCAGCTGGCCTGGCGCCGGCACGCCGACCGGGTCGGCGGACTGGTGCTCTGCTCCACCGGCCCCTTCTTCTCCAGTCACGACCCGGAGAACCTGGCCGTGGACATGCGGGTCGCCTCGGTGGCGCAGCGCCTGGACCGCTACCTGCCGGTGCCCACCGAGCGGCGCCTGAACGACACGACCGGCCGGCACCCGTTCGGCTGGGCCATGGCGCAGGTGCTGTCCACGCCGCTGACCAAGCTCGGCCAGTTCAGTGAGGCGATGGCGGTCTTCGACTCGCGCGACTGGCTCGGCGAGGTGAACATCCCCACCTCGGTGGTGGTCTCCACCCGGGACAAGGTGGTGCCCCCGCAGCGACAGGAGTTGCTGCTCAACGGAATTCCCGATGCGCAGTTCTTCGGAGTGGACGGCGGGCACGCCTGCTGCGTGGTCGGCGCCGAGCGATTCGTCCCGAACTTCGTCGACGCCGTCGACTCGGTGGCGCAGCGCAGCCTGGCCGCCCGGCCGATCATCCTCGGTTGACCAGGTCCGGCGCCGGAGGCGTCCGCCGATCCGGTAAACTGCCTGACGCGTTCGCTTCTCGTGGGCGTGATCAGCCCCTATAGCTCAGTTGGTAGAGCTACGGACTTTTAATCCGCAGGTCGTAGGTTCGAGCCCTACTGGGGGCACTCTCGGAGCCTCCGTCGTCCCCATCGGGGCCGGCGGGGGCTTCTTCGTGCGTAACGGGGGCTTCTTCGTGCGTAATCCGGGAGACCGGCTCACCTGCGGTGGCTGGAGCGGCCGCAGGTGAGTGTGAGGCAGCGACGATGAATGCGCGGCGGGGCGGCTATGCACGGCGCAGAGCTCGAATGCAGTGATGATCGTGCTCACGCCGGCGACGGTACACTGGCGGCGTGAGCGAGGTCGACTGCTTCTACGTGCGCGGCAGCCAGGCTGACGTGCCGGCGGTCAAGGCTGCGCTGGAGGCTATCCCGTACGACCGCGGGGCGGTTCAGGTGGTCGTGGAGTTCGACCCGCTGAACGGGCACGACATCGCCGTGGACGTGGAGACGTACCGGGGAATTTCGGCCACCACTGTGACCGCCAGCCTGATCGAGCCGATGGCGGGCTGGTCCGTCCTCGACTCAGACGAGATGGCGTCGGCCATTGAGGCCGAAATGCTGGGTACGACCCTCACGCCGCTCTGACGGGTCGGCGCCCGCGATCGAGGTCGAAGTGAGGTTCCCCGGTGGCCATGCCTAATGAACGACTGTGGGACGACTCCGGGTTCGTTCCGGCCGGTATGCCTCGGCCTGCGCCGCAGAGTCTGGGGCAGCTTCTGGCTAACCTTCACCTGACAACAGCGGACGACGCCACTCGACGCCGCGGGATTCACCGATGGCTCATCTCAAACACCCCGTCGGACCGGCTGGTACGCAGTATCCGACGCCGGGGTTACGGGGATCTGCTGAGTCAGCCCGCCGACTGATTCGCGACAACGAGACCGGCTCCGCACTATCCTGCGCGACCGGTCTCGTAGGCGTCCGCATGCCGGCCGGCGGTGGTGAGGCAGTGACCTTTCGGGACGAGCGGCCCATGGGGACTCGAGGCGGAGTTGGCCGCCGAGTCGGAGCCGGACGACGGAAGCGGCACGGGCGTCGTTGCAGCCGTTGAACCGCGCGTTCTCGCCACCGGGCAGAACCTGCAGACCTGTAGAAGAAGGAAGTTGTGGGTGCTGCACGGAAATAAGCTGATGCTGGTCCGGCTGATATGGAAAACGGGGCAGGAGGTTCGGCCTTTCAATCGTCCTGTTATTTCAAGGATCGGCCGAAGCGCCTCCCGCCTCACCTGGGACTTTACCCTGAATGGAAGGACAACGGCAATGGCTGCAACTGCACTGGCGGGCGGGCGTTGACCGCGCCGTCACGATTCCCGCGCACGTGCTGGACAACTACATCACGGCCGGCAGCTCGGCTGGCTCGCTCGACTACTCGGCGGAGCGGCACACAGGGTTCGAGCCCTACTGGGGGACAGCAGACCCCGCCCGGACGCTTCGTCCCGGTGGGGTCTCGTCGTTGCGGGCTCGGCGGGTGCGTGGATCCCCCGCGCGCCCCGGCCGATTCGCGCCGTTGGAGGGGGCCGGGAAGGCATCTGCTGCGACCCCCGAAAACCGACGGTGAACAGCCGATTTGTGTTTCTTTGAGAACGTGCCATAAGCTAAGCAAGCTCCCAACGAGGAACACCGGCCCCCTTCGTCTAGCGGCCTAGGACGCCGCCCTTTCAAGGCGGTAGCGCGGGTTCGAATCCCGTAGGGGGTACGCAAGGGGTACACCCCGGGCAACAACAGAATATGGCCCTGTGGCGCAGTTGGTTAGCGCGCCGCCCTGTCACGGCGGAGGTCGCGGGTTCGAGTCCCGTCAGGGTCGCTTAAGGTATCGGGTTTTCCGGCACGCCTTGAGGCCAGGTAGCTCAGTTGGTACGAGCGTCCGCCTGAAAAGCGGAAGGTCGCCGGTTCGATCCCGGCCCTGGCCACCCATTAGCCTCTCACTTGCTGCACGCAGGTGAGGGGCTTTTGTCATTGCGGCCGGCCGGGGAACTTCGGCACTCAAGTGTGGATGTGAGCCACACTTGAGTGCCGAAGTTCTTACGGCGGCGAAGCCGGGCCGCAGGAGCGGCCGTCGGGGGTTTGACGATTGCCGCGATCACCGGCTGACCTGGGAGTAGTTTCGTTCACACAGGGGACGATTGCGATGCCGACAGGCGCGCACCGATGCTTCTGTGGAAACCTGTGTGTACGTGCAGAACTCAGGAGGAGGCGTGATGGCCAAGGGCACTGCAGCCGATGGCGGTGACCACAAGGTCCCGAATGTCGTGGACAACGTGGTGGACCGGGAGTTCACCGTCGAACGACTGGTGGAGAATCCCGTCGAGAAGATCGTCGACAAGCCGGTCACGCTCGAGCGCATCGTCGAGCGCCTGGTGGTCGACACCGTGGACACCGTCGTCGACAAGCCCACCACCGTCTCCCGCCTGGTCGAACGCCCCGTGGTGACCATCGTCGACGACGTCACCGACAAGCCCGTCAAGGTCTCCCGGCTGGTCGAACGTCCGGTGGTCACCGTGCACGACGACGTCCAGGACACCCCCGTCGACGTGCCGCGGCTGGTGGAGAAGCCGATCGTCACGATCGTCGACGACGAGGTGGAAACCGACGTCGAGGTCTCCCGCATGGTGGAGAAGCCGGTCGTCACCATCGTCGACGACGTCCACGACAAGCCCGTGGACGTGATGCGCTTCGTGGAGAAGCCGCTGGTCAACATCGTCGACAATGTGGTCGAGATCCCCGTCGACGTCTCCCGGGCGGTGGAGAAGCCGATCGTGACGATCGTCGACGACGTGCAGGACAAGCCCGTCGACGTGTCCCGCCTGGTGGAGAAGCCGATCGTCTCCATCGTCGACGAGATCACCGAGAAGCCGGTCAACCTGCAGCGCCTGGTGGAGAAGCCGGTCGTCACCATCGTCGACGACGTGCAGGACAAGCCCGTCGACGTCGAGCGGCTGGTGGAGAAACTGGTCGTGAACGTGGTCGACGAGATCGCCGAGAAGGCGGTCGACGTGCCGCGGCTGGTGGAGAAGCTGGTCGTCACCGTGGTCGACGAGGTGGTCGAGGCGCCCGTCGAGGTGGACCGGCTGGTGGAGAAGCTGATCGTCTCGATCCGCGACAAGATCGTCGAGAAGCCGGTCACCATCGAGCGCGTCGTGGAGCAGCCGGTGGTCACCGTGGTCGACCGCGAGGTGGAGATCCCCGTCGAGACCATCGTCGAGAAGATCGTCGAGAAGCCGGTGGAGAAGATCGTCGAGGTGATCGTCGAGAAGCCGGTGGAGAAGATCGTCGAGAAGATCGTCGAAGTCCCGGTGGAGAAGATCGTCTACACGATGGTCGAGAAGGAAGTCGAGAAGATCGTCGAGGTGACCGTCGAGAAGCCGGTCGTCAAGGTGGTCGAGAAGCCGGTCGAGGTGACCGTCGAGCAGGTCGTCGAGAAGCCGGTCGAGAAGGTCGTCGACCACGTCGTCGAACGCATCGTCGAGCAGCCCAATGTGGTGGAGAAGCTCGTCGAGCAGCCCGTCGACCGGGTGGTCGAGCGGGTGGTGGAGAAGCCGAACATCATCGAACAGGTCACCGAGAAGCCGGTCGACCGGGTGGTCGAGCGGATCGTGGAGACCCCGAACGTGGTCGAGAAGGTCGTCGAGAAGCCGGTGGACCGCACCGTCGAGCGGATCGTGGAACAGCCGAACATCATCGAAGAGGTCGTCGACAAGCCCGTCGATCACGTCGTCGAGAAGATCGTCGAGAAGCCGAACGTGGTCGAGAAGGTGGTCGAGAAGGACGTCGACCGGGTGGTCGAGCGCGTCGTGGAGAAGCCGAACATCGTCGAGAAGGTGATCGAGCAGCCCGTCGACCGCACCGTCGAGCGCGTCGTGGAGACCCCGAACATCATCGAAGAGATCGTCGAGCGCGAGGTGGACCGCACGGTCGAGCGGGTGGTGGAGAAGCCGAACATCGTCGAGGAGATCGTCGAGAAGCCGGTCGACAAGACGGTCGAGCGGGTGGTGGAGAAGCCGAACATCGTCGAGAAGGTCGTCGAGAAGCCGGTCGACAAGACGGTCGAGCGGGTGGTGGAGAAGCCGAACATCGTCGAGAAGGTCGTCGAGAAGCCGGTCGACAAGACCGTCGAGCGGATCGTCGAGCGGCCCAACGTGGTGGAGAAGCTGGTCAACAAGCCGGTCCAGCACGTCGTGGAGAAGATCGTCGAGCGCCCCGAGGTGGTCGAGAAGCTCGTCGAGAAGCCGGTCAGCCGCGAGTTCGAGAAGGTCGTGCAGAACCCGGTCCTCGTCGAGAAGGTCGTCGAGAAGGAGTTCAAGCAGGTCGTCGAGCGGGTGGTGGAGAAGCCGGTGCCCGTCGAGGTGGAGAAGGTCGTCGAGAAGCCGGTCTTCGTCGAGGTGGAGAAGATCGTCGAGAAGCCGGTCGAGAAGATCGTGGAGAAGGTCGTCGAGAAGCCCGTCGAGGTCGAGAAGATCGTCGAGGTGGAGAAGATCATCGAGAAGCCGGTCGAGAAGATCGTCGAGGTGGTCGTCGAGAAGCCGGTCTTCGTCCGCAAGGTCGTGGAGAAGCCCGTCGAGCGGGTCATCGAGGAGAACGAGAGCCGGCGCACCATCACGCACGAGCCCGGCCGCGGCGAGAATCCGCAGGCGCAGTACCGGCCCACCGAGGAACGCCCCTCGGCGTGGGTCGACGCGCAGACCCTCGAGCACCCGGAGGACAACATCGCCGGCGCGGACTCACCCGAGTGGCAGGCCCGCGACGTGGTGGACGCGCAGTACATCGTCGACGACGATGACGCCGACGGTCCGCGCGACGCACAGTCCTGACGGGCGGAAACGGTGCACCTCGCGCGGCGGTCCGCCGCTGTCTTCACCGCTCTGCTCCTGATGCTCGGCGTGGCCGCCGCGCCCGGGCCGGCTCGCGCCGACGTGCTCGGCGACGCCCGCACGGCGATCACCGGCTATCTCGCGCAGGACGATCACGAGCAACTGCTCGGGGACCCGTCCGGCGGGGTGCGCCGGGTCGCCGGCGGCGCCGTGCAGTCCTTCGAGCACGGCCGGGTCTACTTCTCCCGGTCCACCGGCGCGCATGCGGTGCTCGGCGCCATCGCCGACCGGTACCGGGCGGCCGGCGGACCGGGAGCTCTGGGCTTCCCGGTCACCGACGAACAGGACGCCGGACCGGGCAAGGTGAGCGAGTTCGACCTGCCCGGCGGCGCGGCGATCTACTGGAGCCGGGACACCGGGGCGCACGCGATCCGCGGCGGCGTGCTCCGCGCCTGGCGGGCCAGCGGCGGAGTGGACGGACCGTTCGGCTTCCCGACCAGCGACACCGCCAGCACCGGCCGGGAGGACGCCTCCGAGTTCGCCGGTCCGCAGGGCACCCGGATCAGCTGGTCGTCGACGCTGGGGCTCGAGACCACGCCGGCCGAGCTGATGACGACCATTCCGGCGATGGCTCAGGCGGCCGCCGAGAACCCGGGCACCGGCGCGGCGGCGGCACCAGCCGAGGACGAGGGCACGTCGGTGACCGACTGGCTGCGGGACTGGTGGCTGTGGCTGCTCGTCGCAGTGGTCGTGCTGGTGCTGCTGATCTGGCTGCTGTGGTGGCTGCTGACCCGCCGGCGACGCAGCCGCACGGCTGCGGCAGCGGCCCCGGCCCCGGCCCCGGCGGCGGCGCCGAAGCAGGTGAAGCCCGCGAAGACGAAGCCGGCGAAGTCGAAGCCGGCGAAGGACAAGCAGAAACCGGCGAAGACGAAGAAGCCCGGGACGTCGAAGGCATCGGAGGCGGCCCGTCTCGCCGGGCCGGCTGGTACGAAGGAGAAGGACCGCACAACCGCCGACCAGAGTGAGGGATCGACGATCGATTCGACGACGCAGACCACGCAGACCGCCCCGGCCGAGGCCGCGCCGCCGAAGGAGGTGCTGACCCCGATCCCCGTCGATCTGCCCGACGAGCCGGAGGGGATGCGGCTGGTCTTCGACGGAGACGAGCCGGTCGACTCGCCCACGCTGGTGGTGAACTTCGAATCCGGAGACACCGGCCTGCAGGTGGCGTACGAGAACAACGCCGTCGGCGACGCCGAGCACAGCGGCGACGACGTGACGCTGGGCCTGCTCAGCGGCGACGACAGGCCGGCAGAGGCGGCGTCGGAGGGCGGGGACTCGGAAGGCGGGGACTCGGACGGTGAGAACGCGGCGAGCGAGAACGCGAAAGGCGGGGACCCGGAAGGGGACGAATAGGGGCGGAGATGTGACTCCTGCCACAAAGTCCGGAGCCACGGAATCAAGCGGACCATAGTCCGGTTATTCTGGGTATCGAGCGATTCGATAGACGTCCGACTTTCCACAAGGAGCACTCATGAGCATCAACGCCACCCCTCTGCTGACCGCCGGCACCTGGAACATCGACCCCGCCCACTCCACCGTGGGCTTCTCCGTGCGGCATCTGATGGTGTCCAAGGTTCGCGGCAACTTCGGTAACTTCTCCGGCGTGATCACCGTCGCCGAGGACGGCACCCCGTCGGTGACCGCCGACATCGACGTCACCTCCATCAGCACCCACAACGAGCAGCGTGACGCGCACGTGCGCTCGGCCGACTTCTTCGACGCCGAGAAGTTCCCCAAGGCCACCTTCGTCTCCACCTCCGTCGACGCCGACGGCGACGACTACGTGGTGCACGGCGACTTCACCCTCAAGGGCGTCACCAAGCCGGTCGATCTCAAGCTCGAGTTCAACGGCGTCAACCCGGGCATGGGCAACGGCCCGGTCGCCGGATTCGAGGCCGGCACCGTGATCAACCGCAAGGACTTCGGCATCGACATCGAGATGCCGCTCGAGACCGGCGGCACCGTCGTCGGCGACAAGATCACCATCACGCTCGAGATCGAAGCCGGACTCGCGCAGTAGTCCGCTCCCGCCGGCGGGCCGCTGAGGCGGTCCGGCCCGGCAGCACGCCTCCGCTCGCCTCCCGGGCTTGGGTACTCTGCAAGCCAGAGCGCTCGAGGCGGGAGGTGAGTCGTGGTTGAGCGGGAATGGGCTCGCGGCCTGCTGCATCGCCTCGCCGACCAGGCGGACCGGCTCTCCTTCGCGCAGCTGATCGGCGGCCCGCTGGGCACCGGCGAGGCACGCGGGGCCGGCGGCTACCTCGCCGAGGACTGGCGGGCCCTGGATATGGACCGGCGACGGCGCATCGCCAACCGGGCTATCGCGGTCAGTCTGGTGGTCGGTCTCGGTGCGCGGGTGCTGATCACCATCGAGACCTTCCTGCTGGTGCTGCTCGCCTTCAACGGCGGCCGGCTGAGCGTGCACACCGCCGTCGACCACCCGTCCTTCTGGGACATGTTCTGGGCCGTGCTGATCGGCGGCCTGGTGACTCTGATCGCGGCCGGGCTGCAGCTCAAACCCCAGACCGACTGGTTCATCTCGGGCGAGGTGGCCGACGCCGAACGCCGCAGAGCGGTGCGCAACATCCCGCTCAAACAGGCCTACAGCGACGTTCTCGGCTGGGTGGTGAGCATCGGCATCTACGCCCTGGTCGCCGATGTGAGTCTGCCGTTCCTGGCCGCGGTGGGCGGGGCCTTCTCGCTGGCCGCCGTCACCTCCGCCTGCCTGACCTACCTGTTCGTCGAGTCGGTGGTCCGGCCGATGGCCGTCATGGCGCTCAGCGGAAACTCCGAGTCCCGCGTGGTGCACGGGGTCCGCGAGCGGATGATCGTGGTCTGGTCGGTGTCCACAGCCGTGCCCATGCTGGGCCTGATCGTCATCAACTTCGGCCGCTGGATGGACTGGGTGGCGCCGGTGGCCGGCCGGGTGGACTGGGCGTCGATCTTCCTCGCCGGCGTCGCCCTGCTCTCCGGCCTGCGGGTGATCACCCTGGTGGGCCGGTCCATCGCCGACCCGCTCACCGAGATGCGCGAGGTGATCCAGTCCGCGGCCGGCGGCGACTTCACCTCCCGCGTGGCCGTCTACGACTCCTCCGAGCTCGGCATCCTGCAGAGCGGGCTCAACGGCATGCTCGACGGCCTGCAGGAACGCGAACGGATGCGTGAGATCTTCTCCCGGCACGTCGGCGACACGGTGGCCCGCCTGGCCCTCGAACAGCAGGGGGAGATGACCGGCGCCAACGCCGACGCGGCGGTGCTCTTCGTCGACATCACCGGGTCGACGGCCTTCGCCGAGAACCGCGATCCGCGGGAGACCGCGGTGGTCCTCAACGCCTTCTTCTCGCTCGCCGCCGAAGTGGTGGAACGGCACAACGGGCTGATCAACAAATTCGAGGGCGACGCGGCACTGGTGGTCTTCGGGGCGCCCACAGTGCTCGACGACCCGGCCGGTGCGGCACTCGCCGCGGCCCGCGAGCTCGGCGAGGTGCTGGCCGAGAAGCTGCCGCTGTCCTGGGGCATCGGGGTGAGTTACGGGCGGGTCTTCGCCGGGAACATCGGCGCACAGACCCGCCACGAGTACACCGTCATCGGCGATCCGGTGAACGAGTGCGCCCGGCTCTGCGACCGGGCCAAGGACGGTGCCTCGCCGATCTGTGCGGGCGGGCGGGCGGTGGCCGCGGCCGCGGAAACCGAAGCGCAGCACTGGCGTTCCTCCGAGCGTGTGACGTTGCGCGGCAGGGCCGAGGTCACCGAGATCTTCGTCCCGCGCGGAATGGCCAGTCACGCGGTGCCGCCGACCCTGGGCAGTGTGCTCGCCGAACTGGTCAAACTCCCGTACCAGACCCTGGTGCGCGGCGGCACCAGCGCCCGCGAACCGCGGCACGCCGCTCCGGCCAGGCAGACCGGAGCGGCGCGCCCACCGGTCGACGACGGCGCGCCGCCGGCCTGACCCGGATGGTCCCCGGTGACCGATGCCACGTCAGTGGGTAGGCTGACCGAAGTTCGTCACGAGAAGGGACACCGATATGAGCGGCTGGTCGATGCGGAATCTGGGGGACCAGACCGGGCGGAAGGTGACGATCACCGGCGCCAACAGCGGGCTGGGCGCGCAACTGGCGCTCGCCCTGGGCGCCGCGGGCGCGCAGGTGACCCTGGCCTGCCGCAACCAGGACAAGGCGCGCGCCGTGGCCGAGCAGATCGGCCCGTCCGCGACGGTCGCCGAACTCGACCTCGCCTCCCTGGACTCGGTGCGGCGCTTCGCCGACGGCTTCGCCGGCGCCGACGTGCTGATCAACAACGCCGGTGTGATGGCCGTGCCGCGGGCGCGCACCGCGGACGGCTTCGAGATGCAGATCGGCACCAACTTCCTGGGCCACTTCGCGCTCACCGGCCTCGTGCTCGACCGGGTCGCCGACCGGGTGGTCACCATGAGCTCGGCCATGCACCGGCTCGCCCGGCTCAACGTCGACGACCTCAACTGGGAGCACCGGCGCTACCAGCGCTGGATCGCCTACGGCGACTCCAAACTCGCCGACCTGATGTTCGGGCTGGAACTGGCCCGGCGCCTGGCCGGCGCCGGATCGTCGACGTCCTCGCTGATCGCTCACCCCGGGTACGCCGCCACCGATCTGCAGGGGCACACCGACTCCTGGATGGATTCGGTCATGGCGCTGGGCAACAAGACCCCGTTCGCGCAGTCCGCGGCGGACGGCGCCCTGCCGGCGCTGTTCGCGGCCACCGCGCCGGAGGCCGACAACGGCGAGTTCTACGGCCCCAAGGACTTCGGCGGCATGCGCGGCGCCCCGGTCCGTTGCGGCTACCGCAAGGTGGCCGACGACCAGCAGCTTCGCGGACGGCTGTGGGACAAGGCCGCGGATCTCACCGGGGTCAGCTTCCCCGTCTGAGCGGGCGGGTCACCGCACCCCGCGCGGCCGGAACTGCACGCTGATCCGCGGGCCGCAGCCGGCCGCCGTCTTGGGCACCGCATGATCCCAGGTGCGCTGGCAGCTGCCGCCCATCACCAGCAGGTCGCCGTTGCCCATGGTCATCCGCAGAGAGGCGCCGCCGCCGCGCGGGCGCAGCGCCAGCGTGCGCGGCGCGCCGAGCGAGACGATGGCGATCAGAGTGTCCTCGTAGTCGCCGCGGCCGATCCGGTCGCCGTGCCAGGCCACCGAATCCGATCCGTCGCGGTACAGGCACAGGCCGGCGGTGGCGAAGCCGTCGGGGAGCTCGCGCCGGTAGTGACTGCTCAGCTCGTCGCGCAGCTGCACCAGCAGTGGATCGGGGAGCGGGCGGTCGGCGTCGTAGTGCGCCATCAGGCGCGGCACCGTGAGCATGCTGTCGTACATCTGCCGTCGTTCGCCGTGCCAGGGGACGTGCTCGCGCAGCCGGTCGAACAAGGCGCTGGCCCCGGTCAACCAGCCCGGCCGCAGATCCACCCAGGCGCCGTGGGACAGTTCACGGCGGCGCACGCCCCCGGCCAGCGGGTGCACCGCGGTGACCGTCTCGTCGGGTGCGTCGAAGAGGGACTCCTGGATTCCGCCGCGCATGACGTCACTCTACCCCGCGATGTCGAAAATGTGTTCGACTGAGGGTGGGCCTCGATACACCGCCCTCGTTCCTCGGGCGGCACTCGGCCACCAAAGGGGGCTCGCCGGTACTCGGCCACCAAAGGGGGCTCGCCGGCACTCGGCCAGCAAGGGGGGCTCGCCGGTACTCGGCCAGCAAGGGGGGCTCGCCGGGACTCGGCCAGCAAGGGGGCTCGCCGGGACTCGGCGACCAGGGGGGCTCGCCGGGACTCGGCGACCAGGGGGCTTGATAGACCGCCCAGCCCGGGGGACTCGCCGGAACCCGGCCACCAAGGGGGGCGCCGGTACTCGGCGACCAAGGGGGGTCGCCGGAGCTCGGCCACCGAGGGGCTCGCCGGCACTCGGCCGAGGGTGCGGCGGGGGTCAGACGGTGTAGGCCTCGATGGTGTTGGTGAGGAGGCGGACCCGGCGGGCGCGGGCGAGAGCGACGTCTTCTTCGATCATGCACTGGACGAGGGTGCCGTCGTGGACGGCGACGACGGCCGCGCACAGCTCGGCGTCGTCGACCGCCGTGCGGCCGCTGCCCGCGAGCAGCGAACGCAGCACCGGCGCCAGGGCTGCCTGGACCTTCTGCTCCTGGGCGCGCAGCAGGGCGAGCACCGCCGGCTTGCGGCCGGCGATCGCGGTGAACTCGGTGGAGAGCTGGAACCACGACGGATCGAAGCCCAGGCCCTCGTCCACGGCGCGCACCAGCGTCTCGATGCTCACCGGACCGGTGGTGGCCAGCGTATCGCCGATCTCGCCGATCTGCGCGACCAGCCCGTCCGAATACTGCTGCCACATCTCCAGATACAGCTCGTCGAGGGAGGTGAAGTTGGAGTAGAAGGCGCCCCGGGTGAAGCCGGCCGCGTCGCAGACGTCATGCACGGTGGTCTGACCGAAACCCTTGGCGGCGAAGACGTCGAATGCGGACTCGAGCAGCCGGCGGCGGGTGTTGCTGCGTTTCCGGCGCAGCTGCGGGTCCGCGTCGGCGTCTGGCGGCACTGCGGACATGGTGAATCCCCCTTGGACTCTCGCTGCTGGTGCGGACAGTCGCTTGAGCGGCGCGTCTCGCCCCCAGGATAGTACTCGCACCGCACCCCGCCGCCGGCTCACAGCGCGCGCAGCCGTCGCCCCGCCTCGGCGATCGCCGCATCCGATTTGGCGAAGGCGAACCGCACCAGATGATCCCAGCGCGGATGATCGTCGACGAAGGCCCCGACCGGCACCGCGGCCACTCCGATCCGTTCCGGCATCTCCCGGCACAGCGCCGCGCCGTCGGAGAATCCCAGCGGTCGCGGATCGGCCAGCACGAAGTAGGTGGCCTCGCTGCGGTGCACGGTCAGCCCGGCGTCGGCCAGGGCCGCGCGCAGCAGATCCCGCTTGGCCTGCAGCTCCTGCGCCGACTGCGCCACCCAGTCCAGCTCGGTGCGCAGCGCCAGCGCCACCGCCGGCTGGAACGGGCCGCTGCCCACGTAGGACAGGTACTGCTTCGCCGCCCGGGCGGCGGCCACCAGCGGCGCCGGACCGCTGATCCAGCCCACCTTCCAGCCGGTCACATTGAAGGTCTTGGCGGCCCCGGAGATCCGCAGGGTCCGCTCGTACAGGCCGTCGAAGGCGGCCATCGGCCGATGCGGGCGGCCGTCGAAGAGCAGATGCTCGTACACCTCGTCGGTGATCACCACCGCGTCGTGCTCGATCGCCAGCTCACCGATCCGGGTCAGCTCCGCATCGGTGAGCACCGTGCCGGTCGGATTGTGCGGCGAATTCACCAGCACCGCGGCGGTATTCGGGCCGAACGCCGCCGCCAGCGCATCCAGGTCGAGGCGGAAACCGTCGCCGTCGGGCACCAGGGGCACCGTCTTGCGGACCGCGCCGGCCAGTGCCACGACCGCGGCGTACGAGTCGTAGTACGGCTCGATCATCACCACCTCGCGGCCCGGCTCCACCACACCGAGCACCGCCCCGGCGATCGCCTCGGTGGCGCCGACGGTCACCAGCACCTGATCGTCCGGGTGGTACTCGAGCCCGTACCGGGCCCGCTGGTGTTCGCTGATCGCCGCGCGCAGTTCGGGGACGCCGGCCCCCGGCGGATACTGGTTCCGGCCGTCGGCGATCGCCTGCCGCGCCGCCTCGAGCATGGCCGCCGGGCCGTCGGCGTCCGGGAAGCCCTGCCCCAGGTTCACCGCGTCGTGCGCCACGGCCAGCGCCGACATCTCGGCGAAGATCGTCGACGCGAAGGGCCGCAGCCGCGCCACCATGGGCTGCCGGTCGCCGCTCATACCAGCGGCAGATCGTCGGCGTCGATGATGCGGTAGGCGTAGCCCTGTTCGGCCAGGAAACGCTGCCGGTGGGCCGCGTAGTCGGCGTCGAGGCTGTCGCGCGAGACCACGGAGTAGAAGTGCGCCTGACCGCCGTCGGCCTTGGGCCGCAGCAGCCGGCCCAGCCGCTGCGCCTCCTCCTGCCGGGAGCCGAAGGTGCCCGAGACCTGCACGGCCACCGAGGCCTCCGGCAGGTCGATGGAGAAGTTGGCCACCTTGGAGACCACCAGGGTCTGCAGTTCACCGCTGCGGAAGGCGTCGAAGAGCCGCTCGCGCTCCTTGTTGCGGGTCGACCCCTGGATCACCGGGCAGTCGAGCTCCCGGCCCAGCTCCTCGAGCTGATCGATGTAGGCGCCGATCACCAGCGTCGGCGAACCCCGGTGCTGTTCGAGGATCGAGCGCACCACCCGCAGCTTCGAATGCGCGGTGGAGCAGAGCTTGTACTTCTCGTCGGCCTCGGCCACCGCGTACTGCAGCCGCTCCTCGTCGGTCATGGTCACCCGCACCTCGACGCAGTCGGCCGGGGCGATCCAGCCCTGCGCCTCGATGTCCTTCCACGGCGCGTCGTAGCGTTTGGGACCGATCAGGCTGAACACGTCGCCCTCCCGGCCGTCCTCGCGGACCAGTGTGGCGGTCAGACCCAGCCGGCGGCGGGACTGCAGATCGGCGGTCATCCGGAACACCGGCGCGGGCAGCAGATGGACCTCGTCGTAGACGATCAGCCCCCAGTCGCGGGAGTCGAACAGGTCCAGGTTCTTGTACTCGCCCTTCGATTTGCGGGTCATCACCTGGTAGGTGGCGATGGTGACCGGGCGGATCTCCTTCTTCTCGCCGGAGTACTCGCCGATCTCGTCCTCGGTGAGGCTGGTGCGCGCCACCAGCTCCCGCTTCCACTGCCGGCCCGCGACCGTGTTGGTCACCAGGATCAAGGTGGTGGCCTGCGCCTTGGCCATCGCGGCCGCGCCCACCATCGTCTTGCCGGCGCCGCAGGGCAGCACCACCACACCGCTGCCGCCGGCCCAGAACGAGTCCGCGGCCAGCTGCTGGTAGTCGCGCAGCTCCCAGTCGTCCTGCTCCAGGGCGATCGGATGCGCCTCGCCGTCGACGTACCCGGCCAGATCCTCGGCCGGCCAGCCGATCTTGAGCAGCACCTGCTTGAGCCGGCCGCGCTCGGACGGATGCACGACGACTGTGTCGTCGTCGATCCGGTCGCCGAGCATCGGCGCCACCTTCTTGTTGCGCAGCACCTCCTCGAGGACCGCGCGGTCGAGGGAGACCAGGGTCAGACCGTGCACCGGGCTCTTGACCAGCTGCAGCCGGCCGAAGCGGCCCATGGTGTCGACGATGTCCACCAGCAGCGGCTGCGGCACCGGATACCGGGAGAACGAGACGAGGGCGTCGACCACCTGCTCGGCGTCGTGACCGGCGGCCCGCGCATTCCACAGCGCCAGCGGCGTGACCCGGTAGGTGTGAACGTGCTCGGGCGCCCGTTCGAGCTCGGCGAACGGGGCGATCGCCGCCCGCGCCTCACCGGCATCGCGGTGGTCCACTTCCAGCAGCAGAGTCTTGTCCGATTGCACGATCAACGGTCCGTCAGTCACCCGATCCATTGTCCAGATCGGCGGCCCGGCTGTCAGGTCAGGGCCACCGAACGCTACAGGACGTCGACGGCGGTGATGCGGTGCAGCGAGAACCGCTGCGGCTCGTCGTCGTCGCCGGCGGTGCCCACCAGCTGACCCGCGGAGATGGCCGACGGGCTCACCAGGTGGCGGCTGGCCACCCCGGTGGCGTCGACGTAGCCGATGCGCAGGGTTCGGCCGCTGCGGATGGCGAGCTGGATCAGCGCCGGAGTGGAGGCGCCGCCGCCGGAGGCGAAGACGTCCGGATCGCGCGGGGCCTCGGCCCGGTCGGAGGCCCGCATCCGGCTGATCACCGCGGCCAGCTGCCCGGGCCCGGGACGGGACCGCCGGTGCGCCGGGCGGCCCGGCGGTCTGCGGGCAGGAACCCGGCCGCCGCGGCTGCGCAGGTCGATCAGGGCGCCGGAGGAGTCCTCGCCGGCCGGGGCGAAACCCGCCGTCTGCAGGGCGACGAGCACATCGCGGACCGGGGCGGGGGAGACGGCCACCGTGGGCGCCAGCGCCCGCAGTGACAGTTCGGCGGCCGCATCGCTGCGCAGTACCTCGGCCAGCGTCGCCGGATCCTCGCAGCGGACGAACGACGACGCCAGCCCCACCCGCAGCCGGCCGTGCCGGCGTGCGACGTCCTCGATCAGGTAGGTCAGCGACTGCGGGACCGGGGTCTGTGAGGCGGTGGTGAACAGCTCGACCAGTTCGGCGCCGCTGCGTCCGGTGTCGAGGGCCCGGCGGATGGACTCCTCGCTGATCCGGTACACCGAGGCGGCGCCGCCGGATTCCAGATCGGCCACCGCGGTGACCTGCTCGGCGAGCTCCGGGGTCATCGGGCCGGGCACCATCAGGGTCAGATCGGCCTGCACCAGGAAGTGGTCCACCGGTGCCGGGAGGGCGGTGTCCATGGCGGCCAGTACGGCGGCTGTCGAGGCCTCGTCCTCCGGGTGGTCGTCGGCCTCCTCGGCCGCCTCGAGCAGGGCGCGGCCGACGCTGGTCAGCGCCCCGTGCGCGACCAGTCCGAGGTCGGTGGCCTCGCGCAGCGTCTCGCTCACATAGCGATCGGTCCACCGGCGCAGCTGGCGGGGTCGGCGCCACGCCAGGGCGGTGGCCAGCTCACGCGCACTGACCACGGTGGCCGGTTCGGTAGCGGCCAGTGCTTCGAAGACCTGGCGGCGGCTGATCGCGGCCCCGGCATCGTGCAGTTCGGACGACAGCGCCGCGAGGGTGTTGCCGTCCCGGTCGGTGTCGCCGACCTGCCACGGCCGCCGCGGCAGGTCCAGCCAGGCCTGGGCGAGGGACAGCCAGCGTCGTTCGGTGCCCAGGGTGCGCCAGCCGTCGACCGCCACGGTCGGGGCGAAGACCTCGTCGCCGTTCCAGCCGTCCGGCGCCGGCTCGGGGAAGCCGCGATCGATCAGCCGCGCGGCGGAGAGCAGCTCGGCCAGCAGGGCGATCCGCGCGGTGGTCAGGCCGGTGGCCTTGGCCAGGCGGCGCAGCTCGCGCACCCCGAGGCCGCCCGAGCGCAGGATGGCCGCCGGGCTCAGGGCCAGGGCCGTGAGCAGTTCGTCGGCGTGCCGGAGCAGTTCGAGCGCCTCCCCGGCGCCGGCCGCGTCGATCTGCTCCGGGCCGAAGCGGCCGGCCGCACCGGGCTGCGGCTCGGACAGGTCGGCGGTGATCAGCGGCGGTTCGCCGCGCAGCAGCCGCCCGGCCATCGGCACCAGCTCCACGGTCTGTTCGTCGATCCGGGAGAGCAGGCCGTCGGCGATCAGCTGCGGGACCGGCGCCTGCGGGTCCGCATCGGGCGCCGCATCCCGGCTGCGGCCGAGCGGGGAGCCCGCGGCCAGGGTGAGCAGCAGTCCGCGCCGGCGGTCGTCGAGGGCGTCGAGCCGGGATTCGACCATCGACGGGTCCTCGGTGGCCAGCGGGCCCAGCAGCACGTGCGCGCGCCAGGGCAGGGCGGCAGGCAGATGGATGCCGGCCACCCACTGCGGCTTGCGGGCGGTGCCGGTGCCCGCATCCCAGATGAGCGCCTGATCGGCCAGCAGCTTCAGTCGCGCATCCACGGCGGGGCGGCGGGCGCGGCGGCCGAGCCGGGCGACGATCTGGTCACGGCCGACCGGCCCGATCAGCTCGGTGCGGTCGGCGAGGGCGCCGGCGTCGAGGAAGGCTTCGAGGACGGCCACCGTGAGCAGGTCCAGGCCGTCGCCGGCCAGTGCGATCGACGCCGACGACAGTGCGCGCTGGGCCAGCACGCCGGTACCGCGCGGCGGCGGTGAGGCCAGGTCGGGACGGAGCGCCAGCAGTCCGGACAGTTCGTCGTCGGAGCGGTCGGCCAGGGTCTCGGCCAGGCCGCGCACGGGGCGATCCGGAGTCATCCGGACGATTCTACCGGCGCGCCGTCGCCGACCCGCTGGTCGCCGGGCGGGTCCGCAGGTCAAGGCGCAGCGTCCGGGCGGCACATGGCACAATGAGCGCGTGGCTAAGAAGAATCATTACGTGGACAACGGCTGGCCCGAGATCGAGGGCGACGATCATGCGGTGACCGAGCTGACCGCCCACCTCGCGGGTGCGCTGTCGCCGTTCGGCGACGAGACCGTCTTCCCGATTCCGGCAGAGGATCTGCCGTACGTGCACGCGCACACCGTCGTCAATCGCTGAACCGGCCGCCCGGCCGCCGCACCGGGCAGCGCCCCGCCGCTGCCGCCTGACGGTTCGGGCGTGCCCGGCGACGGGCACGGTCGCCGCCGGGACCTGCGGTATGCCGCGCAGCCACCGCTCCTGAAACCGACAAGCCCCGGACCTGTGCAGGTCCGGGGCTTGTCGCTGTGCGGTGAGGATCAGCCGAGGAACTGATCGATCGCCGACTTGTTGTCGTTGTAGATCTTCACCTGGTTGTCGTTGAGGGTGAAGCCCGACTTCTTGGCCGCGTCCCAGGCGCTCTTGACCTCGGGGCTGACCTTGGCGGAGTCGGCGACGCTCTGGTCGATCTGGGCGATGGCCTCGTCGCCGGACTTGGCGTCGTCGCTCTTGGCCTGCGGGGAGGCCTTCTTCGGGGCCGGCTGGTTGTCGGCCGGGGCCTGACGCGGGCTCGGGCCGCTCAGCACGGTGCCGCAGGTGGGCCAGGCGCCCTTGCCCTGGGTGGCCAGAACCTTCTCGGCCACGGCGATCTGCTGCTCCTTGGAGGCCTGGTGGGCGCTCGGGGCGAAGGCGGTGCCGCCGTGGGCGGCCCAGGTGCTCTGGCTGAACTGCAGGCCGCCGTAGTAGCCGTTACCGGTGTTGATGTGCCAGTTGCCGCCCGACTCGCACTGCGCGACCTGATTCCATTCGGAATCGGTGGCAGCGCTCGCGTGGCCGCCGCCCAGGACGGCGGCGCCGCCGCCGAGGACGGCACCGGTCAGGGCGACCTTGGCGAAAGTCTTGGTGGTGGTGCTGGTCGTCTGCTTGGCGTGACGTCCGGTCATCGAAGTATTTCCTCTCTCCACGCGCCTACGAAGTCAGCTGTCGGGTTCGGGCGAGAGGTGCCCGGTTCCGCCGCGTCGCGGTGGAACTTGACCCCAAGGCGGTCGGCGGGTGCCGGCTGCCGTTTCCCGTATGGGAGGTGGGTCCCCCGTCCTCGTTCCTGAATCGTTCTTCGGTTGACCCGGCGGCGGAACGAGGTTGGGCGCGACCGTCGGGACGTCCATATCGGTGGGTGTGATCACCTATTCGGGTGACCGCAGTGGACACTACGGAATCTGTGAGGTGGTTGCACGTCCTTGCGGCGGGTGCATTTCCGGGCCGATTTCGGGCGTTTCGGACCGGATCGGCCATCATCGCTGTTCACGGCGCTGACGCCTGGTTCGTATCCGGTTCGTTATCGCGTCGTTATGTGAGTAAGGTCACAGAATGGTTGAGACGTCCGACACGCCGCCACGGTCACCGCTGTGACGCATGAGGAGAGAGTGCGTGGAAGCTGCTGCCATGGAATACCAGCGGTGCCGCCTCGTGATCACTTCGTAATGCGCGCACGCGCAGCAGGACCACCAGATGGTCGCCGGCCGGCACCTCGCCCGCGATCTCGACGGCCAGATGCGCGGTGGCCCCCGGAATGAACAGTTCTCCGTCGTCTCCGGGGATCGGCTGCACGCCGTTGAAGCGCCCGGGCGACGGCCCGGCCAGCTGCCGGCACAGCTCGCCCTGATCGGCGGCGAAGACGCTCACCCCGAGCCGGGTCTGCTCACGCAATGTCCGCCAGGTGCCCGACTCCTGCCGCACGCACACCGAGACCAGCGGCGGCTCCAGCGAGACCGTGGTGAACGAACTGGCCGACATGCCGAGCGGTCCGCCGCCGCTCTGCCGGCACACCGCCACCACCCCGGACGGGAAGCAGCTGTAGGCGCGCCTGAGCTCGGCGAGATCCGACGCGGGACGCAGCTCGGCGTCGTGATTCATCGGCTGCGCCGCCCGGACAGCAGCGCGAAGACGACGGCCAGCACCAGGCCGATGGGCGCGCAGAGCGCGAGCACGTAGACGATCGTCACCACCGCGGTGTTGGTGTCGCGGACGGCGGGGACGAGCAGCGCCATGCTGGCCACCGCCCCGATCAGGACCATGACCACTGCGACGATCAACAGGGTCGGCGACTTGCGGGTCTGCATGCAGACCACGGTAGCGCTGGCGGTAGAGTCGACGGTAGCGCGCCTGGAGCTCGGACCGTCGGATCGAGGCGCGCTGACGTATTCAGACGTATTCAGACGTATTCAGACGTATTCAGCAGTGTTCGACGAGCAGTGTGAGGGTGAGCGCAGTGCCTACCGGCCGGGTGAAGTGGTACGACTCCGATAAGGGGTTCGGGTTTCTCTCGCAGGACGACGGCGAGGACGTCTACGTCCGCTCGTCGGCGTTGCCCGCCGACCTCGACGACGGCCTCAAGGCCGGTCAGCGGGTGGAGTTCGACATGGCCGCCGGCCGTCGCGGCCCGCAGGCGCTGCGCGTGGTCGTCCTCGAACCCGCGCCGAGCGTGGCCCGCAACGTCCGCGAGGCCAAGCGCTCCTCGGCCAAGCGGCACACCCCGGACGAACTCCACGGTCTGATCGCCGACCTGATCACCCTGCTCGAGGGCAAGGTGCAGCCGGATCTGCGCAACGGGCGCTACCCAGACCGCAAGACCGCACAGCGCATCTCCGAGGTGGTCCGCGCGGTCACCCGCGAACTCGATCGCTGAGCCGACTCGACCGCTGAGCCGGATCCGCCTCAGGCCGTCGGCGCGGCGGCGGCACCGGTGCCCGCCGGGACCTCGAAGCCCTTCGGGGTGGTGTTGGCCGAGAAGATCGCGCGGGCCAGGAAGTCGTCGGTCATCTCGTCGCCGGCCGGTGCCTGCACCACGGTGATCGGCTTGATCTCCACCCCGAGCAGCACCCGGTCGGCCGTCGACTCGAGCGACTGGCTGAACGTGGCCCCGGACCGGTGCACCCATTCGCGCAACTCCAGGCCCTGCGGGGTCCAGTAGGTGGCCTGCAGGCTCCACGGGCCGTCGGCGACCTCCGCCGGCACCGACAGCACCAGGGTCTTGCCGATGGCCACCGGTGCCGGAGTAGAGGTGATGGCGGCGATGTCCTCGGCGGTCGGCGCATGGGGCCGGCACTCGGTCAGCTCGGCATCACACCAGTAGGCCGGTGCCACGTGCACCAGGCCGTCGCCGGTGGCCAGCGACAGCTGCGGGGTGGGCTCGTCGGCGCCGCGCACCAGCAGGGCGGTGGCCACCACGATGATCACCGCGGCGAGCGCGGCCGCCGGCACCAGGAACTTCAGGGCTGTCTTGTCTCGGTCTTGCAGCGCCACGGGCTACCTCACGTCGTTCGATCAGTGGTCGCGGCGGCGTTGCGGGGCTGTCCGCGGTGCCGTCGGTCGGGTCGGGGCCGTCGGTGTCGTCGGTGATGTCGGGGCCGACGGTGATGACGGTGATGACGGTGATGTGGGGGCCGTCGGCGAGGTCGGGGCGGCGAAGGGCACGGTCGGTGCCGCCTGGTCGGGGCGGCGTCCGCCGAAGCCGGGGATCAGCGAGGCCCCGCGGCTGGTCAGGACGGTCTGGACCAGACCGATGCCCATCACCGCGGCGACGACGGTGAAACCGATCCACAGCTCGGTCGGCAGGACCACGCCCAGGCCGGCACCGATCACCCAGCACAGCTGCAGCACCGTCTCGGACCGGCCGAACGCCGACGCGCGCGAGGCCTCGGGCAGGTCGTCCTGGATCGTCGAATCGAGGCAGACCTTGGCCAGGGCGCTGCCGGCCGAGCCGACGAGCGCGGCGATCACCGCGAACAGCAGCGACGAGAAGACTGCGGCGAGCACCGCTCCGGCCGTCGCCGCGGCGGCGGAGGCCACCACGAACCGGGTGGGATTGCGCAGTTCGATGCGGGTGCCCACGCCGTTGCCGATCGCATTGCCCACACCGGCGGCGGCGCCCACCGCGCCGAGCATCGCCAGCTGCTCCCAGCCGCCGCCGTCCTGCGCCTTGGCGTAGAAGGCGATGTAGATGGTGAGGAAGCCGGTGAGCACCCTGATGGTGCCGTTGCCCCACAGGCCCACCACCACGCTGCGGCCCAGCGGCTGACGGATGTTGGCGGTGAGTTTGGCGGCGGTGCCGCGGGCCGAACGACGGCCGGCCGGCCGCTGCGCCTCGCGGCCCTCGTCGAGCGGATGCTCGACGGTGGGATCGCCGTGGAAGGTGAAGGTGGTGGGCACCTCGCCCTCGGTCACCTCCACCCAGGACGGGATCTTCATGCAGTAGTAGGCGCCGCCGAGCGCGGCCAGCACCAGGAAGACCATGGCGCCGGGGATGTGGAAGGGCAGCCACTTGCCCAGCACCGTCTCGAAGATCGCCGCGATCGCACCGGCGACGATGGTGCCGCCGAGCAGACCGAAGGTGGTCAGTCGCGAGTTCACCCGCACCAGGTCGATACTCGGCGGCAGCACGCGTGGGGCCACCGCCGATTTGAGTACGCCGAACGACTTGGACAGCACCATCAGGCCCAGGGCGCACGGATAGAGGACCCACTCCTTGTACTGGAGCTGGCCGGTCTGCGCATCCCAGCCGGAGTTGGCGATCACCAGCATCGCCAGCACCGCGCGCAGGACGAAGGTCGCGGCCATCGCCAGCCGGCGGCCGTGCTGCAGCTTGTCGAGCACCGGGCCGATCAGCGGGGCGATCAACGCGAACGGGGCGATGGTCAGCGCCAGGTAGAGTCCGACGCCCACCTTGGAGTCGCCGGTGGCCGCGGCGAAGAACAGGGTGTTGGCCAGGGCCACCGCCATCGCGGCGTCGACGGCGTAGTTCGCGATCACCGGCAGAGTGAGCGCGGTCAGGCCGGACCGGTCGGCGCCGTCCGCGGTGGCGGCGCGGTAGATCATCTTGACCCCGCGCGCACCGAAGTACTTGGAGCGCTGCGCCATCACCCGGACGACGGTCACCTTCTCAGGCGGTACGTACTCGGCGTCGTCGGCCAGCCGGCGACGGCCGCGTTTGCCGCCGAGCCGGCGGGTCTGCTCATCGGGGTGACTGTGCACGGTCGGCTCGTCCGGATCGAGCGGCGGCAGATGCGGATTGTGGGTGCGCGGAGGCAGGTAGGCGCCGCTCGCGGCATCGAAGCGGCGGGTCCGGGGGTTCGGCTGCGGGTCGGCCGGATACGCCTGCTGGCCCGGATGCGGCGCAGGACGGCGCGGCGGAGCGGGACGCCGGGGGTCGCCGGCCGTCCGGCGATCGTCTCGGGGTGCGCGGGAAGCCACGTCTTCGATTGTTCCCTATCGGCGGCGCACTGTCGGCAGCGGCACGCGTGCGCCGGGGCACAGGTGCCCCGGCACTGTGTCCGGCCCGGCGGCCGATACCGGGGCCGACGTGCATCGGCGGCGGTCTCTCGTGCACACTGGAAGGCGTGAGTACGGCAGTGCAGACCGTTCAATTGACGGACGCGGTCACGACCGCGCGCGAGGCGCTGATCGCCATGGGCGAGCAGCCCGGCGCGCATCTCGGTGCACACGCTGAGGACGCGTGGGCCGTCTCCCATTACTTCGCCGCCGACCTTCCCGGCTACCGGGGCTGGCGCTGGTGCGTGGTGGTGGCGGGCTCGCCGGACAGCGACGAGGCCACCGTCAGCGAGGTGGTGCTGCTGCCCAGCGACGGCGCCCTGCTGGCTCCGGACTGGGTTCCCTGGAAGGACCGCATCACCGCCGGCGACCTCGGTCCGGGCGACCGGCTGGCTGCGCCCGCCGACGATCCGCGGCTGGTGCCCGGCTACGTCGACACCGAGGACGTCGACCCGATCGACGCCGATCAGGTGGGCCAGGTGGCCGCCGAGATCGGGCTGGGCCGCAAGCGGCTGCTCTCCCTGGACGGGCGTGAGCAGGCCGCGCAGCGCTGGTACGACGGCGAGTTCGGCCCGGAGTCGCCGATCGCCCGCGGCGCCGACTACCCGTGCGGCACCTGCGGCTTCTACCTGCCGCTCGCCGGGGCCCTGCATGCGGCCTTCGGCGCCTGCGCCAACGAGTACTCGGCCGACGGCCGGGTGGTCTCGGCCGAGTACGGCTGCGGCGCCCACTCCGACGTGCCCGAGCCGCGCGGCGGTGCGGGCAGCCCCGCCTACGACGCCTACGACGACGGCTCGGTGGAGATCGTGACCGCTCGGTGACGGCGCCGTCGGCGTCGGCCGACCCGTTCGGCACGGCCGCCCTGCGCGAGGCGGTGCTGACCGCGTGGTCGGCCTCACCGACCCGGCTCGCCGAGGATGCGGCGGCCGAAGCCGACCTCGCCCGCATCGGTTACCGCGACCGGCTGCTGACCGAACTCGTCGCCAACGCCGCCGACGCGGCCGCCGCGGCCGGCATCGACGGCCGGGTGCGCATTCTGGCCGACGGCGACACCCTGCGGGTGGCCAACACCGGCGCCGGGCTCACCGCGGCCGGTGTCCGTTCGCTGACCGCGCTGCGGGTCTCGCCCAAGGGCGCCGGGACCGGTGAGGTAGGCCGCTTCGGTGTGGGTTTCCGCGCCACCTGCCTGGCCGAGCGGGTGGAGCTGCGCTCGGTCACCGGCTCGATCGGCTTCGACGCGGGCCGCACCCGGCGCGCGGTGCGCGAGGCCGGCATCGACCTGCCCGACGACGCCCCGGTGCCCGCCCAGCGCCTGGCGTGGCCGGTTCCGGAACCCCCACCGGCCGGCTTCGACACCGAAGTGGTGGTGCACCTGAGCGGCCCCGCGCAGGCGGCCGAACTGCTCGCGCAGGCGCGCGAGCAGGCACCGGATCTGCTGCTGGAGCTGCCCCGGATCGGCACCGTGGAGGTGGCCGGCACCACCTTCACCCTGGATCTGCCGGACGGCCCGGACGGCGGGACCGTGACCGTGCTGCGGAACGGGGCGCCGCTGCAGACCTGGCTCACCGCGGGGGAGGGCGCGACCCGCTGGCTGGTCCGGCTGGTCGACGACCCGGGGCTGGGGCCGCAGCTGCGGTCCGCCACCGGCGAGGTGCTGCGCAGCCCCACCCCCACGGCCATCGGGCTGACCCTGCCGGCCCGGCTGATCACCGATCTGCCGCTCACCCCGGACCGGCGCGGACTGCACCCCGATGCCGACATCGACACGGCCGCAGCCGGATACGTCGAGCTGATCCGCCGGGTGCCCGACGATCAGAAGCATCTGCTGGTGCCGCAGCCGGCACTGGCCGCCGGCGAGGTCGACGCCGCCCTGCACGCGGCGGTGACCGCCCGGCTCGCCGAAGGCGACTGGGTGCCCACCGCCGCCGGCGGACAGCGGTCGCCGGCGCGCACCTGGCTGCTGCGGGACCTCACCCCTGAACTGGCCGCCCGGCTCGGTGAGGTGCTGTCCCCGCTGGCCGCCCCGGCTCTTTCCGAGCCGGTCTCCGCAGCCGCCCTGCTGCGTCTGGGCGCACGCGAGCTGAGCCTGGCCGAGCTCGCCGATCTGCTGGCCGGTCACGAGGATCCGCCCGGCTGGTGGGCGGGCCTCTACGGTGAGCTGGCGGCGCTGGCCGTCGACCCGCAGGCCGTCGCCGAACTCGGCGCGCTCCCGGTGCCGCGCACCGACGGCCGGATCGCGCGCGGAGCGCGCGGCCTGGCGATCGTCGACGGGGTGACCGGCCCGAGCGCGGACAGCGGCATCGACTGGCTGCCCGCCGTGCACCCGGACGCCTACGATCCGCTGCTCGAACGCCTTGGGGCCGAGCACATCCCGATCGACGAGGTGCTGAGCCATCCGGCGCTGCGGCAGCGCATCGAGGACCCCGACAGCGACCACGACGAGCTCGCCACCCTCGTCCTGCCGCTGCTGGCCGCCGCCGGCGAACCGGTGCGGGTGCCGTCCTGGCTCGGCGCCCTGGAACTGCCCGTGTCGGACGGACAGCCGCGCCCGGCCGACGAACTGCTGCTGCCCGACAGCCCGCTGCGCGAGGTGCTCGTCGACGATGCGCCGTTCGGCACCGTCGACGAGCAGACGGTAGAGCGCTACGGGCCCACCGCGCTGCGCCGCCTCGGCGTGGGCTGGGCGTTCAGCGTGCTCGAGGAGGAACTGCCCACCGCCCCCGACCACGATCTGCCCGACGAACAGGAGTGGTTCGACGCGCTGCCGGTGCCGCCCGAGAGCCTCGTCGCCGTCCGCGACCTGGACCTGGTGGATCCCGGCCGCTGGCATCGGGCGCTGGAACTGCTGGCCGGCGACCCGGACACCGCGCCGCTGCTGGCCGATCCGCACGGCTACACCGGCTGGTGGCTGCGCCGCTACGCCGAACTCGGCGGGCAGCCGCTGCGGCTGCTGCGCAGTCCCGACGACCCGGCCTGGGCCGGACTGTTCGACGTGATCGACCATCCGCAGGCCCCGGCCCTGCAGGCGCTGCTGGCGGCCGCGGTGCCCGACGACGCCGGCGATGCCGCCGACTGGCTGGCCGCGCTGGCCGATCCGGACCGGGAGATCGCTCCCGGGGTGGCGGCACGCGCGCACGCCGCGCTGGTGCGGGGCCGGCGGGACGGCCGGTACGCGCCGGCCGACCTCGAGCCGCCGGCCGGGCTGCGCACCCTGGCCGGGACCGTCACCGGCGCCGGGCTGGTCGTCGACCAGCCGTGGTGGCTGCCGGTGCTCGACCCGGCCGTCGCCGTGCCGGTGGCCGGGGACGGCGCCGCCGCGCGGGACTTCGCCGACCTGGTCGATGCCGACCCGGTCAGCGAGGCCGGCCGGGCGCTGGTGCTCGGCGACGGGCAGACGGTGTCCCCGGATTCGGCGGATGCCCTCGTATGGCAGCTGCTCACGGGCCGGCCCGCCGACGGGCCGCTGGTGCTGCACGACGACCTTCAAGTGGCACTGGAGCTGCCCGCCGGGCGCAGCGAGCACAGGGTGGACTGGTGGTGCGACGCGGCCGGAGCCACCCACCGCCGCCGGCCCGGTACGGTCGGAGGCGAGTACGGGTGAGGAGTGCGCGATGACGGTCAATCGGTGTGAGCACTGCGGGCGTGCGGCCGCCGCCGGGCGGATCGCCGCGGACACCGGCCGGGGGCCGGTCCGATGAGCGTGGCGCCCTTCGACTTCGACGTCTCCACCACCGACTGGGTGGTGCGCAACCGGGCCGAACCGTGGACGTCGATGTGGCAGATGGTCACCGTCCTGGGCGACACGCTCACGCTCACCCTGGTGGTGATCGGCGTCTTCGTGCTGGCCTGGCTGGCCGGACGGATCGACCTGTCGGTGCTCATCGTGGTGGGCTCACTGCTGGGCTGGTCGCTGATGGTGCTGCTCAAACACCTCTTCGCCCGGGAACGCCCACCGGTGGCCGAACGCCTCATCGACATCGGCGGACTGTCGTTCCCGTCCGGGCACGCCATGCTCTCCACCGTGATCCTGGGGCTGGCGACGGTGATCTGCTACCGCATCTACCCGTGGCTGCGGGCCCATCCGGCGGTGCTGGTGCTGCCGCCGCTGGTGGTGGTGGCCATCGGGTTGTCCCGGGTGTACCTGGGGGTGCACTGGTTCTCCGACGTGATCGTCGGCTGGTCCGTCGGACTCGGCTGGCTGGCGGTGTGCCTGGTCGCCCACGCCCAGATCGTGCGCCGGCTGGCGCAGCGCCGGAGCGGTACCAAGACCACGCCCGTGCGCGCCGACGCCTGACCGGGCGGTCAGTACAGCTAGTCCAGCCCCTCCTGGGCGCCGCGGCTGCCGCGCCGGACCGCGGCCTGCTGGACCAGCACGATCGAGGTGCCGAGCAGGCCGATGATCAAGCCCACCCAGCACACGGTCAGCGCCCGGTCCGGGCCGATTCCAGTGATCCAGACGACCAGGGTGGCCACCAGCCAGGCGAGCATGCCGACGACGATCACCGGCTCGGGTGCGCGCAGTCGCGCCGGCAGTTCGGGGATCTCGGACGGCTCGCTCATGACATCTACGGTAGCTTTCTCCCGGTAGGCACGAGCAGCGAGGACCGTCGTCGATGAGTGATTCCGAACAGACCGAAGTGGTGACCGAGCCGGGACGGTCGCCGTCCGGCGGTCCGCTCGACCGCTTCTTCGCGATCACCCGGCGCGGCTCGTCGTACGGCCGCGAGGTGCGCGGCGGTCTGGTCACCTTCTTCACGATGGCCTACATCGTGGTCCTGAACCCGATCATCATCGGCGGCCTGCCCGGCGTGGACCACAACACCGACATCGACGGCCAGGTCCTGCCGTTCGACCAGGTCGCGGCCGTCACCGCGCTGGTGGCTGGCGTGATGACCGTGCTGATGGGCCTGGTCGCCAACTTCCCGTTCGCGATCGCCGCCGGACTGGGCATCAACAGCCTGCTCGCGGTCACCATCGCCCCGCACATGAGCTGGCCTGCCGCGATGGGCCTGGTGGTGATCGACGGCATCATCATCGTCATCCTCGGTGTCACCGGCTTCCGCACCGCGGTCTTCAACGCGGTGCCGCCCGAACTGAAGTCGGCGATCGCCGCCGGTATCGGCGCCTTCATCGCCTTCATCGGGCTGGTGGACGCCGGCTTCGTCACCGGCACCGAGGGCGGGCCCCCGGTGCAGCTGGGCGTGGACGGTTCGATCGCCACCGTGCCCACCCTGATCTTCGCGATCGGCGTGCTGCTGATGGGGGTGCTCACCGTGCGCAAGGTGCCCGGCGCCCTGCTGATCGGCATCGTCGTGATGACCGTCGTCTCCCTGATCGTGGAGAGCATCTGGCATCTGGGCAGCGCGCAGGACTCCGACGGCGGCTGGGCGATGAACGTCCCGGGCGCACCGGACAGTCTGGGCAGCGTGCCGGATCTCTCGCTGGTGGGCGATGTGGACCTGTTCGGCGCCTTCAACGGCTCGTTCGCCGATGTGGGCGTGCTGATGGCGTGCGTCTTCGTCTTCACCCTGGTGCTCTCGAACTTCTTCGATGCGATGGGCACCATGACCGGCATCGGCAAGGAGGCCGGCCTGCTCGACGAGAAGGGCAATCTGCCGGGCATCGGCAAGGGCCTGGTCGTCGAGGGCGCCGGCGCGATCGTCGGCGGCGGCGCCTCGGCGTCGTCGAACACGGTCTTCGTCGAATCGGCGGCCGGTGTGGCCGAGGGCGCGCGCACCGGTCTGGCCAATGTGGTGACCGGTCTGCTGTTCCTGATCGCCATGTTCTTCACCCCGCTGTACCAGGTGGTGCCGATGGAGGCGGTGACCCCGGCGCTGATCGTGGTGGGCGCGCTGATGATGTCGCAGGTCCGCGACATCGACTTCAGCCGCTTCGAGTACGCGCTGCCGGCCTTCCTCACCATCATGGTGATGCCGTTCACCTATTCGATCGCCAACGGTATCGGCGTCGGTTTCATCGCCTGGGTGGTGCTGGCCTGCGCCCGCGGCAAGGTGCGCACGGTGCACCCGCTGCTGTGGGTGGTGGCGGTGCTGTTCGTGCTGTACTTCGCGCGGGGACCGATCTCGGATCTGATCAGCTGACGCGCGGATCGTCGAATCGACCCGCTCTCGGCGGGTCGATTCGACAATCCGCGCAGGACGTCAGAAGAAGGTGCCGGCGAAGGGAGCGCGGCGGCCCGCCAGCAGGGCGGTCACCAGCTCCACTGCGGCGTCGTCGTCGGCCTGCAGCCGGCCCGCGGCGGCGAAGTCGCGCGCCGTGCCGCCGCCGAGGTACAGGCTCGACAGCACGGAGATGTCGAGCCGGATGCGCGGTACCCCCGGCGGTTCCGCCGCGTCGCGGGTCACCCGCCCGCGGCCGTCACCGACCTCCAGCAGGTAGTCGCCGGTGCGCCCGGCCCAGAAGTCCGAGACCTCCAGCAGCACCGCACCGTCGGTGTCGTAACGGCGCAACTCCAGGGCGGCCGCCACGTCCAGCACCGACAGCCACAGCTTGTCCGGACGCCCGGTGACCCGGACGGCGCGGGCGTTGACCAGCTTGAGCGGCAGGGTGTCGTCGAGCGGGAGCGAGGCGGAGATCCCGGACACCAGATCCAGTCCGGTCAGCACCCGCCACAGATCGGTGTGCGCCTGCTCGGTGGCGGCGAAGAAGCCCTCGATCAGGGCCGTCGAATCCCGAGAATCGATCCGGTAGGCGGCGTAGCCGTCCGCGTGCAGCAGGAAGTACACCCCGGAGACCTGCGGGCTGCGCCGGAAGTCGCGGTCGGCGAAGAGCGACGCCCACCATCCGTCCGGCCGGCCGACGGCACCCGGACGGTCCGCCGCCCAGCGCCGGTGCACCTCCGGTACGTGGACGCGGGCCTGGTCGAGGGTGCCGTAGCGCACCCGCGAGTCTGCCGGGGCCGCATCCCGCAGCTGTGCCGACGACGGATCGATCCGCACGTCGTGGGCGTAGCAGGCCGGGCCGAAGCCGAACCGTTCGTAGATGCCGCCCTCCGAGGCGGTCAGCGCGGCCAGCGGAAGTCCGTCCCGCTCCCAGCTGCGGAAGTGCTCGGCCATCATGGTGCGCAGCAGTCCGCGGCGGCGATGGGTGGCGGCCACCGACACCCACGACAGACCGGCGACGGTGGGGATCGCCCCGCCCGGCACGGTCAGCGGCAGCCGGTGAAACAGCGAGAAGGCCACCAGCGGCCGTCCCGGACTGTCCTCGTCGCGGACGGTCAGGGTGTCCGCGTCCGGTGCGCTCGAGCGGAATTCGGCCAGTTCGTCGGCCGGCAGCGGGGCCGGCAACGTGAACGCGCGGGCGTCCAGTTCGCCGATCTCGGGCCAGTCCTCGTCTCGGGCGGGTCGCAGGTTCAGGTTCGGTGACTGGCTGCTCATTGCATCGAGTCTGCCAAACCGCTGTGGCGCACGGGAACGGACTATGCCACGGTGTGTGCGTGCAGTCTGCTCTCGCCGTCGACGTCGTCGACATCACCGACCCCGACGATCCCCGCGTGGACGACTTCCGTGACCTCAATTCGGTGGACCGCCGGCCGGATGTGCCGGCGCTGCCCGGCGGCCGGGTGGGCAAGGGACTGGTGATCGCCGAGGGCGTGCTGGTGGCGCAGCGGATGATCGCCTCGCGGTTCGCCCCGCACGCCTTCTTCGGGGTGGACAAGCGGCTCGCCGAACTGGCCGGCGATCTGACCGGCCCGACGCTGTCGGGGGTGCCGTTCTACCGCACCGACGCCGACACCATGGCGCAGGTGGTGGGCTTTCATCTCAACCGCGGGGTGCTCGCCGCCGCTCGCCGCGCCCCGGCGCTGACGGTGCCGCAGGTGCTCGACGGCGCCCGCACGGTGGCCGTCCTCGAGGGCGTCAACGACCACGAGAACATCGGCAGTATCTTCCGCAATGCGGCCGGCCTGGGCGTGGAGGCGGTGGTCTTCGGGCAGGGCTGCGCCGATCCGCTCTACCGGCGCTGCGTCCGGGTCTCGATGGGGCATGCGCTGCTGGTCCCGTTCGCCCGCTACGAGTCCTGGCCGCAGGATCTGCAGATCCTGCGCGCCGAGGGGTTCGCGCTGATCGCGCTGACTCCGGGGGAGGGGTCGGTGCCGCTGTCGGAGGCGGTGACCGCCGAGAAGGTGGCCTTCCTGGTGGGCGCCGAAGGCCCCGGACTGGCCGAGCACACCATGCGGGCCTGCGATGTGCGTGCTCGCATTCCGATGAGCCGGGGCACCGACTCGCTCAATGTGGCCACGGCGGCGGCGGTCGCCTTCTACGAGCGGGCGCGCTGACCGGCCTGCCGCGCCGACCGGCTGTGGCCGGACTATTCGTCGGGGTGGCTGCGGACCCCGAGCAGCACGTCCTCCCAGGCCGGCACGGCGGGCTTGCCGCGTTTGGTGCGGTGCCGCGGGGTGCCGGTCGACTTGGGCGCTTCCTGCTGGGGGGCGGGCGCCGGGCGCCGGGGTTCCTGGGCCTCCTCGACCGCAGCGGGCTCGACTGGAGTGGGCTCGACTGGAGTGGGATCGGTCTGCGCGGGGGCTTCCGGCTCGGGAGCGGCGGACGGCTGAGCGACCGGGTCCGCGGCGCCGCTGTGAGGGCCGTCGTCGAAGTACGGTTCGTCCTCGACCGGGATCTCCTCGGCTCCGGCCTCGGGGGTGTCCTCGAGGGACGGTTCCTCGGCGGGTGCCTCGACGGCCCGGCCGGAGGAGTACCGCAGATCCAGCACATCGGCCAGTGGCGCACCGCGCACCGGCTTGCTGCCGCTGGCCTGCGCCTCCACCAGGACGTCGGCGTCGACGGTGACCTGCTCGTGCCCGTCCGGGCGCACCTGACGCTGCGGCTGGGGGCGTGGCGGCGGGGCCGTCTGCGGGGTCTGCGGCCGCACCGAGGTGAGCATGGTGCGCCGGCGGGTGTTGCGGGACAGTTCGGGGTCGGTCAGCTCGGTGGCCAGCTCGTCGATCGGTTCTGTGGTGCCGCCGTGCGAGCCGGGATGGAAGCGCCAGTGGGCGTAGCCCTCGGTACCGCTCTCGAGCCAGGACACCTGGATGACCCAGAACCCGTCGGCGCTCTTCCACGAGTCCCAGCGGGCCTCGGCCGGCACCGCGCCGCGCAGCACCAGGCACTCGGTGACCAGTTCGCCGAGCGTCGACAGGCTCGGACCGTCCATCCCCATCGGGTGGGAGGCGCGGGCCAGTTCGGCGGCGCGGGCACGTTCGAGGAGCACCGGATGGGCGTAGCGCTCGATCCGGCTCGCACTCACCCCGGCCACCGTGGCGAGTTCCTCGACGGTGGCGCCGGCCCGGATGCGGGCCTGGATCTCCCGGGGCCGCAGATCGGCTTCGGTCGCGGCCGGGAACGGCTCGGATTCGGCCGGTGCCGGGGTCACGGCTGCACGCAGATCATCGCCGACGTGGATGCGGAAGTGCTCGTCGTCGGCGCGGTCGATCAGGATGATCTGGCGGCCGTCGGCCTCGACGCGCAGCACTTCGAGCTCACGCATGCGATCCTCCTCCCCGCCGGGTCCGTCCCCCGGACGGTTCCGCCCAGCCTAACGCAGGTCAGGCTCGCCCCGCGGGTGGAACACGCGCCGGGCGAGCCGGAACTGACCGGGACAGCCGTCGGTCAGAGCCGCTCGACGATGTAGTCGATGCACTGGGTCAGCTTGGTCACGTCCTCCGGATCGATGGCCGGGAACATGCCGATACGCAGCTGGTTGCGGCCGAGCTTGCGGTACGGCTCGGTGTCGACCACGCCGTTGGCGCGCAGCGTCTTGGCCACGGCCGCGGCGTCGACCGAGTCGGCGAAATCGATGGTGCCCACCACCTGGCTGCGGTGTGCCTCATCGGCGAACGGGGTGGCGAACTCGCTGGCGTCGGCCCAGTCGTACAGGCGCGAGCTGGAGTCGGCGGTGCGGGCGACGCACCAGTCCAGACCGCCGTTGGCGTTCATCCACTCGATCTGGTTGGCGAAGAGCAGCAGCGAGCCGACGGCCGGGGTGTTGTAGGTCTGGTTCTTGCTGCTGTTGTCGACGGCGGTCGGCAGCGACAGGAACTCCGGGCACCAGCGGCCCGACTCCTTGATCTGCTCGATCCGGGCCAGGGCGGCCGGGCTCATCAGGGCCACCCAGATGCCGCCGTCGGAGGCGAAGCACTTCTGCGGGGCGAAGTAGTAGACGTCGGTGGCGCTGACGTCCACCGGCAGCCCGCCGGCACCGGAGGTGGCGTCGATGGCCACCAGTGCGTCGCCGGCGGCGGCCGGGCGGAGCACCGGCACGGCCACACCGGTGGAGGTCTCGTTCTGCGCCCAGCCGATCAGGTCCACCCCGTCGACGTCCTCGGCGGTGATCGCCGCCGGGTCCGGCGCGGTGCCCGGCTCGGTGGAGATGACCTTCGGATCGGCCAGGAACGGCGCCTTCGTGGAGACGGTGGCGAACTTCGACGAGAACTCGCCGTAGGTCAGGTTCAGGGCGCGCTCGTTGATCAGGCCGAAGGCGGCGGCGTCCCAGAAGGCGGTGGTGCCGCCGTTGGAGAGGACCACCTCGTAGCCGTCGGGCAGCGAGAACAGGGCGGAGAGGCCTTCGCGGATCGCGCCGACCACATTCTTCACCGGCGCCTGCCGGTGGCTGGTGCCGAACACCGACGCCCCCGTGTCGACGAGCGACTGCAACTGTTCGGGGCGCACCTTGGACGGGCCGCAGCCGAAGCGGCCGTCAGCGGGGAGGAGGTCGGCGGGCAGCGTGATCTGCGAGGCATCGGTCATGCAGATCAGTTTAAGGCGTGCTCCGGGTCACCCTCGCATCGCCGGGGTCCGGCGGCCGCCGGTGCGGCGGCGCCGGAGCAGGATCGGCCACGGTGATCACCCGATCCGGACGACGCCGGATCGGATGGTTCAGGAGAAGCGGATGGCCAGGGTGGCCATGCCGAAGATCTTCTTGCCGGCCGACTTGGCGACCAGGATCACCACGCCGGTGCGGGTCTGAGGATCGAGCGACTTGATGCGGCCGCTGAACTCGATGTCGCCGCCGGTCGCCGCGGAGACGATGGCCGGTGAGGACAGCCGGACCGCGTAGCGGGTGACCGCACCCGGATCGCCCGACCAGTCGGAGACGAAGCCGGCGCCCACACCCATGGTGAGCATGCCGTGCGCGATGACGTCGGGCAGTCCGGCCAGGGTGGCGATCTTCTCGTCCCAGTGGATCGGATTGGCGTCGCCGGAGACGCCGGCGTAGTTGACCAGGTCGCCGCGGCTGATCCGGACGTCGTGCATCGGCAGCTGATCGCCCACCGAGAGCTCGTCGAAGCTGCGGGCGGCCGAGGGGCGGGCGCTGCCGTCGGCCAGCGGGATCTCGCCCTCGGGGCGCACCGTCTTGGTGTAGCCGGCGTCCGACTCCTCCTGCGCCAGGATGTTGACGTCGTGCGCCATCACCTGCTGCACGGCGCCGGTCAGCTCCGGATCCACCTCCTCGGCGGTCACGCCCACCACGGTCGTGTGCATGGTGTGCACCCGCTCGCCCCGGGCGTCGGTGAAGGTGTTGGTGACGGTGAGCATGTCCTTGCCGGCGATCCGGCGCACCGAGGACAGCTCCACGTCGGTGATCAGCTCGTCGCCGTCGACGATGGGCCGGTGCTGCTCGAAGACCTGCTCGGTCTGCACGTAGGTGTCGTAGCCCACGACCACCGACTCGAAGAGGGCGCGGTTGGCGGCCATCGCCGGGATGGAGGTGAAGGTGAGCGGGGTGACCACGCCGCTGTACCCGGCGGCCCGGGCGGCCTCCTCGTCCCAGTGGACCGGGTGGTAGTCCTGCACGGCGCGCGCGTACTCGCGCACCTTCTCGCGGGCCACCCGGTAGGTGCCGTCGGCCTGATAGTAGTGACCGAGCCGGGACTCGACCCCGGAAGCGTCCGGCGCGTTCGGTTCTGCCGCAGTGGTCATCGGTCCTGGTGTCCTTCACATCTCGGTCGGCGCATGGCGGTCGGGGCGTGCGGGCCACGTACCGGGAGTCCAGACTAGTCGCCGCCGGCGCGGCGGGGACACGCGCGGTGTCCCCGCCGGGCATCCGGCGGCCCGGCGGGGCGGGCCCTGCGCCGTGTCTAGCCGAGTGCGGGAGTGGGGGTGACCGACTCCCAGCCGGTCACATCGCGCGGATCGCGGGGGCCCGGACCGGTGTACAGGGCGGCCGGGCGCACCAGCCGGCCGAGCTGCTTCTGCTCCAGGATGTGCGCGCACCAGCCTGCGGTGCGCCCGCAGGTGAACATCGCCGGCATCATGTGCGCCGGCACCTGCGCGAAGTCGAGGATCACCGCGGCCCAGAACTCCACATTGGTCTCGATGGCCCGGTCCGGGCGGCGCTCACGAAGCTCGGCGAGGGCGGCCTGCTCCAGTGCGGCGGCCACCTCGTAGCGCGGCACCTGCAGCTCCGCGGCGGTGCGGCGCAGCACCCGCGCCCGCGGATCCTCGGCCCGGTACACCCGGTGCCCGAAGCCCATCAGCTTCTCCTTGCGATCGAGGATGCCTTTGACCAGCGCGCGGGCGTCGCCGGTGCGCTCGACCTCCTCGATCATCGGCAGCACCCGCGCGGGGGCGCCGCCGTGCAGCGGGCCGGACATCGCGCCCACCGCCCCCGACAGCGAGGCCGCCACGTCGGCGCCGGTCGAGGCGATCACCCGGGCGGTGAACGTCGAGGCGTTGAGACCGTGCTCGGCGGCGCTGACCCAGTAGGCGTCGATGGCCCGCACATGGCGCGGGTCGGGTTCGCCCTGCCAGCGGGTCATGAACCGCTCGGTGACCGTGCTGCAGGCGTCGATCCGGTCCTGCGGCACCGCCGGGGCCTCCGAGCCGCGGGCCGACTGCGCCACATAGGACAGCGCCATCACCGCGGCCCGGGCCAGATCGTCGCGGGCGGTCTGATCGTCGACGTCGAGCAGCGGCTGAAAACCCCAGAGCGGGGCCAGCATCGCCAGCCCGGCCTGCACGTCCACCCGGACGTCGCCCGAGCGGACCGGCAGCGGCAGCGGCTCGGCCGGTGCCAGGCCCTGACCGAAGCGGCCGTCCACCAGCAGCGCCCACACGTCGCCGAAGCTCACCCGGGCATCGACCAGGTCCTCGATGTCCACGCCGCGGTAGCGCAGATTGCCGCCGTCCTTGTCCGGTTCGGCGATCTCGGTGGTGAAGGCCACCACGCCTTCGAGTCCGGGGACGAAACCGTCGGGAACGTTCTGGGCCATCTTCGATCCTCCACTCGTCGGAACCCTCGGCTCCAGGGTTCCACGCCGGGGCTGTGCCCGCGCATCGGCTGCCGGAGCCGACTGTAGCGATGCTCGGTAACATCCGGGTGGTGAGCGAGGAATTGGACCTGTCGGCGATGCGGGTGGGCTACGGCTCGGCCGGGGCCGACGGGGTGGCCGAGAATCTGGATCCGTCCTGGCTGACGGGGGATCCGCCGTGGCTGGGGCTGTTTCAGCGCTGGCTCACCGATGCGCTCGCCGCCCGCATCCCCGAACCCAATGCGATGGTCCTGGGCACCGCGGATGCGGCCGGCCGGCCGGCCACCCGCACCGTGCTGTGCAAGGGCGCCGACGCCTCCGGGGTGGTCTTCTTCACCGGCTACGACTCCGGCAAAGGCCGGGATCTGGCCGCCAATCCGGTTGCCTCGGTGACCTTCCCGTGGATCGCGATGGAGCGGCAGGTGCACTTCCGGGGACCGGTGACCAAGGTCGATCCGGCCGAGACGGCCGCGTACTGGCAGAACCGGCCGCGGGGCTCGCAGCTCTCGGCCCGGGCCTCGGCGCAGTCGCAGCCGATCGCCTCGCGCGCCGACCTGGAGGCCGCCGCGGCGGCGGTGTCGGCCGAATACGGCGGCGCCGCCGGCGACCGGCCGGTGCCACCGCCGGAGCACTGGGGCGGCTACCGGCTCGACCCGGTGCGGGTGGAGTTCTGGCAGGGCCGCGCCGACCGGCTGCACAACCGGGCCGTCGCGGTCCGGGCGGGCGATAGCTGGACCGTCGAACGCCTGCAGCCGTAGCGCCGGTCGGCGCGCCATCGGCGGCGCTGCCGGGAGCGGGTCCGGCGCCGGGTCCTAGGCTGGCTGGGTGGCCCGACTACTCGCCGATACGACGCCGCTGCGGAACCCGAACTTCTCGCGGCTGTGGTGGGCCAACATCATCACGGTCATCGGCGCTCAGCTCACCGTGGTGGCGGTCCCGGCCCAGATCTACGCGATCACCGGCAGCTCCGCCTATGTGGGTCTGACCGGCATCTTCGGTCTGGTGCCGCTGGTGGTGTTCGGCCTGTGGGGCGGGGCCATCGCGGACGTCTTCGACCGCCGGATCATCCTGATCGTCACCACCACCGGGCTGATCGCCACCGCAGTGCTGTTCTGGCTGCAGGCCTTCGCCGAACTGAACAACGTCTGGCTGCTGCTGGGCCTGTTCGCACTGCAGCAGTCGTTCTTCGCGGTCAACCAGCCCACCCGGGTGGCGGTGCTGCCGAGGATTCTGCCGGCCCAAGACCTGCCGGCCGCCAACTCGCTGAACATGACCGTCATGCAGGCCGGTGCCATCGCCGGGCCGCTGGTGGGCGCATCGCTCATCCCGGTGATCGGCTTCTCGCTGCTGTACCTGCTCGATGCGGTCGGTCTGCTGGCCACCATGTGGGCGGTGCTGCGGCTGCCGGCCCTGCGGCCCGACCGTGCCGACGGGGCGGCGCCGAGCACGCCGGGCCTGCGCTCGGTGATCGAGGGACTGACCTATCTGCGCGGGCACAAGGTCCTGCTCGCCTCGTTCGTGGTGGATCTGATCGCGATGATCTTCGGCATGCCGCGGGCGCTGTTCCCGCAGATGGCGCACGAGAACTTCGGCGGACCGAGCGAGGGCGGGCTGGCCTTCGCCCTGCTGTTCGTCGCGATCCCGGCCGGGGCCGTGCTCGGCGGGGTGTTCTCGGGCTGGGTCTCGGGTGTGCGCCGGCAGGGCCGCGCGGTGATCATCGCCATCACGATCTGGGGCCTGTCGATCACGGTGGCCGGGGGTGCGCTGTTCTTCGCCGACGGCGCCGCGCTGCCGATCCTGCCGATCGTGCTCGTCGCGCTGGTGGTCGGCGGTGCCGCCGACATGGTCTCGGCGGCGTTCCGGCAGACCATGCTGCAGAGTGCGGCCGACGACGATGTGCGCGGGCGGTTGCAGGGCGTGTTCATCGTGGTGGTCGCCGGCGGTCCGCGGGTGGCCGACGTGGCGCACGGGGCCACCGCCGCCGCGGCGGGAACCGCCGTGACGGTGGCCGGAGGGGGTCTGCTGACGGTGCTGCTTACCGTGGTCGCCGCGGTGGCCTTCCCGATGTTCTGGCGCTACCGGGTGGCCGCCCGCGGGTGACGGTCAGTCGTCGACGTCGTTGCTCTGCCAGGGCAGTCGGGCGCGGCGGGCGGCGTGCACCGGGCAGTAGTGGATCGGCTTCTCGCGTTCGGCACCCGACGGCAGATTGCGGACCGGGGTGTGCAGCAGCGGGGCGTCGGCCGGGATCCGTCCGGCCGCCCGGTCGTCGGCGTCGCGGGCCCGCGGATGCCTGCGGTAGCGGGCCGGCACCAGCAGCAGACCGGCCTGCACCGCGCGGCCGAAGGTCCGGAACCGGCGTTCGTCGCGGGCGGTCCAGGTCAGGCCCATCATCTCGCGGATCGGCTCGTCGTACAGACCGGTGGTGATCCACAGGAACAGGCGCTGCCCGGTGCCCACACTGCGCCGCCACACCGGCTCGGGCAGCCAGCGGCGCGCCCACGGCGGGGCGGGCAAGGCGGTGATGTCCAGGACGGTGCGCACCGCATCGTGATCGCGCAACACCCGGCGGCACATGTGATCCCAGTAGTCGAGGAAGTCCTCGTAGGTGTCCGGGCAGGGCCGCATGCTGACCCCGTACCTCGAGTACCAGACGCGGGACTCGTCGAAGAGCCGGCGTTTGTCGGCCTCGGTGAGCTTCGGGCCGAAGACCTCGGCGCAGCGGATGTTGCCGTACCAGAAGGTGGCGTGCGCCCAGTAGAAGACGTCCGGGTCCAGCGCGTGGTAGCGCCGGCCGTCGGCCATGGTGCCCTTGATGGTCAGGTGGTAGTCGCGGACCTCCGCGCCGGTGGCGTCGGTGCCGTCGAAGACCGTGCCGATGATCGGGTACAGCGAGCGCATCAGCCGCTCCCAGCGTTCGCCGAAGAAGTCGGAGTGGTCCCACACCCCGGCGGCCAGTTTCGGATGCATGTTCTGCATCGAGCCGGACCACAGGCCCATCAGCATGCCGCGCCAGTCGCCGAAGTACCGCCAGGTCAGCGAGTCGGGTCCGAGAGTGTGCGGCGTGGCGGCATCGACGGGCGTGGCGGCCTGCGGCCGGGGTGTGACGACGGTCATGGAACAAAACTATACATCTGTTCCAAAGTGGCGGGGCCGGTTCCGCCGGTCAGCCCAGCCGCAGCGTCACCCGCTCGCCGACGACGAGCTGAGCGGCACGGCTCAGTGACTCGGGGGAGAGCACCGCCACCACCGGATAGCCGCCGGTCACCGGGTGATCGGCCAGGAAGATCACCGGCTGGCCGGCCGGCGGCACCTGCAGACCGCCCAGCGGAACGCCCTCCGACGGCAGCTGCCCGGCGCCCGGCTGCAACCGCAGTGCGGGCGCCTCCGGATCCTCGGCGCCGACCGGGTCCAGGCGCACCCCGATCCGGTTGCTGGCCGCATTGACCGACCAGGCCAGCGTCTCGAGCTCGGCCGGGTCGGCCAGGTGATCGGACCGGGGCCCGGGCCTCAGCACCAGCCGCACCGGACCGGCAGGCCGGGCCGGCTGCGGCGCGAGCAACGCCGAGGGCCAGGCCGCCGCCTGATCGCTGATCGCGATCTCGTCGCCTCCGTGCAGCGGCGGCGGCCCGAGCCCGGACAGCGAATCGGTGGCCGCCGAGCCGAGGGTCGTCGGCGCCGAGAGTCCGCCCCGCACGCAGACGTAATGACGGCAGCCGGCGGCCGGCGAGCGCACCTCCACCCGTTCGCCGCTGCGGACCGGGAAGGCGGCGTTCACGCCCACGGCCCGGCCGCCGACGGTCACCGTCGTGGCCGGTCCGGTCACCGCCATCAGCAGGTCGCCGTGCGCGCGGGCCGACCAGCCGCCGAAGGTGGTCTCGATGCCGATCGCCGACGGCTCGTTGCCCACCAGCCGGTTGGCACGATCGAAGGCGATCAGGTCGGCGGCCCCGGAACGGGGCACCCCCAGATGGGCGTAGCCGGGCCGGCCGCGGTCCTGGAAGGTGGCCAGCGGGCCGGTGGTGAGCACCGTCAGTCCAGACATGTGAACCTCACCCGGGTCCCGGCGGCCAGTGTCGCCGGGGGCGTCGCCTGCACATCCCACATCGGAAAGTCGGTGCGGCCCAACAGAAACCAGCCGCCGGGGCTGACTCGCGGATACACGGCGCTGTAGCCGGCGGCCACCGCCACCGAGCCGGCGGGCACCGCCGGCCGCGAACGGTCGCGGCGGGCCAGGCCGGCGAAGAGCGCCACCTGAGCCGGGTCGTTGCCGGCATCGTCGTCGGGAACCAGATAGCCGAAGCCCGGCGCGAAACCCATGAACTGCACCCGCCAGCCGATCGCCGCATGCGCGCGGGCCACCGCGCCGGGGTCGGTGCCGGTCACGCCGGCCACCTCGGCCAGATCCTCGCCGTCGTAGACCACCGGAATCGTCACCGCCGGGGGCTCCTCGCCGGGGGCTGCGCCGCCGTGTGCCCTCGCGCGCAGTTCCCGGTACACCGCCAGCGAGTCGATGCCCTCGCCCGGGCCGGCCTGGACCAGTACCGACAGCCCGCTGGGCACCACATCGGCCAGCCGCAGCCTGCCCTGCGCGGCGGCCTCCCGCAGCACCCGGGCCGCCCGGGTCGCCGCGCGGGCCGGGTCGTCGGCGCCGGAAAAGTCCAGCAGCACCGCGTCGTCTCCGGCGGACAGCTCTCGCATGACATCAACCTACTCACTGTGGGTAAGCTGTGCGGGCGGCATCAGCCGCCTCGCCTCACACTGGGGGACCCTCAGTGAGCGAGTCCATCGCCATCGGACTAGGTTGTTACCCGACAACTGGTCAGCCGCGAGTTAGGGGTATGTGTGTCCGCGGAGAAAGCAACAGCCGACGATCAGGTGACCGGTACCTTCACGTACCCCGGTGGCGAGATCGAACTGCCGATCCTCAAGGCCGCCGAAGGAAGCGACTCGGTCCAGCTGGGCTCGTTCCTCGCGAAAACCGGCCTGACGACGTTCGACGGCGGTTTCGTCAACACCGCAGCCACCAAGTCGGCGATCACCTACATCGACGGCGACGCCGGAATCCTGCGCTACCGCGGGATCCCGATCGACCAGCTCGCCGCGCACTCGACCTTCCTCGAGGTCAGCTACCTGCTGATCTACGGGGCGCTGCCGACCGCCGGTGAGCTCGACGATTTCACCGACCGGATCCGCCGGCACACGCTGCTGCACGAGGACCTCAAGCGCTTCTTCGACGGCTTCCCGCGCAATGCGCACCCGATGCCGGTGGTCTCGAGCGCGGCCAACGCGCTCAGCGCCTACTACCCGGATTCGCTCGATCCCAAGGATCCCGAGCAGGTGGAGCTGTCGACCATCCGGCTGCTGGCCAAGCTGCCGACCATCGCGGCCTACGCCTACAAGAAGTCCGTCGGCCAGCCGTTCCTGTACCCGGACAACTCGCTGAGCCTGGTGGAGAACTTCCTGCGCCTGACCTTCGGTTTCCCGGCCGAGCCCTACGAGGTGAATCCGGAAGTCGCCAAGGCGCTCGACATGCTCTTCATCCTGCACGCCGATCACGAGCAGAACTGCTCCACCTCGACCGTGCGCCTGGTGGGTTCCTCGCAGGCCAACCTGTTCACCTCGGTCTCGGCCGGCATCAACGCGCTGTGGGGCCCGCTGCACGGCGGCGCCAACCAGGCGGTGCTGGAGATGCTCGAGGGCATCCAGGCCTCCGGCGGCGACACCGCCGACTTCATGCGCCGGGTCAAGAACAAGGAAGACGGCGTCAAGCTCATGGGCTTCGGCCACCGGGTCTACAAGAACTACGACCCGCGTGCGGCCATCGTCAAGCAGACCGCCGACAAGATCCTCGAGTCGCTCGGTGTGCAGGACGAGCTGCTCGACATCGCCAAGGGACTCGAAGAGGTCGCCCTGAGCGACGACTACTTCATCGAGCGCAAGCTGTACCCGAACGTCGACTTCTACACCGGCGTCATCTACCGGGCCATGGGCTTCCCGACGCGGATGTTCACCGTGCTCTTCGCCCTGGGCCGGCTGCCCGGCTGGATCGCCCACTGGCGCGAGATGCACGAGGACCCGGCCACCAAGATCGGCCGTCCGCGTCAGCTGTACACGGGCCACACCGAGCGTGACTACATTCCGATGGGAGACCGCTGATGTCCGACAAGCCCGAGGTGGAGTTTCCGGAGGGCCCGGCGCCCGCCGCCCTCGAGATCACCGATCTGATCGTCGGCGACGGCGCCGAAGCCGTCCCGAACGGCATGGTGGACGTGCACTACGTGGGCGTCGAGTACGAGACCGGCGAGGAGTTCGACTCCTCCTGGGATCGCGGCCAGTCGGCGAACTTCCCGCTCAACGCCCTCATCCAGGGCTGGCAGGAGGGCATCCCCGGTATGAAGGTGGGCGGCCGTCGTCGTCTCGTCGTACCGCCGGAGCTGGCCTACGGCCCGGCCGGCGCCGGTCACCGGCTCTCCGGCAAGACCCTGATCTTCGTGATCGACCTGCTGGGCGTCTGAGCGCAGATCTCCCCGCAGTCTCACAGCGCGCAGGCCCCGTCGACTCGTCGACGGGGCCTGCGGCCGTGAAGCGGGTCCGGGTCCTCAGCCCCGGCTGAGCATGCCGGCCACCTCACCCCAGCCGATCCGGCTTCCGGTGCGCAGCACGGACCGGGTGTAGATCCGGGCGGCGGCCCACACGGCGAGCGCGCAGGCGACGATCATCACCGCGAACGTGGCGACCACCTGGATCGCATCCGTGTCGCCGGTGGCGATGCGGATCGGCATCAGCACCGCGCTGAACGGCGGTATCCAGCTGAGGGTCTCGATGAGCGGTGAATCGAGGGCGGTGACGCCGAAGGTGCCCGAATACAGGACCGCCAGCACCAGCACGGTCAACGGTGCGGTGCTCGAGTTCAGTTCCTCCTGGCGGCTCACCATCGCGCCGGTCGCGGCGTAGAGCGCGGCGAAGAACAGGTAGCCGAGCAGGAACCAGGCCAGGACGGCGGCGAACACGGTCCCCGCGGTCCCGGTGATGGTCAGCAGTCCGGTGGCGCGACCGGCGATCAGCGCGGTGGCCCCGATCAGCACCACCTGGGCCAGGCTGATGGCGCCGATCCCGAGGATCTTGCCCCACAGCAGCTGCAGCGGCCGCACCGCGGTCAGCAGCAGTTCGACGATCCGCGAGGTCTTCTCCTCGACCACGCCGACGGCCACCGCGATCCCGCCCATGAGGATGGCCATCACCAGCAGCATGGCGCCGACCAGGGCGACGGCGATGCGCTGATCCTCATCCGGCTTCTCGGGCTGGAGGCGGTCGGCGTGCAGGGTGGGGGCGGTCAGCGTCGACGGATCGACGCCGCGATCGGTGAGCGACCGGCCGAGCGCGTACTGGCCGACGGCCGTGCGCAGGACGTTCTCGAGCGCCGTGTCGGGAGCCGCCTCGGTGACGGTGGTGTACTCGCCGCCTGGACCCACGACGAGCGCGGTCGCCAGGTCGCCGTCGTCGATCTGCCGGTCGGCCCGGGCGCGGTCGGGGAGATCGATCACCTGCACCGGGGTGCCGGCCGCGTCGCCGGCGGTCTCGAGTGCGGTGTGCAGCGAGGCGTCGCCGCCGACCAGGCCGACCCGCTCGCGCGTGGTGCCGTCGTCGGCCAGGGCCGACCAGACGATCGCGCCGACGATGATCACCAGCAGGATCAGTCCGGTGCTGACGAGGAAGGAACGCTGTGTGGCGCGGGTGCTGATCTCCCGTCCCGCCACCAGCATCACGGTGTTGTTCGTACGCATGTCAGACCAGCTCCCGGAACAGTTCGGTCAGGCTCGGAGTCGAGGCGGCGAAGCGGTGCACCGGCCCCGCTGCGAGTGCGGCGGCCAGCACCTGCTGGTCGTCGTTGTCGTCGGAGACGTGGAGTACGGTCGACGGCCCGTATTCGGCCCCGGTGACGCCAGGCAGCCCGTCGGCCCAGGCGATCGCCGGATCCGGACCGGTCACCTCCAGGCGTTTGCCGCCGCTCGCGCGCAGCTCGTCGACGGTGCCCTCGGCTTTGATGACTCCGCCGGAGATGACCCCCACCCGGTCGCACAGCCGCTCGACCAGGTCGAGCTGATGGGAGGAGAAGAGCACCGGGACGCCCTGCGCGGCTTTGCCGGCGAGTACCTCGCTCATCACGTCCACCGCCACCGGATCGAGGCCGGAGAACGGCTCGTCGAGCACCAGGACGTCGGGGTCGTGGACCAGTGCGGCGGCCAGCTGCACGCGCTGCTGGTTGCCGAGCGAGAGGTCGCCGACGTTGTCGTCGAGGCGTTCGGCGATGCCCAGGCGTGCGGTCCAGTCGGCACAGGAACGCCGGCCGGCGGCGTCGTCGAGGCCGTGCAGCCGGGCCAGGTAGACCAATTGCTCACCCACCTTCATCTTGGGGTACAGGCCGCGTTCCTCGGGCATGTAGCCGATCCGGCGGCGGGCGGCGAAGTCGAGGGGACGCTCGCCGAGGCTGACCTCGCCGGAATCGGGGGCGATCACGCCGAGCACGATGCGCATGGTGGTGGACTTGCCTGCGCCGTTGCTGCCGACGAAGCCGTAGATCTCGCCGGGGGAGACGGACAGGCTCACGCCGTCCAGTGCGCGCAGTGATCCGTAGTTCTTCCGTAATCGATTGACGTGCAAGGTCTCTGGCATGTCAGTTCTCCTGTGTAGGGGAGTGGTTCGGGGAATGTGAGGTGTCGGCGCGGGGTGGGCGGGGTCAGTTCTCGGTTCGGCCGCGGTACAGCTCGGTGGACATCGCGGTGAACGGAGTCCGCGAGAACACGGCCTCGACCGGGAGGTCGAAGGCCTCGCAGATGCGCAGGGCCAGATCGAGGCTGGGGTAGTAGTCGCCGCGTTCGAGCGCGCCGACCGATTGCACATTCACGTTGATCAGCGTCGCGAGCTGTGCGCGGGAGAGCCCGCGCTCGGCGCGCAGGACGGCGATGCGGTTGTAGATGGGCTGCTTCTCATCCCGACGCACTGGACTCACAGAACATAGTGTTGTGAAAACACAACATTGTGTCAAGAGTTGGTGACGGGTGCCCGGTCGTTCGGGGTGCTCGGTAGGGTGCTTCCCATGATTGTCAGCAGCCGCAACGAAGACGTCGTCACCATCGAGCTCGCCCGCGAGGAGAAGCGCAATGCGCTCGACCACCAGATGGTGGCCGACCTGACCCGGGCCTTCACCGAGGCCGTCGACGGCGGCGCCCGGGTGATCGTGCTGACCGGACGCGGCAGCGTCTTCTGCGCCGGCGCAGACCTGTCGGGCCCGGTCTACGACCCGAAGTTCCTGGAGAGCCTGGTCGCCCTCAACCAGCTCATCGAGTCGCTGCCGGTGCCGGTGATCGCCGCCCTCAACGGCTCGGCCCTCGGCGCCGGCCTGCAGCTTGCGATCGCCGCGGACCTGCGGGTGATGGCCCCCGACGCGCTGGCCGGCATTCCGGCCGCGAAAATCGGTGTCGCGGTGGACGAGTGGACCATCCGGCGGCTGGTGTCGCTGGTCGGCACCGGCACGGCCCGCGGCATCCTGATCGGCTGTGACCCGCTCACCGCCGACCGGGCGCATACGCTCGGCTTCGCCAACCGCATCGGCGATCTGGCCGATGCCCAGCACTGGGCGGCGGCCATCGCCGCGCTCGCCCCGCTGACTCTGCAGCACTACAAGCTGGTGCTCAACGGCGACGGCGCCCGCGACACCCCGCCCGCCGAGCGCATCGCGGCCATGGAGGCGGCGTGGACCAGCGAGGACGTCCAGGAGGCGCGGCAGGCGCGCGCCGAGAAGCGCACCCCGGTGTTCACCGGCCGCTGACCGCGGCTGTGCCCGGGGTGCGACCCCGGGTCAGTACCACTAGCGGCCGAGGACCTGCTGCAGATACGGATTGGCGAAGGTGCGGTCCGGGTCGTACCGGTCGCGGACCGCGAGGAAGTCGCCGAAGCGCGGGTAGACGGCCGAGAGGTACTCCGCGTCGCGGGTGTGCATCTTGCCCCAGTGCGGCCGGCCCTCGTGGGCGGTCATGATGTCCTCGACATCCTGGAAGTAGACCTTCGAGGCCGCCGGATCGTCGTGGTGGTAGCGGTGCACCGCGATGTACCCGGAGGTGCGTCCGGAAGCGGTGGAGACCATGAGCTCGTCGGCCGCGGCGGCCCGCACCTCCACCGGGAAGCTCACCTTGTGGCGCCGCCGGTTGATCATGGCGCGCAGCTCGCGGAGCACCTCGGGCACCGCCTCGAGCGGCACCGCGTACTCCATCTCCCGGAAACGCACCGAGCGTGCCGACACGAAGACCTTGTCCGAACGATCGGTGTAGGTGCGGGCCGAGAGGGCGCGACCGGACACCTGGTTCACGGTCGGCACGATGCGCGGCGCCCGTGCGCTCACCTCGCACAGCACCCGATACAGGCCGTTGGAGAGCAGCTCGTCGTCGATGTACCGCCGCAGCCGGCCGGGCCCGCCGACGGGGCTGTGCGCCGGCAGCCGCGTGTTGGTCTTGGTGAGCGCACAGTTGGTGTGCGGGAACCAGTAGAACTCGTAGTGGTCGTGCTCGCGTACCCGCGGAAGGAAGGTGTCGATCGCCTCGTCCGCCGACGCCGGCTCCTCGACGGCCCGCAGGTTGAAGGCGTCCACGCACTGCAGAGTGATCTCGGTGAGGACCCCCAGCGCGCCGAGTCCCAGTGCCGCCGCCGGCAGATCCGGGTGGTCCTCGCCGAGATCGCGCACCTGTCCACGGCCGTCGACCAGAACCGCGCCGACGATCTGGGTGGCGATGCCGCCGAAGCCCAGGCCGGTGCCGTGGGTGCCGGTGGAGGTGGCCCCGGCGATGGTCTGCCGGTCCACATCGCCCAGGTTGGCCATCGCCAGCCCGTGCGGCTCGAGCAGTGCCGGGATCTCGTACAGGTGGGTGCCCGCGCCGAGGGTGACCCGGCTGCGCGCCGCATCCACGTTGCGCAGCCCGCGCAGACCGGACAGCCCCAGCTGGATCTGCGGGGCCACCGCGATCTCCGAGAAGCTGTGTCCGGCACCGGCCGGTTTGACGGTCTCGCCGCGCTCGGCGGCCGCGCCGACGGCGGCGGCCAGTTCGTCGACGCTGCCCGGCACGAGCCGCTGCGACGGCGCGCAGCTGGCGGTACCGCCCCAGTTGGTCCAGGTGGTCTCGGTCTTCACAGGAAACACTTCCCTTCGCCGCGGTAGGTGGGTACGACCTCGGAGACGTGCGCGCGGCCGGTCTCGTCGTGATCGATCAGTGCGACGGACTGCGCCCGCTCGCAGACCTCGCCGGACTTGGTGTGCCGGAACCAGACTCGGTCGCCGATCGACAGCGCGGCCGCCGCCTCGCCGGTCAGCGGGGTCTGCACCTCGCCGGCCGATTCGGTACCGATGTACGAGAGTCCTTGCGGCCACACCGGTTTGGGCAGCCGGTCCGGTCCGGGCGGGCCGGAGGCGATCCAGCCGCCGCCCCCGCAGGTGACGATCTGCGGGGCGGGCCGGCGCAGCACGTCCAGACCGAAGGCCAGCGCCGGGGCGGGCTGGAAGTGCCGGTAGGTGTCGAAGAGGTGGCCGCCGAGCAGTCCGCTGCCGGCCGCCACATCGGTCACCGCCGCGTCGCGGGAGGTGGCTTCGAGGGAACCGGTGCCGCCGGCGTTGACGAACTCGAGCTCGGCGATCCGGCCGATCGCCGCGATCGCCTTGCCGCGACGACGGCGCAGCTCGGCCATCGAGACCGATTGCATGCCGCGCACCGCCAGATTCATCAGCGGGGCACCGGGTACGCCGTTGCCCACCCCGGCCACCTGCGCCTCGTACGACATCACCCCGACCAGGTCGAAACCCGGGCGCCCGGCGATGGTTCGGGCCAGTGCGAGGGCGGCGCCGGCATCGTGAACGGGGGAGCGGCGCACTCCCACGTGCACCCGGCCGCCCAGGGCGCGCAGCGAGGCGTCCAGATCGATCGCCACCCGCACCGCGGGCCGGGTGGCGGGGGCGGCCACCGCGTCGACCACGTCGAGCTGCCCCGGATCGTCCACCAGCAGGGTCACCCGCGAACAGGCGAGCTCGTCGGCCAGCAGTGCGGCCAGCGCGGTGCGGCGCACCGTCGGATAGCCCAGCAGCACGTCTTCGATGCCCGATTCGGTTGCCAGCCAGTGGGCTTCGGCCACATCGTAGGCCAGCACCCCCGGGTGGAAGCCGCTGCGGGAGAGGACGTCGGCGATCACCGAACGGATGCGCACCGACTTGGTGGCCACCCGGATGGGCATGCCGCCGGCACGGCGCCTCAGGTCGGCGATGTTGTGGTCGAGAGCGCCCCGGTCCAGTGCCAGCACCGGAGCGTCCAGCCCGGCCTCACGGACCGCCTCGTCGATCGCGCCCCAGTATCCCGCGGGATCGTGGGCCGGCCGTACGGGCGGGTGGGGCATGTGCGCGCTCCTCGGGGGTGGCGGGTTTCGTCGGGTTCGAGCTGTCGGGTTCCAGCTTAGGTGCTGCGGTAGATTCGAACGCCAGAGACCGTTCTCCGAGCACCGTCACCAGGAAAGAGCACCTCCAGCGCATGAGCACCCCCGTCAGTGCCCGCAATGCCGGGCTCACCTCGCAGGAAGTGGCCGACCGGGTCGCGGCCGGGGACGTCAACACCCAGCCCGGCAAGACCGGCCGCAGCGTGGGGCAGATCGTCTGGGCCAACATCTTCACCCCGATCAACGGCATCCTCGGTGTGCTGTTCGCGATCGTCGCCTACACCGGCTCGCTGATCAACGGCCTGTTCGGTCTGCTGATCGTGGCCAACAGCGGTATCGGCATGATCCAGGAGATCCGAGCCAAGAGGACCCTCGACCGGCTCTCGATCGTCGGCCAGGCCATGCCGACGGTGCGCCGCGACGGCGAGAGCAGGCTGATCCCGCCGGATCAGGTGGTGCTCGGCGACATCATCGAACTCGCCCCGGGCGAGCAGATCGTCGTCGACGGCGAGACGGTGGAGGCCGAAGCGCTCGACGTGGACGAGTCGCTGCTCACCGGCGAGGCCGACGCGGTGGACAAGTCGCCCGGCGACGAGATCATGTCCGGCAGCTTCGTGGTGTCCGGTTCCGGGGCGTACCGGGCCACCAAGGTCGGCGCCGACGCGTACGCCGCCAAGATCGCGGCCGAAGCCTCCAAGTTCACCCTGGTCTCCTCCGAGCTGCGCAGCGGCATCAACAAGATCCTCGCCGTGATCACCGTCATCCTGATCCCGGCGGGCGCCCTGACCATCTACAACCAGCTGGTGATCAGCCGGCAGGATCTCGACGACGCCCTGCTCGGCATGGTGGCGGCGCTGGTGCCGATGGTGCCCGAGGGAACTGGAGCTGCAAGACCAGCCGCTTCATCAGCTCCCACAGGAACCGCAGCCCGGCGTGGGCGACGAGCTCCTGCTAGTCTGGCCGCCCGTGGTCGCACGGCCCGTGGCGCGAGAGGGGCCAGCCGAGCCACAGCTGCCCTTGCAGCCACCTTGGCTAGTCGTCGTGCGCGTCTGGGCAGCTGGGGTCTAGGCTCCGGTCCGAGCGCCAGAGGCTGAGGCCTAGGTCGTCGTGCAGGCCGCGTGGCTGGTCGGTCAACGGCACACGCCGCGGCAGCCGCGGGCGCTTGCTCTGTGGCGACTTGAACAACCGGCTCCGCTTGCCGTCGTGGCGCGACCACACGGTCAGGCCCCGCGAGCCTATCCGGAGCCGCTAGCGGACCTACCTCCGCAACCCTACGAACAGCCTCCGCCGCTGCCGGCGCTCGTGGAGGAGCTCGCAGAGGGCCGACTCGCTGAGCAGCTGGTGGAAGTCGAGCCTGTCCGCGTACGGCAAGAGCCACTCCCACGGCCAGAACAGCCACGTGTGGTGCAGGTGGGCCCGGTCGGGGAGCTACCGCCCGTCGAGCAACTGGTCCGTGACCGCGACTGGCTCGGCCTAGTGCGGCTGGCGCTTCCGCTAGCTCCAGTAGTCGTGGTCTGGGAGCCCGTGGTAGCCGTGGTCGCGGCGGTGGTACGGCTCGTCCCGCAGCAGCTCTAGGACGGCCGACTAGTGGTCGAC
>NZ_JBJURU010000006.1:77240-89494 GCF_046098115.1 Gordonia sp. VNK21 | reverse complement strand
CCTCGGGGGTGGCGGGTTTCGTCGGGTTCGAGCTGTCGGGTTCCAGCTTAGGTGCTGCGGTAGATTCGAACGCCAGAGACCGTTCTCCGAGCACCGTCACCAGGAAAGAGCACCTCCAGCGCATGAGCACCCCCGTCAGTGCCCGCAATGCCGGGCTCACCTCGCAGGAAGTGGCCGACCGGGTCGCGGCCGGGGACGTCAACACCCAGCCCGGCAAGACCGGCCGCAGCGTGGGGCAGATCGTCTGGGCCAACATCTTCACCCCGATCAACGGCATCCTCGGTGTGCTGTTCGCGATCGTCGCCTACACCGGCTCGCTGATCAACGGCCTGTTCGGTCTGCTGATCGTGGCCAACAGCGGTATCGGCATGATCCAGGAGATCCGAGCCAAGAGGACCCTCGACCGGCTCTCGATCGTCGGCCAGGCCATGCCGACGGTGCGCCGCGACGGCGAGAGCAGGCTGATCCCGCCGGATCAGGTGGTGCTCGGCGACATCATCGAACTCGCCCCGGGCGAGCAGATCGTCGTCGACGGCGAGACGGTGGAGGCCGAAGCGCTCGACGTGGACGAGTCGCTGCTCACCGGCGAGGCCGACGCGGTGGACAAGTCGCCCGGCGACGAGATCATGTCCGGCAGCTTCGTGGTGTCCGGTTCCGGGGCGTACCGGGCCACCAAGGTCGGCGCCGACGCGTACGCCGCCAAGATCGCGGCCGAAGCCTCCCAGTTCACCCTGGTCTCCTCCGAGCTGCGCAGCGGCATCAACAAGATCCTCGCCGTGATCACCGTCATCCTGATCCCGGCGGGCGCCCTGACCATCTACAACCAGCTGGTGATCAGCCGGCAGGATCTCGACGACGCCCTGCTCGGCATGGTGGCGGCGCTGGTGCCGATGGTGCCCGAGGGTCTGGTGCTGATGACCTCGATCGCCTTCGCGGTCGGCGTGATCCGGCTCGGTCAGCGCCAGTGCCTGGTCAACGAGCTGCCCGCCATCGAGGGGCTGGCCCGGGTGGACGTGGTGTGCACCGACAAGACCGGCACCCTCACCGAGAACGGCATGCGCCTGTCCGAGCTGAAGGTGGTCGACGAGTCGCTCAGCCGGGAGACGCTCGAGGAGGTGCTCGCGGCCGTCGCCGCCTCCGACAAGCATCCCAACGCCTCCATCCAGGCGATCGCCGAGGCCTATCCGAGCGCCCCGGACTGGCACACCAGCGCGGTGCTGCCGTTCGCCTCGGCCAACAAGTTCAGCGGTGTCTCGTTCGCGGGCGCCGACGGCGCCGCACACGGCAACTGGCTGGTCGGTGCGCCGGACGTGCTGCTGGATCCGGAGTCGGAGACCGCGAGCCTGGCCTCGGATCTGGGGTCGACGGGTCTGCGCGTGCTGCTGATCGGTTCCACCGACGTTCCCGTCGACACCGAGCCGACCGGGGAGAGCGCGGTGCCCGGCACGCTGGTGCCCGCCGGTCTGATCGTCCTCGAGCAGCGGGTGCGGCCCGACGCCAAGGACACCCTCGACTACTTCGCCGACCAGAACGTCGAGGTCAAGGTGATCTCCGGGGACAACGCCCGGTCGGTGGGGGCCGTCGCCGAATCCCTGGGACTGGGCACCGCGGATACCGCGGTGGATGCGCGCACACTCTCCGAGGAGCCCGGTGAGCTGGCCGATCAGGTGGAGGACGGGGTCACCTTCGGCCGGGTCCGCCCGGATCAGAAGCGGGCGATGGTGCGGGCGCTGCAGTCGGAGGAGCACACCGTCGCGATGACCGGTGACGGCGTCAACGACGTGCTCGCCCTCAAGGACGCCGACATCGGGGTGGCGATGGGCTCGGGCTCGTCGGCGGCCCGGTCGGTGGCGCAGATCGTGCTGCTGGACAACAAGTTCGCCACGCTGCCGTACGTGGTGGGCGAGGGCCGGCGGGTGATCGGCAACATCGAGCGCGTCTCCAACCTGTTCCTCACCAAGACCGTGTACGCGGTTCTGCTGGCTTTGGGAGTGGGGATCGCGGGGCTGATCGCGCACTGGACCGATCACAGCCCGATCAGCTACCCGTTCCAGCCGATCCACGTGACGATCTCCGCCTGGTTCACCATCGGCGTGCCGGCGTTCATCCTGTCGCTGGCGCCCAACAACGAGCGGGCCAAGACCGGGTTCGTGCGACGGGTGCTCACCCAGGCGGTGCCCAACGGTCTGATCGTGGGTACGGCCACCTTCGTCTGCTATCTGCTGGTCAATCCGGGCGGCGGCGCCTACGGCGGGGTCGGGCAGGAAGTGGACTTCTCCGACGGTCAGACCCAGGCCGCCACGGCCACCCTGATGACGATGATCGCCATCGCCTGGTGGGTGCTGGTGGTGGTGGCCCGGCCGCTGAACTGGTGGAAGGTGATCCTGGTGTCGGTAGCCGCGCTGGCCTACGTCGGGATCTTCACCCTGCCGCTCACCCAGGACCTGTTCAAGCTGGATTCGTCCAACGGCTCGATGATGGCCACCGGCGCGGTCTGCGCCGCAGTGGGCATCGTGTGCGTGGAGGTCTCCTCCCGGATCCTCAAGGCACGGCTCGAACGCCGGGCGGCCGCGCAGCGCGCCGAACGCGAGGCCCGCGAGGAGGCCGAACGCGCCGAGCGGGCGACGATGCCGGCAACCTGACCCCGGTCCGGAAGGCCGTCGCCCGTGTGCCGGCCGGCATCGGGCAGTACGATCGCCGCATGGATCTCAACGGACTGGTGAACAAGGCCAAAGACGCGCTCAAGAAGAACCCGAACCTGATCGAGAAGGGCGGCGACGCGGTCGACAAGGCGACCGGCGGCAAGTTCGCAGGTCAGGTGGACAAGGCGCAGGAGGCGGCCCGCAAGGCAATCGGTGCCGAGAACAAGCCCGCCGAGAACAAGCAGGCCGAGAACCAGGCTCCTGAGAACAAGCCCGCCGAACCGAAGCCCGACGACCAGCAGTAACCCCCAGACCGGCCACACTCCGCCCTCTGTCGGCGGCCGAGTCCGTGTCGCACGCCCTCCGTTTGGTGGCCGAGTGCGTGGCGAGGCGCTAGCCGAGTCGCGTGTATCGAGGCCCCGCGGCACTACCCATCGTCGCCGGTGGCCGGGGCGCGCCTGTCTGTAGTGGCCAGTCTGTGTCGCGCGCCTTCTGTTGGTGGCCGAGTGCGCCTGTCTGTAGTGGCCGAGTCCGGTTCGCGCGCCTTCTGTTGGTGGCCGAGTGCGGGGCGAGGCGCTAGCCGAGTCGCGTGTATCGAGGCCCCGCCGCACCGTTCATCGTCGCCGGTGGCCGGGGCGCGTCTGTCTGTAGTGGCCAGTCTGTGTGGCGCGCCTTCTGTTGGTGGCCGAGTGCGTGGCGAGGCGCTAGCCGAGTCGCGTGTATCGAGGCCCCGCCGCACTACCTATCGTCGCCCACCGCCGCCCGGTGCCTCCGGTACGCGGACACCGACGGCTCGCCCGGCACCCAGAACCGCCACGGCCGGTCGGCGGCGAGCCGCACCCCCACGCGCGGACCGACGCCGACACCCGCCGGCGGCCCGCCACCCGCACGCGATCCCGCCAGGTGCACCCCGCGCGGATCGGTCAGCTCGGTGGCCAGGTCGGCCATCGTGATGCCCAGTGCCCGCGCCAGATTCCCCGGTCCGCGTCCCAGCAGATGGTCGGCGACGTCGCCGCGCCGCGCCCGCGCCTGTGCGTGACCGGCGACGATGCGGCCCGCCCGCAGCAGTACCGCCGCGCCCTCGCCCTCCGGGCTGGTCACCACGTTCGCGCAGTGGTGGCCGTGGATCCGGTACACGTACAGCCGGTCCGGCGGCCCGTACATCATCGTCGACCGCGGGGTGCGCGTGTACGCGTGCGACGCCGGATCGTCGGGCCCGTTGTAGGCCTCCACCTCGGTGATCAGGGCGGCGACCCCGTCGTGGCCGACGATCACGGTGTGCAGCAGATCCCGGGCACGCCGGCAGACGAGCGGTTCGGGGCTGATTCCGGCGGCTTCCATGACGGCCCCGACGTTACGCCCGGGCCGGACCGCGAGGCGGTCCGGGAGCGCCGCGCCCGGATGTTCTACGCTCGGTGACCATGGCGAAGACCAGCGACACCATTGCGATTGCCCTGTCTCCGGAGGATGCCTTCGCGGCGGTCTCCGACCTGGCCCGGTTCGACGACTGGCTCGAACTGCACGACGGCTGGCGCGGCGAGGTGCCGACCGAGCTGGCGGTGGGCACCACGGCCACCTCGGTGGTCAGCGTCAAGGGCGCGCGGGTGCGCTTCGACTGGACCATCGATAAGTTCGACCGCCCCACGCGGGTGCTGTTCTCCGGCCACGGCAAGGGCGGGGTGAAGGCCAAGATCGACCTGACGGTGAAGCCGTCGGGCGACGGCTCCGAGGTGACCTTCCTGATCGACCTGGGCGGACTGCCGCTGATCGGACCGGCCGGCAAGGCCGCCGCGAAGGCCGTGCACGGCGACATCCACCGCTCCCTGATCCGCTTCACCAAGGCCTTCGGCGCCTGACCGCCGGTGGGGTGGCCGTCGACCGGCCCGCCCTGTCGTAGACTCTTTTCACGCGGTAGCGGTCCCCGCCGCAGCACCGTCACGCTCTCGTAGCTCAGGGGATAGAGCACCGCTCTCCTAAAGCGGGTGTCGCAGGTTCGAATCCTGCCGGGAGCACAGTGTCATTCTGCCGACCACCGGTCGGTGTGCTCCCTCTGTGTACCTCGGGTCGGTGTGCTCCCTCTGTGTACCTCGGGTCGGTGTGCTCCCTCCATGGTTCGCTGCGTCATTTCGGGTTCGCTGCCTGAGCTGAGGCCGCGAACCCGAGATGACGCAGCGGGATGGGGCGAACGGTGCGCCGGGGACGGGGCGGTCGGAGTTCGCGCGCCGCCGCAGGGCTGGGGCGGCGGTCACCGCGTCCACTAGGCTGTGTGCCATGACGCATCCGCTCTCCACCGGCCGGACCGTGCTGGTCACCGGAGCCAGCTCCGGCATCGGCGCCGAAGTCGCCCGGCAGTTCGCGGCCGCCGGCCACACCGTCTACGGCACCACCCGCAATCCCGACACCGTCGCCGAGCCCATCCCCGGCGTGCAGTACGTGCGCCTGGACAACGCCGACTACGCCAGCGCCCAGGCCTGCGCCGAACAGGTGGGCGACGTGGACATCCTGATCAACAACGCGGGCGAATCGCACGCCGGCGCCTTCGAGGACACCCCGATGGACGAGGGCATCGAGCACATGTTCGCGGTCAACGTCTTCGGCCCGCTGGCCCTGACCAAGGCGGTCCTGCCGCGGATGCGCGAGCGCCGCACCGGCACCGTGGTGATGGTCGGCTCCATGCTCTCGAGCTTCCCGGTGGCGTTCCGGTCCACCTACTCGGCCACCAAGTCGGCGCTCAAGGCCTACGCCTTCGCGCTGCGGCGCGAGGTGGAACCCTATGGGGTGCGGGTGATCTCGGTGGAACCGGGCACCATCGCCACCGGCATCGGGGGCCGCCGGCTGGTGCACATCGGCGAGGACTCCCCGTACCGCGAGGAGTACGAGACGGTGGCCGCGGCCACCCGCCGCAACGAGGAGAAGGGCGTCACAGCCGAGGCGATGGCCGAACAGATCGTCAGTGCGGCGCTCGCCGACAAGCCCAAGCCGTTCTATGCGCGCGGCAACAACGCCCCGCTGGTCTTCCTGCTCAGCCGGATCGCCCCGCGCCAGTGGGTGCTGGATCTGACCGCCCGCAAGCACGGTCTCGGCAGGGTCCGCCGCCGATGAGCGATCGCCCCGCGGACCTGTCGATCACGGTGCGGGTCATCGGGATCGGCCCGGGAGGCCCCGGCCAGCTGACCCTCGACGCCGTCGACGCGATCGGCGCAACCGACGTCTTTCTCCTGCTGGACAAGGGATCCCGGGTCGCCGAACTGAACACGCTGCGCGAGGAACTGGTGGCACGCTACGGTCGCGACGGCCACCGGGTGGTGCGGGTGCCCGACCCGCCGCGCGACCGCGACCCGGTCGACTACGGCGCCGAGGTCCGCCGCTGGCACCGTGCGCGGGGCGACGCCCTGGAGGCTCTGCTGCGCACGGAACTCTCGGACGGTCAGTCCGCGGCCTTTCTGGTGTGGGGCGATCCCTCGCTGTACGACTCCACGCTGCGCATCGTCGACGAGCTCCGAGACCGCGACGGACTGTCCCTGGACGTCTCGGTGATCCCCGGCGTGACCAGCGCCGCGGCGCTCACCGCCGCCTTCGGGATCACCGCCCAGGGAATCGGGCAGGCCGTCCACATCACCACCGGCCGCCGGCTCGCGCAGACCCCGGCCGGCGCCGACGCCAACCAGATCGTCATGCTCGACTCGCATCTGGCGTTCACCGAGACCGCCGCGGACGACGATCACGTCTACTGGGGCGCCTTCCTCGGCACCGAGCACCAGCTGCTGATCAGCGGCCGGGTGGGGGAGGTGGCCGAGTCGATCGCGCAGGCCCGACGGCGCGGCCGTGAGGAACACGGCTGGATCATGGACATCTACCTGCTGCGCCGGGCCTCCGGCCGGCAGCCGGGCGGCGACGGGGCCTGACCCGTCGTCAGCGTGCGGCGGCGGTCACCACGCCGAGGCCAGCACGTCGAGCACGTCGTCGGCGATCTCGCTGCGGCAGATGACGAAGTCCGGCATGTAGGGCTGCGGATTGTTGTAGACGATCTCGCGACCGTCCAGCCGGCTGCAGTGCAGGCCGGCGGACAGCGCCACCCCCACCGGGGCGCAGTTGTCCCACTCGAACTGCCCGCCGGAGTGCACATAGGCGTCGACGTCGCCGCGCACCACCGCCATCGCCTTGGCGCCGGCCGAACCGATGTGCGCCGGCCGCAGCTGCAGCTTCTCGGCCACCGCGAGCGAGGGGAAGCTGTGCCCGTATCGGGACACCGCGATCCGCCCGCTCAGCTCGCCGGTCACCGGGGTCACCTCGTCGGACCGGAACAGCTGTCCCATCGCGGGCAGCGACACCGCCGCCACCTCCGGCCGGCCGTCCACGGTCAACGCCACATGCACGGCCCAATGCGGTGTGCCCATGCTGAATTCGCTGGTGCCGTCGAGCGGGTCGATGATCCACACCCGCTCGGCGGTGCTCCGATCGCCCACGTCGTCGGCCTCCTCCGAGAGCACCGCATCGCGGGGCCGCTGACGCGCCAGCACCCGCCCGATCCAGGCCTGCGCCATCGCATCGCCGAGCGCCCCGAGCTGCCGCGGATCGAGCAGCTCACCCTCGCCGACGCCGAGCAGGATCCGTCCCGCCCCTTCGGCGATCAGAGCGGCGAGATCGGCATCGGGAATCCGGTAGTCGTTGGGCTGCACGCCTCTACTAGAGCACACTGGAAACCGTGCCGGAGCTTCCCGAGGTGGCCGCCTTGGCCGACTTCCTGGACGGACGGATCGCCGCCCTGCCGATCCGTCGTGTCGACCTGGCCTCGCTGTCGGTGCTCAAGACGGCGCAGCCGCCGTACACGGCACTCACCGGGCGCACCGTGACCACGGTGACCCGGATCGGCAAGTACCTGGTGATCACCACCGTGCCCGGGCCGGAGCCGCCGCCCGACGCCCCGCCCGAGCTGTCCCTGGTGCTGCACCTGTCCCGGGCCGGCTGGATCCAGTGGCGCGACGCGCTGCCGCTCGCCCCGCCCCGGCCCGGCGGAAAGGGGCCGGTGGCGCTGCGCGTGCACTGCGGTATCCCGGCCGCCGGATCCGGCTCGGGGGAGGGCTTCGATGTGACCGAGGCCGGCACCCGCAAACGCCTGGCGGCATGGGTGGTGACCGATCCACAGCAGATCGAGCAGATCGCCGCTCTCGGCCCGGACGCGCTCGCCGTCGACGAGGAGAGCTTCCGCGCGATCCTCGCCGGCCACAACTCGCGGCTGAAGACACTGCTCACCGATCAGCGACTGCTCGCCGGCATCGGCAACGCCTACTCCGACGAGATCCTGCACACCGCCGGGCTGAGTCCGTTCGCGCTCGGGCCGGCCCTGTCCGACGACGACGCCGCGAGCCTGTACGCGGCCATGCGCACCGTGCTCACTGCGGCCCTCGCCCGGCTCGACGGGGTGGGTGCGGCGGGCCTCAAGAGCGAGAAGCGCACCGGGCTGGCCGTGCACGGGCGGGCGGGTCTGCCGTGCCCGGTGTGCGGGGACACCGTCCGCGAGGTGGTCTATGCGGAGAAGTCCTTCCAGTACTGTCCCACCTGCCAGACCGGCGGCGCCGTACTGGCCGACCGGCGGATGTCGCGCCTGCTCAAATAGCCGCGACGGACCGGGCCCGGACAGGGCCGATCCGCAGGGCGGCGGTCACCAGTGCGGCTTGAGCCGGGTCCGCATCAGCAGCACGTTGTAGTCCTTCCAGCGGCTGCCGTTGTAGTACAGCTCCGGGCCGGCGCCGGTGAGCGCCGGAGAGTTCGGCAGCATCATCGGCCCGTAGATCTCCGCGGTGCCCGCTGGCACGATCGACCGCGGCCGGCTCCACGGGCCCTGCGGACGGGAGGCGGTGCGCAGCACCACGCCACGGATGGTGTGCAGCATGACGTACTTGCGCAGGTACGGGCTGTAGGCCACCGACATCTCCGAGCCCGGCGGCCGGACCACCGGCGCATTGGGCATGGCATTGAGGTCACGGGTCCAGCCCCGGCCGGTCCAGTACTCGTACTTGTCGAGGTTCAGGATGTCGCCGGGGCGGAAGCGCGACAGGTAGGTGGCGCCCTGGCGGCCGCTGGGCGTGCCGTACTGGAAGATCCAGCCGGCATCGGCGCCCACTCCGCGCACATACGCGTTCTGCTGGAAGCGGGAGTTGTTGGCCACCACGGTGGGCTGGTTCTCGCCGATCGGTACGGTGACGCCGGCGTTCACCCGGAAGGTGCTGGGCACCGTCCGCCAGCTGCGGCCGTTGTCACCGGAGACGGCGATCCCCGAGTAGTTGGTGTCCCAGTGTCCGGGAGCACCCCAGTACCGCACCGACATGACGTTCATGTACTGCTTGCCGCCGATGGAGATGCCGGAGGTGGGGACGATGGTCTGTTCCAGGCCGTGGAAGCGCAGGGCGCCGATCTTCTCGCCGGCGAAGCCGCTGCCGTCCAGGCGCAGGCCGTCGGCCGGGTTCCGGTCGGAGGAGCGCAGCACCGTGTTGCTGCGCCACTGGCCGCCGGCCCGGCAGTTGCCGAAGGTGTCGCCGAAGGCCAGCAGGGTCTGGCCGCGGCCGTTGTCCCAGGCCACGCCCAGGTCGGTGCCGGAGATGCCGAACCGGGTGTACGTCTTGTTGAGGCTGCGCGGGCCGGTCACCCAGGACATCACCTTGGAGGTGCCGTTGTCGAAGGCCGGTGCCGCCTTCTGCGGTCCCATCGGGCTGCCGTGCTGACCGAGGAAGCTCAGGTCCAGGGAGCCGAAGCTGGAGTTGTTGCCCACGTTGCCGCAGGGGGATGCCGCCGCCGTTCCGGTCAGCCCGGCACCCAGCGGGACCAGGGTCGCGGTCAGCGCTGCGGTGAGGCCGCAGGCGAGACGGGACAAGGCGTGGCGCTCTTTCACTGTGGCTCCTGTGATTCAGGTCATGTGGTGAGACGATAAGCATTCGGTGCGGTGTCTTGTCAACGATTCGCGCTCACACCCATCACCGCACCGCGGCGGCCGACGGTAGATTCGGCACCTATGACACGCGAGAAGATCCTCATCACCGGTGCCAGCTCGGGTCTGGGCGAAGGCATGGCCCGGCAGTTCGCGGCCCGCGGCCGCTCGCTGGCGCTGGCCGCCCGACGGCTCGACCGGCTCGAAACCCTCGCCGGGGAACTGTCCGGCCAGGCCAAGCAGGTCGCGGTGGCCTCGCTCGACGTCACCGACACCGAGGCCGTGCCGGTGGTCTTCGACAGCCTGGCCGGCGAACTCGGCGGCCTGGACCGGGTGATCGTCAACGCCGGTCTGGGCAAGGGCGCCAAGATCGGCACCGGCAAGGCCCACGCGAACATCGAGACCGTCCAGACCAACCTGATCGGCGCGCTGGCCCAGGCCGAGGCCGCACTGAAGATCTTCCGTGAACAGAACCACGGTCACCTGGTGCTGATCAGCTCGATGAGCGCGGTGCGCGGACTGCCCAAGGCGCAGTGCGCCTACTCGGCGTCCAAGGCCGGGGTCTCGGCGCTCGGCCAGGGACTGCAGGCCGAGTTCGCCGGCAGCCCCATCACGATCAGTGTGATCCTGCCCGGCTACATCGAGACCGACATCAACCGCGGCGTGAAGACCTCGATGATGTCCGACACCGACAGCGGCGTGCGGGCCATGGTCGCCGCCATCGAGGCGGAGAAGCGCCGTGCCGCCGTTCCCGCCTGGCCGTGGGCGCCGCTGTCCGTCGCGCTGAAGCTCCTCCCGGATGCGATCAGCGCCAAGCTGGTCTGAGCCGCGCCGGGGCCGCCGGACCCGACGCAGTGGCATGGGTCACCACCGCTCCGGAGCCGGTGCACCGGTACCCGAACGCTAATAGGCTGGCTGTATGGACCGCGCCGATTGGCAGCACGAGAACAGCGACGAGCACGACATCACGTCGACGGTGTCCTGGCACGCGCTCGCCGCGCATCAGCAGCATCTGTTCGCCCATCAGCTGCGGGAACTGTTCGCCGCCGATCCCGACCGCGGCCGCACCATGGTCGTCGACGCGGCCGACCTGCACATCGACTACTCCAAGAACCTCGTCGACGCGCAGACCCTGGAACTGCTCGCCAGCCTGGCCCGCGAGGCCGGGGTGGAGGAGCGCCGCGATGCGATGCTGCGCGGAGACCACCTGAACACCTCGGAGGACCGGGCCGCCCTGCACACGGCGTTGCGGCTGCCGCCGACGGCGTCGCTGACGGTGGACGGTCAGGACGTGGTGGCCGACGTGCACGCGGTGCTGCGCGCGATGGGCGAGTTCGCCGGCCGTGTCCGCGACGGACAGTGGACCGGGCACACCGGCAAGCCGATCACCGACGTGGTCAACATCGGCATCGGCGGCTCGGACCTGGGGCCGGCGATGGTCTACGAGGCTCTCCGGCACTACCGCCACCCGCGGCTGCGCTGCCACTTCGTCTCCAACGTCGACCCCGCCGACCTGGTGGGCACGCTGGCCGGACTCGATCCGGAGACCACGCTGTTCATCGTCGCCTCCAAGACCTTCACCACCCTCGAGACGCTCACCAACGCCCGGGCGGCGCGCAGCTGGCTGCTCGACCGGCTCGGCGGGGACGACGACGCCGTGGCCAAGCACTTCGTGGCGGTCAGCACCAACGCCGACGAGGTGAGCGCCTTCGGCATCGACACCGACAACATGTTCGGCTTCTGGAACTGGGTCGGTGGACGGTACTCGGTGGACTCGGCGATCGGGCTGTCGGTGATGATCGCGGTGGGCCGGGAGGCCTTCGCCGACTTCCTCGACGGCTTCCACCGGCTCGACGAGCACTTCGCCACCGCGCCGCTCGAACGCAATGCACCGATGCTGCTCGCCCTGATCGGCCTCTGGTACTCCAACTTCTGGGACGCGCAGTCCCAGGCGGTGCTGCCGTACTCCGACGACCTGCGCCGCTTCCCGGCCTATCTGCAGCAACTGGTGATGGAGTCCAACGGCAAATCGGTCACCGCCGGAGGCCGCCACGTCACCACCCCCACCTCCCCGGTGGTGTGGGGCGAGCCCGGCACCAACGGTCAGCACGCCTTCTATCAGCTCCTGCACCAGGGCACCTGGCTGATCCCGGCGGACTTCATCGGCTTCGCCGAGCCGACCGACGATCTGCCCACCGCCGACGGCGGCTCCATGCACGACCTGCTGATGAGCAATCTGATCGCACAGACGCAGGTGCTGGCCTTCGGTAAGACCGCCGACGATCTGACCGCCGAAGGCGTGGACCCGCAGCTGGTGCCGCACAAGGTGATGCCCGGCAACCGGCCCAGCACCACCATCCTGGCGCCCCGGCTCACCCCGTCGGTCCTGGGACAGCTGATCGCGCTCTACGAGCACCAGGTCTTCGTCAAGGCGATGGTCTGGGGCATCAACCCGTTCGACCAGTGGGGTGTGGAACTGGGCAAGAAGGTGTCGGTGGCGCTGACCCCCGACCTGGTCGACGAGGCCTCGCCGGCCCCGCTGCCAGATTCGTCGACCGATGAGCTGGTCCGCTGGTACCGGGAGCGCCGCGGCCGTACCCGCTGACCGGGGTCACACCCGTCCGTGGCGACGGCCGGGACCGTCGTGCCCGAGCCTGCCCACACTGGGGCCAGTCGCCCATGCCGGC
>NZ_JBJURU010000006.1:61010-77230 GCF_046098115.1 Gordonia sp. VNK21 | reverse complement strand
CCCCGACCTGGTCGACGAGGCCTCGCCGGCCCCGCTGCCAGATGCGTCGACCGATGAGCTGGTCCGCTGGTACCGGGCGCGCCGCGGCCGTACCCGCTGACCGGGGTCACACCCGTCCGTGGCGACGGCCGGGACCGTCGTGCCCGATCCGGCTCAGCCGGCGAGTGGGCGGTCAGCGACCGAGCGGTCCGCGGCCCAGCCGCAGCAGCAGCATGGCCAGCGTGTGCCCTTCGGAACCGCCGAGGGCGGAGAAGCGTTCGAGGACCTTCATCTCCCGGCTGTGCACCAGCCGGGGACCGCCGGCCGCCATCCGGGCGGCACCGATCTTCTTCGACACCGCCGACCGCCGCTGGATCGCGGCCAGAATCATCGCATCCATCCGGTCGATCTCGCCGCGCAGCGCGTCGATGTCGTCGGGCAGGTCACTCACATCGCTGCCGAGGTCGTACGCCGACAGATCGACGGCCGGCTCGTCGGCCGCCTCCCGGCCATGGGTTTCCTGCTCACTCACGGTTATCGATTCTGCCACGCCGGGATCACCCGGCCGAACGTCGTATGCCGCGGCTGGTGCGAGACACTGGGGCGATGGCCCGTCCCACCCGAACCACCGTCGCCGCGGCGACGCTGATCGTCGCCGCCCTGATCGTGCGGACGATCGTGGCCGCCCGGGGCGACTTCTACTGGGACGATCTGATCCTGATCGGCCGCAGCACCGACCATCCGGTCCTCAGCTGGGGCTACCTCGGTCACAGCCACGACGGTCACTTCATGCCCGGCGCCTTCCTGATCGCCGGGCTGAGTACGCTCGCGGCTCCGCTGCAGTGGTGGCTGCCGGCGCTGACGCTGGTGCTGCTGCAGCTGCTCGCCTCACTGGCGGTCTGGCGGATGATCACCGTGGTGGCCCCGCGGGCACCGCGCATCGGTCTGGCGGCGCTGGCCTGCTATCTGTTCGTCCCGATGACGCTGCCGGCGTTCACCTGGTGGTCGGCCGGCCTGAACAGTCTGCCGCTGCAGGCCGGCATGGCCGTGGTGGTGGCCGCCGCCGTGCTGCTGATGCGCCCCGACGTTCCCGCCGCCCGCCGTCGCCGGCTGGTCGCCGGGGCGCTGGCGGCGTTCGTCCTCGCCCTCCTCTTCTTCGAGAAGTCGCTGCTCATCGCGCCGGTGGCGGTGGCCGCCGCCCTGCTGGCGGTGCACCTGGACCGGCAGCGGCCCGACGCCGGGAGCGCACCGCTGCTGTCGGTGTGCTGGCGGCGGGGCCGGGCGCTGTGGCTGCCGCTGCTGCTGATCTTCCTGGCCTGGGCGGTGCTGTACCTGGCCTTCTCCGGGGTCACCGCCGGCGATCACACCCTGAGCCAGACCGCGGCGCTGGTGTGGCGGAGCGTGCACGAGGGGATCGTGCCGGCGCTGGCCGGCGGGCCCTGGTTCTGGGACCGCTGGATTCCGTCGCCGCCTATGGGGATGCCGCCGGCCGCCTTGATCGCGGTGGGCTGGGTCCTGGCGATCGGCGCGGTGGCGCTGGCCGTGCGCCGCCGCCGCGGCGCCGGCGCGGTGTGGGTGTGCGCGGTGGTGTACGCGATCGGTGCGCAGCTGCCGGTGATGTGGAACCGGTCCAGTGCCGGCACCGCGCTCGAGCTGGCGCAGACTCTGCGCTATCTGCCCGACACCGCTCTGGTGCTGGCCCTGGCGATCGCCTTCACCGGTGCCGCCCCGGCGCGCACCGCGGCGGCCCCCGCCCGCCCGCGGATCCGGCAGGGCGTGGGCGTCCTGGTAATGCTCACACTGATCGCATCGTCGCTGGCGAGCACGGCCACCTTCTCCCGGTCGTGGCGCGACGACCCCACCGGCGCCTACCTGTCCACCGCCGCCGGCGAACTGTCCGCGCACCCCGGCCTGGTCATGTTCGACCAGCCGGTGCCGCTGGAGGTGCTCAGCCCGATGGCGTACCCGTACAACCAGATCAGCCGGGTCTTCGGGCGGCTGCCGCAGCGGCCGCGCTTCGGCCGGCACACCGACGAGCTGTGGGTGCTCGACAGCAACGGCCGGCTGGTGCCCGGGGCGGTCTCGCCGGTGCGTGAGATTCCCGCCGGGCCCGGCTCGTGCGGGCGGCCGCCCGACGGCCCGGCGGAGTTGACCCTGTCCGGTCAGGTGATCGAGTGGACCTGGACGGTGGGCCTGAGCTACTGCGCCGACCGCTCCGGTGAGATCGCGGTGCGGCTGGGCCGCGACCAACTGCAGGTGCCGGTCCAGGCCGGCTTGCATTCGCTCTACGTGCAGCTGTCCGGGCGCGGCCAGACGCTCGAACTCACCCCGCTCACCCCGGGGCTGGCCCTGCACACCGGGGCCGGCCGGGTGGGCGAGCCGATCGTCGGCGCCTTCGCACCTTAGGCGGGCTGTCGGGGGCGCGCGGTAGATTGGACGAGCGATGACGACGACGACTGATCAGCTCCTGGACGGCCTCAACCCGCAGCAGCGCGCCGCAGTGCTGCACACCGGCGGACCGCTGCTGATCGTGGCCGGGGCCGGCAGCGGCAAGACGGCGGTCCTGACCCGCCGCATCGCCTACCTGCTGGCCGCCCGCGACGTCTCCCCGGCCCAGATCCTGGCCATCACCTTCACCAACAAGGCCGCCGCCGAGATGCGTGAACGCGTCATCGAGCTGGTGGGTCCGCGCGGCGCCTACATGTGGGTGTCCACCTTCCACTCCACCTGCGTGCGGATCCTGCGCGCCCAGTCCGCACTGCTCGGCCGCCGCAACTCCAACTTCTCCATCTACGACGCCGACGATTCGCGCCGCCTGCTCGGGATGATCGTGCGCGACCTGGACCTCGACCCCAAGAAGTTCAGCCCGCGCGGCGTGGGCACGGTGATCTCCAACTACAAGAACGAGCTCATCGATCCGGAGGAGGCCGCCGCGCAGGTGGCGGCCGACGGCGACGGTGAGACCGGTGGACCGGCCGCCGAAGCCATCGTGCGCATCTACGACGAGTACCAGCGACGGCTGGCCGCGGCCAATGCCTTCGACTTCGACGATCTGATCGGCGAGACCGTCGCGCTGCTGCAACGACATCCGCAGGTGGCGCAGTACTACCGGCGGCGCTTCCGGCACGTGCTGATCGACGAGTACCAGGACACCAACCACGCGCAGTATGTGCTGGTGCGCGAACTGGTCGGCGAAGAGCCGGACGACGACGGTCTCACCCCGTCGGAACTGTGCGTGGTGGGTGACGCCGACCAGTCCATCTACGCTTTCCGCGGGGCCACCATCCGCAACATCGAGGAGTTCGAGCGGGACTATCCGGACGCGGAAACCATTCTGCTGGAACAGAACTACCGCTCCACCCAGACCATCCTGGAGGCGGCGAACGCCGTCATCGCGCGCAACCCCAACCGGCGCGAGAAGAAGCTGTGGACGGACACCGGCGACGGCGACCTGATCGTCGGCTACGTGGCCGACTCCGATCGCGACGAGGCGCAGTTCATCGCCCGCCAGATCGAGGAACTCGTCGACACCTCGGTGGGCGGTCCGGCCAAGGCCGGCTACGGCGACATCGCCGTCTTCTACCGCACCAACACCGGCTCGCGGCCCATCGAAGAGGTCTTCGTCCGGCACGGCATCCCGTACAAGGTGGTCGGCGGCACCAAGTTCTACGAACGCAGAGAGGTGCGCGACATCGTCGCCTACCTGCGGGTGGTGGCCAACCCCGACGATTCGGTGAGTCTGCGGCGCATCCTCAACACCCCGCGCCGCGGTATCGGCGCCCGCGCCGAGGCCTGCGTGGCGGTGCACGCCGAGAATCTGGGCGTGAGCTTCTATCAGGCGCTGCTCGACGCCGCGGCCGGCACCGTGGCGCTGCTGAACACCCGGGCCGTCAAACAGATCAGCGGCTTCGTCGACCTCATCGAGGGGCTGCGCCGGGACTATCTGCTGGCCTTCGCCGACGAGCCCGGCGAGGGGGAGACCGCGGTCGCCGACGCCTCGACCGAGGGGGCCGACATCGGTGAACTGGTCGAGGCCATCGTCGACCGCACCGGCTATCGGGCCGAACTCGAGGCGTCCAACGATCCGCAGGACGGGGCCCGGCTGGACAACATCAACGAACTGGTGGCCGTGGCTCAGGACTTCAGTCTCGAAGCCGCACAGCGGGAGGATGAGGACGCCTCCGCAGATCCGGATGCGCCGGCACCCGCCGAGGAGGGCGAGGCCGAACCCGGTTCGCTCACCGCCTTCCTGGAGAAGGTCTCGCTGGTCGCCGATGCCGACCAGCTGCCCGAGGACGACGAGGGCGTGGTCACCCTGATGACGCTGCACACGGCGAAGGGTCTGGAGTTCCCGATCGTCTTCGTCACCGGCTGGGAGGACGGCCAGTTCCCGCATATGCGGGCCCTCGGCGATCCGGACGAGCTCAATGAGGAGCGACGGCTCGCGTACGTGGGCATCACCCGCGCCCGGCGCAGGCTGTTCGTCACCAGGGCGCTGACCCGAGCTTCCTGGGGGCAGCCGGTGGCGAACCCGGAATCACGCTTCCTGCAAGAGATCCCGCAGCATCTGATCGAATGGCATCGCACCGAGCCCAGGCGGAGCGAACGCGGCTTCGGATCCTCGCCGGGATCGTCCTTCGGATCGTCGTTCGGAAAGTCCTCGGGCGCTTTCGGTTTCGGCTCGTCCGGAGCCGGACGGTCGCGGAACACGATGGAGCACTACGAGATCGGCGACCGCATCAACCACCCCAAGTACGGGATGGGCAAGGCCGTGGCGAAGCAGGGAGCAGGTCCCACCGAACAGATCACCTTCGATTTCGGCGGCAACGTCGGCCGGGTCACCCTGCTCACTCTCGGGGGACTGCCCGGCGAGAAACTGTGATCGACGGGGCGTGATCGGCTAACCGGTGCGGAGGCCGACGGTCGCAGCGGTCAGGCGATGCGCCCGCTCGACGAGTCCGGCCGGGCGGCCAGATAGGTGATCCCGGCGGGGGGGATGCCGGGGGAGTTATCCCGTGTACGCCTTGAGGCGGATGCCCTTGGAAGCCAGCCACGGCGCCGGATCGGTCTTCATGCCGTGCTTCCAGACTTCGAGGTGCACGTGCGGGCCGGTGGAGAAGCCCTCGGAGCCGACCAGGGCGATCACATCACCGGCGGTGACCTTCTGGCCCTCGTGCACCAGCACCCCCGAGGAGGCCATGTGGCCGTACATGACGATGGTGCCGTCGGACATCTTCACCTGTACCCAGTTGCCGTAGCCGGAGGCGGGCCCGGCCTCGACCACCACGCCGTCGGAGACCGAGTGGATGGGGGTGCCCAGCGGGGCGGCCAGATCCAGGCCGCCGTGGAAGCTGCCCCAGCGGCCGCCGAAACCGGAGGTGAACGAATAGTTGCCGGTGAGCGGGGGTGAGAACAGCGGAGCCTTCTTGGCGTTCTCGGCGGCCTTGCGCTGCGCGGCGAGGGTCTTGCCCGCGGACAGCTGGGAGGTGAACCCGCTCATGTCGGCCCGGCTGTCGGCCGCGGTCACGCCGCCGCCGATGTCGGTGCTGCCGGCAGCCAGGGCGGGGGTGGGCGCCTGCGCGGGGCTCTGAGCGGGCGCCTGTGCGGCGGTCCCGTCGTCGGACACCGAACCGCTGATCGCCACGGCGCCGGCTCCGGCGGCCACGGCCACCAGGGCGGCGCGGGTGCGGATCGCGGCGGGCGGAGAGACGGCGTGCTTGGCGCGCTTGCCGCCGCGGGGCTTGGTGGGGACCGGAGGTTCCTCCGGCGTGGTGGCCTCGATCTCGGCCTCGCCGGCCGTGGCCGTCCCGGTCAGTTCCCCGGCCGTGACCACCACGGGGGTGTCCAGGGTGGTCTCGGCGGCGCCGACCCGTTCGGTGAGGTCTTTGACGGTCAGCATCGGGGTGCTCGAAGTCCGGGTGCCCGAGCTCTGGGCGATCGACACCCGGGCCGCCGGGTCGTGGGCGGCGGCCGTGCGACGGACGGCGGACTCGGTGGCCGAGCGCTGCGCACTCAGGCCCACCCGGACCGACCGCGGCGGGACCGGGAAGTCGCGGGTGGCCGCGGCGGAGACTCCGGCGGCATCGACGGTTCCGGCCGCGCTCCCGGAGCGGGTGCTGCCGGCGTTCGCTGAGACCCGGGAGTCGCTGCGTACGGACAAGTCGTTCACCTTCGATCGTGCAGATGGTCGTGACCATCTTGTTACCAACCTCATGAACGGTAGCGAAAGCACCGGTGATCCGTCCACCTTTCGGGGGACTCCACAGTTCCGAAGTGGCGCACACAACGGCCTGACCGGCGAGTAACAACATGACGCGCCGGGCAGTGAGATGGCGCACAACGGGGAGGGTGTCGACTGCCCGGATCACGATGAGACTAAAGTCCGATGCGGCCCGCTTTACCCGAGCGGGCGTTCCGCAACACATCAGATGGTGAGCTTGAATGGATCTCTTCGAATACCAGGCGAAGGAACTGTTCGCCAAGCATGGGGTACCCACCACACCGGGCCGGGTGACCGATACCGCAGCCGACGCACGGGCAATCGCCGAGGAGATCGGCAAGCCTGTGATGATCAAGGCTCAGGTCAAGGTCGGCGGGCGTGGCAAGGCCGGCGGCGTGAAGTTCTCCGCCAACCCCGACGAGGCGCAGACCAACGCCGACAACATCCTCGGTCTGGACATCAAGGGCCACATCGTCAAGAAGCTTCTGGTCGCCGAGGCCAGTGACATCGCCGAGGAGTACTACATCTCCTTCCTGCTCGATCGCGCCAACCGCACCTACCTGGCCATGTGCTCGGTGGAAGGCGGCATGGAGATCGAAGAGGTCGCGGCGACCAAGCCCGATCGTCTCGCGAAGGTGCCCGTCGACGCCGTCAAGGGCGTCGACCTGGCGACCGCGCGCAGTATCGCCGAGCAGGGCCACCTGCCGGCCGAGGTCCTCGACGCCGCGGCCGTGACCATCGCCAAGCTGTGGGAGGTCTTCGTCGCCGAAGACGCCACCCTGGTGGAGGTCAACCCGCTGGTGCGCACCCCCGACGATCAGATCCTCGCCCTCGACGGCAAGGTGACGCTCGACGAGAACGCCGACTTCCGCCAGCCCGGTCACGCTGAGTTCGAGGACAAGGACGCGACCGATCCGCTCGAGCTCAAGGCCAAGGAGAACGACCTCAACTACGTCAAGCTCGACGGCCAGGTCGGCATCATCGGCAACGGCGCGGGCCTGGTCATGTCCACCCTGGACGTGGTCGCCTACGCCGGCGAGAACCACGGCGGCGTCAAGCCGGCCAACTTCCTCGACATCGGCGGCGGCGCCTCGGCCGAGGTCATGGCCGCCGGTCTCGACGTCATCCTGGGCGACGAGCAGGTCAAGAGCGTGTTCGTGAACGTCTTCGGCGGCATCACCGCCTGTGACGCGGTGGCCAACGGCATCGTCGGCGCCCTGGGCAAGCTCGGCGACGCGGCCAGCAAGCCGCTCGTCGTCCGGCTCGACGGCAACAAGGTGGAGGAGGGCCGGAAGATCCTGGCCGACGCCAACCACCCGCTGGTCACGCTGGCACAGACCATGGACGAAGGCGCCGACAAGGCCGCCGAACTGGCGAGCAAGTAAGGGAGCCGCACCAATGTCGATCTACCTCAACAAGAGCAACAAGGTCATCGTCCAGGGCATCACCGGCGGCGAGGGCACCAAGCACACCGCCCTGATGCTCAAGGCCGGCACCAACGTCGTCGGCGGCGTGAACGCCCGCAAGGCCGGCACCACGGTGAGCCACGTCGACGCCGACGGCAACTCCGTCGAACTGCCGGTCTTCGGCAGCGTCGCCGAGGCGATGGAGAAGACCGGGGCCGACACCTCGATCGCCTTCGTCCCGCCGGCCTTCTCCAAGGACGCCATCATCGAGGCCATCGACGCGGAGATCCCGCTGCTGGTGGTCATCACCGAGGGCATTCCGGTGCAGGACTCCGCCTACGCCTGGGCCTACAACGTCGACAAGGGCGCCAAGACCCGGATCATCGGCCCCAACTGCCCCGGCATCATCACCCCGGGCGAGTCGCTGGTGGGCATCACCCCGGCCAACATCACCGGCAAGGGCCCCATCGGTCTGGTCTCCAAGTCGGGCACCCTGACCTACCAGATGATGTACGAGCTGCGTGACCTCGGCTTCTCCACCGCTATCGGCATCGGCGGCGACCCGGTCATCGGCACCACCCACATCGACGCGATCGAGGCCTTCGAGAAGGATCCGGAGACCAAGGTGATCGTGATGATCGGTGAGATCGGCGGCGACGCCGAGGAGCGGGCCGCGGACTACGTCAAGGCCAACGTCACCAAGCCGGTCGTCGGCTACGTGGCCGGCTTCACCGCCCCGGAGGGCAAGACCATGGGCCACGCCGGCGCCATCGTCTCGGGCAGCTCCGGCACCGCGCAGGCCAAGAAGGAGGCCCTCGAGGCCGCGGGCGTGAAGGTCGGCAAGACGCCGAGCGAGACCGCCCGCCTCGCACGCGAGCTCCTCGAAGCGCTCTGACCTTCCCGTAGCGACGCGCAACGGCGCCCCGGCCCCTGCAGGGCCGGGGCGCCGTCGTCGTCGGAGGTCGGTCCGGCGTCGGATCCTCAGAGCGGGTGGTACTCGCGCGAGCGCGGCTCGCGTGCCCACAGCAGATCCTCGCCGGCCTGCAGTCCCTCGGATTTGAGCTGACGCTTGAGGATCTTGTTGGTCGCGGTGGTCGGCAGATCGTCGGCGATCCGGACGTGGCGCGGCCACGCCTTCGGTGACAGATCGGGCTGTGCGGCAAGGAATTCGGTGAGCTCGTCGGGGGTCAGTGAGGTCTCGTCGCGCAGCACCATCGATGCCATCACCGCGTCGCCGACGGTCTCGTCGGGGACGGCGTAGACCGCCACCCGGCTGATCGCCGGATGACGCTCGAGGATGCGTTCGATGGGTGCGGCGGCCATGTTCTCGCCGTCCACCCGCAGCCAGTCGCCGCTGCGGCCGGCCAGGTAGATCCAGCCGTCGGCATCCCGGTACGCCAGATCGCCCGACCAGTACATGCCGTCGTGCAGTCGCTCGGCGGTGGCCGCCGGGTCGTTGTGATAGCCGTTGAACAGGCCGCCGCCCTCGGTGTTGACCAGCTCGCCGACGGCCTCGGCGGCGTTGATCAGCGCGCCGTTCTCGTCGAACTCGGCGACGGCGCATTCGGTGATCGTGGCCGGGTCGTAGATGGCCACTTCGGGGAAGCCCTTGCCGATGGAGCCGTCCGGGGTGCCCGGCTCGCGGGTGATGATCACCGCGAGTTCGGTGGAGCCGTAGCCGTCCCAGACGTCGCACCCGAAGCGGCGGCTGAACTCGTCGATGTCCCGGGTGGCGGCCTCGTTCCCGAAGGCGGCGCGCAGAGTGGTGTCGGCGTCGTCGGGCCGCTCCGGGGTGGCCAGGATGTAGGCCAGCGGTTTGCCGACGTAGTGCAGGTAGGTCACGCCGAAGCGGCGCACATCGTCGAGGAAGGTCGACGCGGAGAACCGCGCCGGCACCATCGCGGCCCCGGAGATCAGGGCGACGCAGTACCCGCCGAGAAGGGCCGCTGAGTGGAACAGCGGCATCGACAGATAGCAGATGTCGTCGGAGGTCACCGAGAACTTCTCCACCAGAGTGGGCCCGGCGAACGGAATCATCATGTGCGCGAAGCGAACCGGCTTCGGATTTCCGCTGGTGCCCGAGGTGAAGATCAGCATGAACGGATCGAGCGGACCGGGCACCGAGTGCGGAACGAGCTCGCCGGCCTGAGCCAGGCGCTGCGCCCACTCGGCCGACGAGGTGTTGACCACGCGCACACCGCTCAGGTCCAGTCCGTCGAGCAGCGGCAGGTGCTCGTCGTCGGTCAGCACGAGCTGGCATTCGGATCGGGCGATGTCGTCGGCGAGGGCCTGTCCCCGCCGGGTGTTGTTCAGGCCCACCGTCACGTAGCCGCCGAGGGCGCCGGCGGCCAGGGCGATGAGCATGGTGGGGCCGTTGGCGAGCAGGGTGCCGATGTGCATCGGGCGGGCGGAGTCGGCGTCGGCGAGGACGGTGGCGGCGCTGCGGCGGGCGGCGTCGATGTACTCGCGCCAGGTCCACCGCCCGTCGTCGGTGATGATCGCGGGGTTGTCGTCGTCGCTGCGCTCGGCGAGAAGCTGTGTCACGGTGTCGGCCATGTCACCGAGACTAGAACACGTTTCAGTTTGCTGCGCGGGGAACGGTCATCCCTGCGTGTGCGGGCTCCCGGGGAGGCCGAAGAGGGCGGCGGCGTTGTCGTGGCACACCGCGCGCAACCAATCCGGTCCCAGGTCCAGCCGGGCGCATGCGTCCAGTGCGTGCCGGTACGAGTAGGGGATGTTCGGGAAGTCGCTGCCGAAGAGGATCTTGTGTCCCAGAGCGCGCACCCGGGGCAGCAGCTCGCGGGGATACGGCGCCGACTCCTCGGAGAAGTCGGTGAAACTCATCGTGGTGTCCAGGCGCACGTTCTCGAACTCCTCGGCCAGGTCGAGGAAGTCGGCGTACTCGGGGGTGCCCATATGTGCGACGATCAGCGGCAGCCGCGGGAACTCCGCGAGCACCCGGCGCACCGGCTCGGGGCCGGTGTACCGCCCCGGGGCCGGGCCGGAGCCGCAGTGGATGACCACCGGAATCTGTGCCTGCTCGAGCTGTGCCCAGACACCGGTCAGCAGCGGATCGTCGGGGGAGTAGTCGCCGACCTGTATGTGCGACTTGAAGATCCGGGCCCCGGCCGCGATGGCCTGGGCCACGTACTGCTCGGCGCCGGGTTCGGGGTAGAAGGTGGCCGTCTGCAGGCAGTCCGGGTGTGCGGCGGCGAAGCCGGCCGCCCAGGAGTTGAGCCAGGCGGCCATCTCCGGCTTGTGCGGATAGATCATCGACGAGAAGGCCAGCACTCCGAAGTCGCGGAGCGCGGCGACCCGTCGTTCCTCCTCGGCCCGGTAGGTGATCGGCCACTCGCGGCCGAGCATCGGCCCCGCGGAATCGAAGTACGCCCACACCTTGTTCAGCACCCGGGCCGGCATGAAGTGGGTGTGCACGTCGATCAGACCCGGCAGGCCGAGCTCGTCGGCGAAGGCCCGGACTCGGGCGGCCTCGGCGGTGCTGAAGGGTTCGGCATCCGCAGGCGCGGGGTTCTGGGCTGGGGGGTTGAGGGGCGTGGGAGCCTCATCGCCGGTCCCGGTGGCGCACATGACGGCGGACCTCCATCCTGTCTCGACGGCTGCTGCCCGGACTCTACTCGGTGGGCAGCTCGAATCCCCTGGGGGCGATCATGATCGCCTCCGCCTGCACGGCGACCCCGTCGGCGTCGGCCAGGGTGGCGCCGACGAAGGTCTTGCGGCCCTCCCGCCGGGTCACCTCGGCACGGCCGCGCAGCGGGGCGTTCAGCGGCAGCGGGTGCAGGTACTTGACGGTCAGGGTGCCGGTGAAACTGGGCACGCCCTCCACCGCGGCGGCCTCTCCGCACAGCTGGTCGAGCAGCATCGCCGCGACCCCGCCGTGGACGCAGCCGCCGGGGCCCTCGTAGGCGGCGCCGAGAGTCATCCGGCAGTGCGCGATCCCGCCGGCCTCCTGGTCGATGCGCAGCGGAGGAGCGAGCGCGTTGCGGGCGCCCACAACGGCGTTGCCCCACGGCATGCCGACGAACTCGGGTGTGAACGGGGTTCCGAAGGAGCCCTCCCGCTGCTGCGTGCGCAGCGTCGCGGTCACCTCCTCGATCCGTCCGCGAGCGGCGCTGAGCGCCTCGTCGTCGACGGTGCTGCGGATGACCGCATCGACCAGATCGCGGACGGCATCGGTGAGCGGCTCGACCACGGCGAGCCGCCGGTCGATCTCCTCCTGGGTGATGTCTTCGACACGGAAGTCCATCAACCGACCCTAACCGCGGCGGCGGCACCGGCCCGCCGGTACCCCGGCGAAGCGGCACTGAAAGACTGACGGTCATGAGCAGTCACCTTCCCGCCGACCCGTTCGAAGCCTTCTCCGTGGGACGCACGCCGGGATCGGCCCTGGCCGAGATGGTGCAGAAGCTCGGATCGGGGCTGACCGACCATCGCGGACTGATCGACCTGCCGGCGCTGACGGTGCTCTTCGACGACATCGGCGGCGTCGCCTTCTACACCGCCGCGCCAGAGTCGTCCATGCAGGCCCGGCTGTCGATGTCCATGCTCGACCGGCCCGAGACCGACGAGGTGCTCGAGGCGACCGCCCGGCTGCGGATGACCTCCCCGGGCTACGGGCTGACGGCGGTGGACATCGCCGGCCGGGACGGGCGCCTGCTGTGCACCGGCTCGGCCCGCAACGTGCGGGTGGGCCGGTCGGTGGAGAACGAGGCCGAGCACTTCGACCTGGCCGAGCCGGTGCCCGCCGATCAGCTGCCGGCTGTCGCCGCACCCGATCCGGCGCTGCCGGGCCGGACGGTGATCGAGGCGATCGCCGCCGGGGAACTGCCGGCCGGCCGGATCGCCGAGCTGCTGGGCATGCGCCTGCAGATCGTCGACGACGCTCCGGAGGTGCACTGCGCCACCGCGCCGTGGGAGGGAAATGTCATGGGCACCATGCACGGCGGGGTGATCGCCGCGGCTGTGGCCCAGGGCATCTCGTTCGGCGCGCAGTGGCACACCCGTCCCGGTGCCGGCTATCAGCTCGTCGACTTCACCATCGACTTCCTGCGTTCCCCGGCCGTGGACGGCCGTGAGGTGACGGTGCGGATCACCCCGATCAAGCTGGGCCGGCGCCTGTCGCTCTTCGCCGCCGATCTCTACGACGGTTCGCTGCTGCTGGCGCACGCCACCGCCGGAGCCCGATTCGACGTCTGACCGGTCCGGCGATCACCGGCGGTACCGCGCGGCCGCCGTCTCCGCAATAAACAATCATTCATGCTTGATTTCTTTAAGGGTCTGTGTGAGGCTCGACCTGTGAGCCTGATGACCGACCTCCTGGCAGATCTCGACGCCGAGTCCGCCGCTCTGGACGCGATGGTGGCCGGCCTGGACGCCCGGCAGTGGGCCACGCCGACACCGGCGGTGGGCTGGACCGTTGCACATCAGATCGGCCACCTGCTGTGGACCGACCGGATGGCGGCGCTCTCCGCCGCCCGCCCCGACCAGTTCACCACCGCCATCGACAAGGTGCTGGCCGGCGACGACGTGGAGCGCTACGTCGACACCGCGGCCGCTGCGGAGGCGGCGCGCCCCCAGGACGGGGTGATGGCCGATTGGCGGGCCACCCGCGCCGAACTCGCCGAGGCCCTGGCGGCCGTCCCCGACGGGGTCAAGCTGCCCTGGTTCGGGCCCCCGATGTCGGCGGCCTCGATGGTCTCGGCACGGTTGATGGAGACCTGGGCGCACGGCCTGGACGTGGCCGACGCCCTGGGCATCGAGCGCGCCGACAGCGACCGGATCCGGGCGGTGGTGCACCTGGCGGTGCGGACCCGCGACTTCGCCTACCTGGTCAACGGACTCACGCCGCCGGCCGCGCCGTTCCGCTACGAGATCACCGCACCGTCCGGACGACTCTGGACCTGGGGTCCCGACGATGCCCCGGACGTGGTGCGCGGACCGGCCGTCGACCTCTGTGCGCTGGCCACCCAGCGCCGGAACCTCGCCGACCTGCAGCTGACCCTGATCGGCGACGAGACCGTCCGCTGGGCCGGGATCGCCCAATGCTTCGCCGGCCCGCCCGGCGGCGGCCGCCCGCCCGCGGCGCAGCTCTGACCGTCCCGGGCGGCCCGGCCCTGGCCGACCCGCCCCATCGCACTCCCCGCATCCACATCCGCCGGCCACCGCCGCACAGGAGGAACCATGACCCAGGCAGTACGGATAGGCAACGCCTCAGGCTTCTACGGCGACCGCTTCAGCGCGGTGCGCGAGATGCTCGAAGGCGGTGACCTGGACTACCTCACCGGCGACTATCTGGCCGAGCTGACCATGCTCATCCTGGGCCGCGACAAGATGAAGAACCCGTCCGGCGGCTACGCCAAGACCTTCCTGCGCCAGATGAAGGAGAATCTGGCGCTGGCCCTGGACCGCGACGTCAAGATCGTCACCAACGCCGGTGGACTCAACCCGCACGGGCTGGCCGTGGCCCTGCGTGAACTCGCCGCCGAACTGAACGTCGACGCCCAGATCGCCTTCGTCGCCGGTGACGATCTCTCCGAGCGCGCCCAGCAGCTCGGCCTGGGGAATCCACTGACCGCCAACGCCTATCTCGGGGCCTTCGGTATCAAGAAGGCACTCGACGCCGGGGCCGACGTGGTGGTGACCGGCCGGGTCACCGACGCCTCGCTCACCGTGGGGCCGGCCGCCTCTGCCTTCGACTGGAGCTACCGCGACCTCGACCGGCTGGCCGGGGCGGTGATCGCCGGGCACGTGATCGAATGCGGGGCCCAGGCCACCGGCGGAAACTACTCTTTCTTCACCGAGATCCCCATGGGCCACTTGGGATTCCCGATCGCCGAGGTGGCCGAGGACGGCTCGTCGGTGATCACCAAGCACGCGGGGACCGGCGGTGCGGTGACCGTGGGCACCGTCACCTCGCAGCTGTTGTACGAGGTGGGCGGGCCACGCTACCTGAACCCGGATGTGACCGCCCGGCTCGACTCGGTGACGTTGAGCCAGGCCGGACCCGACCGGGTGGCCGTCTCGGCCGCGGTCGGCGAGAACCCGCCCGACACGGTGAAGGTCTCGCTGAACCACCTGGCCGGCATCCGAAACGAGGTCGGGGTGATCCTGACCGGCCTGAACATCGAGGAGAAGGCCGAGCTGTTCAAGCAGCAGTTCCTGGCCGCCCTGCCGGCCCAGCCGGCCGACCTGACCTGGGATCTGGCCCGCCTCGACCAGGCCGACGCCGACACCGAGGAACAGGCCAGTGCCATCCTGCACTGCGTGGCCCGCGACACCGATCCGGCGGTGGTGGGCCGGCCGTTCTCGTCGGCCGCGGTGGAGCTGGCGCTGGCGAGCTTCCCCGGCTTCTCGCTCACCGCGCCTCCGGGAAACGGCTCCCCGTACGGCGTCTTCGAGCCCGGCTACGTCGATGCCGCCGTGCCCGAACACGTGGTGGTCCAGCCGCACGGGGTCTCGGTGCGGATCGAGCCGTCACCGCTGCGCGCCGAGCCGGTCGCCGACGTCGACGATCCGGCACCCGCACCGGCCGACTGGGGGCCGGTCACCGACCTGCCGCTGGGCACCCTGATCGGCGCCCGCAGCGGCGACAAGGGCGGCAGCGCCAACGTGGGGTTGTGGGCCCGCAGCGACGACGAATACGCCTGGCTGGACGCGCTGCTGACCGTCGAGAAGCTCAAGGAACTGCTGCCCGAGACCGCCGGACTGACCGTCCACCGCTACCGGCTGCCCAACCTGCGGGCGATCAACTTCGTCATCGAGGGCCTCCTCGGCCGCGGCGTCGCCGAGAACGTGCGCTTCGATCCGCAGGCCAAGGGTCTGGCCGAATGGCTGCGCTCCCGCCTGGTCCCGGTGCCCGACCGCTTCCTGCCCGCCTGAGCACCGGGCCGACCGACTTCACCGACGACGAGAGGACCCTCATGCCCATCGCCTCCGAACTCTGGGACAGCCCGCAGCGGCGCGATCTGCGAGCCATGATCGGCGACTTCACCGAACGGCACATCCTGCCGTTCCAGGACCAGTGGGAGCGGGAAGGACTCATCCCGCGCGAAACCCACCGGGCCGCAGCCGAACTCGGCCTGTACGGGCTGGGCGTCCCGGAAGCCGTCGGCGGTTCCGGCGGCGACCTGGTGGACGCGACCATCCTGTGCGAGGAGTTGCACTACCGCGGCGCCGCCGGCGGCGTCTTCGCCTCGCTGTTCACCAACGGCATCGCCCTGCCGCACCTGATCTCCGCCGGCGATCCGGTGCAGATCGACACCTGGGTGCGGCCCACCCTGGCCGGCGAGAAGATCGGCAGTCTGGCCATCACCGAACCCGGCGGCGGCAGCGACGTGGGTCATCTGCGCACCAGCGCCGTCCGCGACGGCGACCACTACATCGTCAACGGCGCGAAGACCTTCATCACCTCGGCCGTGCGCGCCGACTTCGTGGTGACGGCGGTGCGCACCGGCGGCCCCGGCGCCGCCGGCGTCTCGCTGCTGGTGATCGACAAGGGCACCCCCGGCTGCACCGTGGCCCGCAAGCTCGAGAAGATGGGCTGGCTCTCGTCGGACACCGCCGAACTGTCCTTCGCTCGGTCGGGTCGAAGAGCTCGA
>NZ_JBJURU010000006.1:0-61000 GCF_046098115.1 Gordonia sp. VNK21 | reverse complement strand
GGCCCACCCTGGCCGGCGCGAAGATCGGCAGTCTGGCCATCACCGAACCCGGCGGCGGCAGCGACGTGGGTCATCTGCGCACCAGCGCCGTCCGCGACGGCGACCACTACATCGTCAACGGCGCGAAGACCTTCATCACCTCGGCCGTGCGCGCCGACTTCGTGGTGACGGCGGTGCGCACCGGCGGCCCCGGCGCCGCCGGCGTCTCGCTGCTGGTGATCGACAAGGGCACCCCCGGCTTCACCGTGGCCCGCAAGCTCGAGAAGATGGGCTGGCTCTCGTCGGACACCGCCGAACTGTCCTTCGTCGATGCCCGGGTGCCGGTGGCCAACCTGGTCGGTGCGGAGAACAGCGGCTTCGCGCTCATCGCGCAGGCCTTCGTCACCGAACGGGTGGCACTGGCCGTACAGGCCTATGCCAGCGCCCAGCGCTGCCTGGACCTGAGTCTCGAATGGGTCCGCCACCGGGAGACCTTCGGCAAGCCGCTCATCGCCCGCCAATCGGTGCAGGACACCGTCACCGAGATGGCCCGCAAGATCGACATCGCCCGCACCTACACCCGGGCGCTGGTCGAACGCTACGTGTCCTCCGGCGACGACATGATCGCCGAGGTCTGCTTCGCCAAGAACACCGCGGTGGAGACCGGACAGTGGGTGGCCGACAAGGCCGTTCAGCTCTTCGGCGGCATGGGCTACATGCGTGAATCCGAAGTGGAACGGCAGTACCGCGACATGCGCATCATCGGTATCGGCGGCGGCACCAACGAGATTCTCAGCGGCCTGGCCGCCAAGCGATTGGGGTACCAGCAGTGACCGTCATCAGCTCGAAGATCGACCCCACCGGTGAGGAGTTCACCGCCAACGTCGCGGCGATGAACGCCAAACTCGCCGAGGTGGGGCTGGAGATGCGCAAAGCGCTCGACGGGGGAGGGGAGAAGTCCGTCGCCCGGCATCGCAAGCGCGACAAGCTGCTCGCCCGCGAGCGCATCGAACTGCTGGTGGACGAGGACTCGCCGTTCCTGGAGCTGTGCCCGCTGGCCGCCTACGGCAGCCCGTTCACCGTCGGCGCCTCCGTGGTAGCCGGTCTGGGCGTGGTCGAGGGCGTCGAATGCCTGATCGTGGCCAACGATCCGACGGTCAAGGGCGGCACCTCCAATCCGTGGACCCTGCGCAAGATCCTGCGCATCGACGACATCGCACTGGCCAACCGGCTGCCGGTGATCTCGCTGGTCGAGTCCGGCGGCGCCGATCTGCCCACCCAGAAAGAGGTCTTCGTGCCGGGCGGGCGGATGTTCCGCGACCTGACCCGCCTGTCGGCGGCCGGAATCCCCACCATCGCCCTGGTCTTCGGCAACTCCACGGCCGGCGGCGCCTATGTGCCCGGAATGAGCGATCACGTGGTGATGATCGACGGCCGCTCCAAGGTCTTCCTCGGCGGTCCGCCGCTGGTGAAGATGGCCACCGGCGAGGAGAGCGACGACGAGGAGCTCGGCGGCGCCGGCATGCATGCGCGGGTCTCCGGACTGGCCGATCATCTGGCCGCCGATGAGCAGGACGCGATCCGGATCGGCCGGCGCATCGTCGCCCGGCTCAACTGGCGCAAGACCGGACCCGGCCCGGTGGCCGATCCCGTGGAGCCGCGGTACGACCCGGAGGAGCTGCTCGGGATCGTGCCCACCGATCTGAAGATCCCGTTCGATCCGCGCGAGGTGATCGCCCGCGTGGTCGATGACAGCGACTTCGACGAATTCAAACCGGACTACGGCAGCTCGCTGTGCACCGGCTGGGCGCGGGTGCACGGCTTCCCGGTGGGCATCCTGGCCAATGCGCAGGGCGTGCTGTTCTCCGCCGAGGCGCAGAAGGCCACCCAGTTCATCCAGCTGGCCAACCGCAGCGACACCCCGCTGCTGTTCCTGCACAACACCACCGGCTACATGGTGGGCAAGGAGTACGAGCAGGGCGGCATCATCAAGCACGGCGCCATGATGATCAACGCGGTCTCCAACTCGACGGTGCCGCACATCTCGCTGCTGATCGGCGCGAGCTACGGCGCCGGCCACTACGGCATGTGCGGCCGGGCCTACGATCCGCGCTTCCTGTTCGCCTGGCCCAGCGCCAAGTCGGCGGTGATGGGCGGCGCCCAGCTGGCCGGAGTCATCTCGATCGTCTCGCGCGCGGCCACCGAGGCCCGCGGCGGGGTGGTCGACGAGGAGGCCGACGCCGGCATGCGCGCCATGATCGAGGCGCAGATCGAAGCCGAGTCGGTTCCGGCGTTCCTGTCGGGAATGCTCTACGACGACGGCATCATCGACCCGCGGGACACCCGCACCGTACTGGGCCAGACCCTGTCGGCCATCGCCAGCGGCCCGGTCGAGGGCACCGGCAACTTCGGCGTCTTCCGGATGTGATGAGGAGTTTTCCCGTGACACAGCATGATTCGACGGCCATCACCTCGGTGCTGGTGGCCAACCGCGGCGAGATCGCCTGCCGGGTGATGGCCACCTGCGCCCGGATGGGTCTGCGCACCGTGGCGGTCTACAGCGATCCCGATGCCGACGCGCCCCACGTGCGGGCCGCCGACACCGCCGTCGCACTGCCCGGCTCCACCTCCGCGCAGACCTACCTGCGCGGCGACGCGGTGATCGCGGCCGCCCGGGCCGCTGGTGCCGACGCCGTCCACCCCGGCTACGGATTCCTGTCCGAGAACGCGGATTTCGCCCGTGCCGTGGCCGACGCGGGACTGGTCTGGATCGGCCCGCCGCCGGCCGCCATCGACGCGATGGGCTCCAAGGTCAATGCGAAGGAGCTGATGGCTGCGGCCGGCGTGCCGGTGCTGGCCGATCTCGACCCGGCGTCGGTCACCGCCGCCGACCTGCCGCTGCTGATCAAGGCCTCCGCCGGTGGCGGCGGCCGAGGCATGCGCATCGTGCGCGACCTCGACGAGCTTGCCGAGCAGGTGGCCGCCGCCGCCCGCGAGGCCGAATCCGCCTTCGGCGATCCGACCGTCTTCTGCGAGCCGTACATCGAGCGCGGTCACCACATCGAGGTGCAGGTGATGGCCGATGCTCACGGCCGGGTGTGGGCGGTCGGCGAGCGCGAATGCTCCATCCAGCGCCGGCACCAGAAGGTGATCGAGGAAGCGCCGGCACCGCTCGTCGAGCGCATCGGCGGCGACATGCGCGAGCGGCTGTATGCGGCGGCGCGCACCGCGGTGACCTCGATCGGCTACACCGGTGCGGGCACCGTCGAATTCCTCGCCGACGGCGACACCGGCAGATTCTTCTTCCTCGAGACCAACACCCGGCTGCAGGTCGAGCATCCGGTCACCGAACTGACCACCGGCCAGGACCTGGTCGAATGGCAGTTGCGGGTGGCCGGCGGTGAGGCGCTGCCCCGATCGGAGCCGGTCACCACCGGCCACGCCATCGAGGTGCGGCTCTACGCCGAGGACCCGGCGCACGACTGGCAGCCGCAATCCGGCACGGTCAGCACCATCGACATCCCCGCCGACACCCGCTTCGCGCTGCTCGACCGGCCCGGGATCCGGGTGGATTCGGGGATCGCCGACGGCAGTGAGATCTCCACCTTCTACGACCCGATGCTCGCCAAGGTGATCTCCTGGGCGCCGGAGCGCCGGCGGGCCGCCGCCATGCTGGCCCGGGCCCTGGACTCGGCCCGCATCCACGGCCTGGTCACCAACCGGGACATGCTGGTCAACACCCTGCGCGAGAAGCGCTTCCTGTCCGGGGTCACCGACACCGGCTATCTCGACACCGTGGGGCTGGACACGCTGTCGGCGCCGCTGGCCGGCGAGGACGACGTGCAGCGGGCACTGGTCGCGGCCGCACTGGCCCAGTCCGAACGCAACCGGGCCGGCGCCCGGGTGCTGGGATCGCTGCCGTCGGGCTGGCGGAACCTGGCCGCGGACTATCAGCACAAGAGCTACCTGCGGCCGGACGGCGGGGAAGCGCTGGTGAGGTACCGCCGCACGCGCGACGGCGGCGTGGAACTGCCGGATCTCCCCGGGACCCGACTGATCTCGGCGACGCCCACACAGGTCGTGCTCGCCGACGACGGCGTCAGCCGGCGCTACCGGGTCGACGTGGACGGCGATCGCGTCTACGTGGACTGGCCGGGCGCCTCGGTGGCGCTGACCCGCTGCCCGCGCTACGTGGATCCGGCCGCGGTGACCCGGCCCGGTTCGCTGCTCGCCCCGATGCCCGGATCGGTGATCCGGGTGGAGGTGGCCGAAGGCGAGCGGGTGAGCGCCGGGCAGCCGCTGCTGCGCCTGGAGGCGATGAAGATGGAGCACACCATCTCCGCTCCGGCCGACGGCGTGGTCTCCGTGCTCGCCGTCACCGAAGGCCGCCAGCTGAGCGTGGGGGAGGTGCTCGCCGTCATCACCGCCGACGACGAATCCGCGCCCGCCGGCTGAACCCCAGACGGCCACCGGCCCGGCCGGGTGCGCCGTGACTCACCACCCGAACATCCATCGAATCGACCCGAAGAGGACTGAGAACCAATGACTTTCGTCGAAACCCAGGAACGCGCCGAACTGCGTGCCGCCGTTGCGGCCCTCGGGGCCAAATACGGTCAGCAGTACTTCCAGGACTGCGCCCGGCAGGGCCGCAAGACCGACGAACTGTGGGCCGAGGCCGGTGAACTCGGCTTCATCGGCGTGAACCTGCCCGAGGAGTACGGCGGCGGCGGTGCCGGCATGTACGAGCTGTCGATCGTGATGGAGGAGCTGGCCGCCACCGGCACCGGACTGCTGATGATGGTGGTCTCCCCGGCCATCTGCGGCAACATCATCGCCCGCTTCGGCACCGACGACCAGAAGCAGCGCTGGATCCCGGGGCTGGCCGACGGCTCGCTCACCATGGCCTTCGGCATCACCGAACCGGACGCCGGCTCCAACTCACACCAGATCACCACCACCGCCCGCCGTGACGGCGACGACTGGATCCTGTCGGGCCGCAAGGTGTTCATCTCCGGGGTGGATCAGGCGCAGTCGGTGCTCATCGTCGCGCGCACCGAGGACGCCAAGACCGGCAAGCTCAAGCCGGCGCTGTTCGTGGTGCCCACCGACTCCCCGGGGTTCGAGTACTCGCTGATCGACATGGAACTGCTCAACCCGGAGAAGCAGTTCGGGCTGTTCCTCGACGACGTCCGGCTGCCCGCCGACGCGCTGGTGGGCTCGGAGGATGCGGCACTGAGTCAGCTCTTCGCCGGGCTGAATCCGGAACGGATCATGGCGGCCGCCTCGGCCGTGGGCATGGCCCGCTTCGCACTCGGCAAGGCCGTCGAGTACGTCAGCGACCGCACCGTCTGGAAGGCGCCGATCGGCACCCACCAGGCGATCGCCCATCCCCTGGCCGAGGGCAAGATCCAGCTGGAGATGGCCAAGCTGATGATGCAGAAGGCCGCCACCCTCTACGACGCCGGCGACGACTGGGGCGCTGCCGAACCGGCGAACATGGCCAAGTACGCGGCGGCGGAGGCCGCGGTGAAGATCGTCGACCAGGCCGTGCATTCGCTCGGCGGCAACGGCCTGACCTCCGAGTACGGGCTGGCCCCGCTGCTCTCGCTGGTGCGCATCTCGCGGATCGCGCCGGTGAGCCGGGAGATGATCCTCAACTTCGTGGCGCAGACCAGTCTGGGACTGCCCAAGTCGTACTGATCTACTGGTCCCATTCGATCGAAAGCAGGTGAGCAGATGACGGATGAGCAGCAGGAGCTGGTCCGGTGCGAGCAGTCCGGGCCGGTGCTGGCGCTGACCCTGGATTCGCCGGACAACCGCAATGCGCTCAGTTCGGCACTGGTGAGCCGGCTCCGGGACGGGCTACGCCGTGCCGCCGACGATCCGCAGGTCCGGGTGGTGGTGCTCACGCACACCGGCGGAACCTTCTGCGCCGGAGCCGATCTCGGTGAGGCACTGCGCCGCGGACTGGACCCGGAGCAGGCGACAGCCGAATCCGGGGCGGCGATGGTGGAGTTGATCAAGGCCGTCCTCGAGCTCGAGGTGCCGGTGGTCGCCGTGGTCGACGGTCACGTGCGGGCCGGTGGTCTGGGGCTGGTGGCCGCCGCCGACATCGTACTGGCCGGCGAGTCCGCCAGCTTCGCGCTCACCGAGGCGCGGCTGGGTCTGGCCCCGTCGATCATCTCGGTGCCGCTGCTGGCCAAGATCTCCGCCCGGGCCGCCGGCCGGTACTTCGTCACCGGGGAGACCTTCGGGGCGCAGACCGCCGAACGCATCGGACTGATCACCACCGCGGTGACCGCCGAGAAGCTCGACGCCGAGCTGGCGGCGGTGCTGACCGGCATCGCCAAGGCGTCCCCGCAGGGGCTGGCGGCCAGCAAGAAACTGACCACCGCGGCCCTGCTCGACGGCTACGACGTCGCCGCGCAGGCCCGAGCGGCCGAGTCGATGGCGCTCTTCGGCAGTGACGAGGCGCGGGCCGGCATGACCGCCTTCCTGAGCAAGGAGCCGCCGCCGTGGGCGGTCGAGGCGCCCGCGGTTCAGGTGCGCCGGCCGTGAGCGTGTCGGCGCGGCAGCCGCAGCAGGACCGTTCCCGGGCCACCCGGGAACGGCTGCTCGCGGCCACCGTCGACCTGCTGGCCACCGAAGGGTGGGCGGCGGCGACGGTGTCGGCGGTCGCCGAGGCCGCCGGGGTCTCGCGCGGCGCCGCGCAGCATCACTTCCCGACCCGGGAGGCGCTGATCACCGCGGTTCTCGAGGAGATGTTCGAGGAGATGACCGCCGAGGCGGCCGCCACCGTGGCCGATCTGCCCGACGGTCCCGAGCGGATCGACACGGTGGTCGACCGCGCGGTGTCGATCTACACCGGCAAGCAGTTCAAGGCGGCCCTGCAGGTGTGGGCGGCCGCGGCCTCCGATCCGGTGCTGCGGGAGGCGATCCTGCCGCTCGAGGCCAAGCTGGCGCGGGCCGCGCATCGGCTGACGGTGTCCGGACTGGACCCGGCCGGCACCAACCCGCAGACCCATCGGCTGGCCCAGGTCACCCTGGACCTGGCACGCGGACTGGGTCTGGCCGACACCCTCTCCGACGACTCGGCCCGACGCGCCCAGGTGACGGCGGCCTGGGCCGAGCAACTGCGCGCCGCGCTCGGTTCCGGCTGAACCGCCGCGGGCCCCGAACCCGGAGAACTTGGGCTGCCTGACCGACCTCAGAGGTCGGTCAGGCAGCCCAAGTTCTCGGCCACACCGGGTATACAGCCGCGTCGGGTGCCGTGACGGCGCGCAGTACGCTGAGCGCATGCGTGTGGTGACCTGGAATGTGAACTCGATCAAGCAGCGCGTGCCCCGCTTCCTGCCCTGGCTCGACGAGCGTGCCCCGGACGTGGTGTGCCTGCAGGAGACCAAGGTCTCCGACGAGGTCTTCGCCGAGGAGCTCGGCGACGAACTGTCCTCCCGTGGTTACGAATTCGCGCACGCCGGCCAGGGCCGCTGGAACGGGGTGGCGCTGCTGAGCCGGGTGGGTCTGACCGATGTGCAGGTGGCCTTTCCGGATGCCCCGGGCTACCCCGACCCCGCGGATCCGCCGGAGGGCCGGGCGATCTCCGCGGTCTGCGACGGCGTCCGGATCTACTCGGTGTACGTGCCCAACGGCCGCGAGGTGGACTCGGACCACTACACCTACAAGCTGACCTGGCTCGATCGGCTGCGCGCGGCCGTCGCCCCGGAGGCGGCCGGCACCATGGTGTGCGGCGACTTCAACATCATTCCGGCCGATCAGGACGTCTTCGATCCGCTCGCGCTTGCGGGGCACACCCACGTGACCGAACCCGAGCGCGCCGAGCTGGCCGGCTTCCTGGCGCTGGGCATGGACGATGTGGTCCGCGAGCACTGGCCGCACGAGCGCATCTACTCGTACTGGGACTACCGCGGCGGCATGTTCCACCGCGATCTGGGCATGCGGATCGACCTGATTCTGGCCGGTGCGCCGCTGGCGCAGCGGGTGCAGGCCGCCTGGGTGGACCGTGCCGCCCGCAAGGGCACCAAACCCAGCGACCACGCGCCGGTGGTGGTGGACCTCGACACCGCGCCGGACGGGAACGTGGGACCGGTGGTGCCGCCGCCGTCGCGCCCGGCCACGATCACGCCCGGCACCGTCACGCTGCCGCACACCGTGGCCGACTGACCGGCGAACCTCTCCGGCGGCCGCGCTCAGCGGGAGCGGTCGGCGATCGTCTCGTCCCGTCCGCCGAACTCCTGCCCGCTGAACTCCCGGTCGCCGTGCAGGGCGTCCTCGGCGAGCACCGCCTCCTCCTCGACGGCCGGGATCTCCCGGACCGCTTCCTCGGAGTCGCGGCGTTCATTCGAGACCGCCTGGCGCGATTCGGCGTCGGCCGCGTCGAGATCGCTGCGCAGGGTGGCCAGCAGCAGCCCGCCCAGACAGACCGCGGCCGCGCCGATCAGGAACGGGATGCGGTAGTCGGTGGCCTCCGGGTGGCTGCCGCTCATCACGGTCTCGGCGATCTTGCCGCCGGCGTAGGGGGCCAGGCCGCCGCCGATGAAGCGCGCGAAGCCGTAGGTGGCCGAGGCGGTGGGCCGCGGCACCGGCGCGATGCTCATCACCGCGGAGGTGACCAGGGTGTTGTTCAGGCCGACGAAGACGCCCGAGGCGATCACCGCGACGATCACCGCCACCTTGGTGTCGGCCCAGATGCCGATCACCAGGGAGACCACCACCATGCCGCCGAGCGCGATGAACAGCGCATTGGTGGTGCCGATCCGGGACTTGAGGAACGGGGCGCCGAAGACGGCGAAGACGGCGACGAGGATGCCCCAGCCGAAGAAGATGCCGCCCATCGGGATCGGCTTGAACTCGATGAGGAACGGCGAGACCGCGAGAATGGTGAAGAAGCCCCAGTTGTAGAGCAGGCCGACGACGCTGGTGGTCGCCAGGCTGCGATGCCGCAGGGCCTTGATCGGTTCGAGGACCGACTGCTTCTCGGCGGGTTTCGGGGTGGGCTCGACCAGCACCACGGTGGCGACCAGGGCGATCAGCATCAGCACGGCCACACCGAAGAACGGCCCGCGCCAGCTGACCTCGCCGAGCAGCCCGCCGATCAGCGGGCCGGTGGCGATGCCCACGCCGAGGGCGGTCTCGTAGAGCACGATCGCTCCCTCGAAGCCGCCGCTGGCCGCGCCGACGATGACCGCCAGCGAGGTGGCGATGAACAGGGCGTTGCCCACGCCCCAGCCGGCCCGGAAGCCGATGATCTGGCTGATCGAGTCGCTGGCGCCGGCCGCTGCGGCGAAGGCGACGATCAGCACCAGGCCGGCGATCAGCGTGTTCTTGGCGCCGATCCGGGACGAGACCGCGCCGGTGATCAGCATGGCCACGGCGGTCACCACCAGATAGCTGGTGAACAGCATGGTGGTCTGCGAGTCGGTGGCGCCGAGATCTCCCTTGAGGGAGTTGAGGATCGGGTCCACCAATCCGATGCCCATGAACGAGACGACGCAGGCGAAGGCGACCGCCCACACCGCCCGCGGCTGCTGGAACGGACTTGCCGAGGAATGAGCCATATAAAGATAGATAGGCTATATAGATAGTCAATGCAAATTGGCGTCGGCGGCGACCGCATAGACTGGGCGGATCACCCCCGCCCGGTCCGGTCGTCCCGGACGGGGACGGATCGAAGGAGGACTCGATGGCCGAAGCGGCCGCGACCGACGACCAGCGCGGCGCTCAGTCGTACGAACTCGCCGAGGTCCTCTACTCGCTGTTCTCCCAGCTGCACCGCCAGATACCGCGCGAGATCAGCCCCACCGCCGGGGCGACGATGGCGCGGCTCAACGACGTGGGCCCGCAGCGCATCACGGTGCTCGCCGAGCAGCAGGGCGTGGCGCAGCCGTCGATGACCGCACTGGTGTCCGGGCTCGAGCAGTCCGGCTCGGTGGTGCGCCGCAGGGACCCCGCCGACGGCCGGGCGATCCTGGTGGAACTGACCGAGCAGGGCCGCGACGAGGTCGCCGCCCGCAGGCGCAGCCGGGCCGCCTGGTTCTCCGGGTACATCTCCGAACTCAGCGCCGTGGACCGCGAGCGACTCACCGCCGCCGTGCCCGCGCTGCAGTCCCTCGACCAGCTCATGCGCGGCGCCGGCTCCTGACCGCCGAGCCGCAGCGCGCGATGCGCTGAGCCGCCCCCGGGCGGGGGCGGCTCAGCGGTGTCCGGGGGGACCGGGGGCGGTGCTACACGGCGTGATCGATGACGCCCCGGATGTTCACTCCGTTGCGCAGATCCTCGTAGCCCTGGTTGACCTCCTCGAGGGAGTACCGCGTGGTCACCAGCTCATCGAGCTTGAGCTCGCCGGCGTCGTAGAGCCGTAGAAGCCGGACGATGTCGTACTGCGGGTTCATCGACCCGAACAGGGTGCCCATGATGGTCTTCTGGTTGAGCGTGAGATCGGTGCCCGAGACGTGCACCGTCAGCTTGGTCGGATCGGCCAGTCCGGTGATGACCACCTTGCCGCCCTTACCGATGACCGCGGTCGCCGCGCTCACCACGGCCTCGTCGACGGTGCCCACCAGGATCAGGGCCGCATCGGCGCCCTGCCCCCAGGTCAGCTCGGTCACCTTGGCGTGCGCCTCCTCCGCCGTCGCGAAGGCGTGTGTGGCACCGAACTTCAGTGCCGTCTCCCGCTTGAGCGGGATCGGATCGACCACGACCACGTACTTGCAGCCGGCCGACACCGCGCCCTGCACGGCGTTGATGCCCAGCCCGCCGATGCCGTAGACGACGGCGGTGTCCCCGGCGCGCAGATCGCCGGCGCTGACCGCCGTGCCCCAGCCCGAGGGCACTCCGCAGCCGACGAGCACCGCGGTCTCGAGCGGCAGCCAGTCGTCCACCTTGACCACCGAGTGCTGCGAGATGGTGGCGCGTTCGGCGAAGGTGCCGAGCATGCACATGGCACCGAAGTCCTTGCCGTCGGCGTGGAAACGGTACGTGCCGTCGGGCATACAGCCCTCGAGGATGGTGGCACCCATGTCGCACAGGTTCTGGCGACCTGTCGAGCAGTACCGGCAGGTGCCGCAGTTGGGGATGAAGCTGCACACCACGTGGTCGCCCGGCTTGACCTTGGTCACGCCCGGTCCCACCTCTTCGATGACGCCCGAGCCCTCGTGGCCGCCGACGATCGGATACCGCGGCGGGAGGTCGCCGTCGGTGAGGTGCAGATCGGAGTGGCACAGGCCGGCGGAGGTGTATTTGATGAGCACCTCACCCGGTCCGGGACCGTCGAGCTCGAGTTCCATGATCTCGAAGGGCTTGCCGGCCTCGAGGAGCACAGCGGCTTTGGTCTTCATGACGTCCTGCTTTCTTGGTCGATACTTGTCGTGAGTCGAGCGGGAGGGGAGTGGTCAGAGTGCGACGTTGACGGCTTTGGTCTGGGTGTAGAGGTCGATGGCGCAGTCGCCGAGCTCCCGGCCCCAGCCCGACTGTTTGAAGCCGCCGAACGGCAGGGCGGTGTCGAAGCCGTTGTACTGATTGACCCAGACCGAGCCGGCCTGCACGGCGGCGGCGGTGCGGTGCGCCTTGGAGATGTCCCTGGTCCAGATGCCTGCGGCGAGGCCGTAGATCGAGTCGTTGGCGGCCCGGGCGACGTCGTCCTCACCGTCGAAGGGCAGCGCCGCGACCACCGGACCGAAGATCTCCTCTTCGACGATCGAGAAGTCCGGCCGTACGTCGACGAAGACGGTCGGCTCGACGAAGTAGCCCTCGGTGCCCCAGCGCTTGCCGCCGGTGAGCGCCCGTGCGCCGTCGGCCAGGCCCTGCTGGATGTAGCCGTCGACCCGGTCGAACTGCTCCTGCGAGACCAGCGGTCCGAGTTCGGTCGCGGGATCGAGGCCCGGGCCGATCTTGGCCTGCGCTGCCGCGTCGGCCACCGCCTGGGTGAAGTCGTCGAAGATCTCCCGCTGGACGAACAGCCGGGTGCCGGCCACACAGCACTGACCGTGGTTGAACATCCAGGCAGCCACCGAGCCGGCGACGGCGGCGTCGAGGTCGGCGTCGGCGTAGACGATGTTCGGGCTCTTGCCGCCCAGTTCGAGGGAGACCTTCTTCAGGTTCCCGGCCGCGGCGTGCACGATCTTCTTGCCCACCTCCGTCGAGCCGGTGAAGGCGACTTTGTCGACGCCGTCGTGTGCGGAGAGCGCGGCACCGGCGTCGCCGTAGCCGGTCACGATGTTGACCACGCCGGGCGGGAAACCGGCCTCCTCGAAGACCTCGCCGAGCAGCAGTGCGGTCAGCGGCGTCTGCTCGGCCGGTTTGAGGATGACCGTGTTGCCGGCGGCCAGCGCCGGTGCGAGCTTCCAGCTGGCCATGAGCAGCGGGAAGTTCCACGGCACGATCAGGCCGCACACGCCGAGCGGCTGCCGCAGCGTGTACGCGTGGAAGCGGCCGTCCGGTGAGAACGGCATCGAGACGTTCACCGAGTCGCCCTTGATCTTGGTGGCCAGGCCGGCGTTGTAGCGCCACACGTCCGCGGCCCACGCGGTGTCGACGGCGGTGGCGATGGTGGCGGCCTTGCCGTTGTCGAGTGCTTCGAGCTGTCCGAAGATCTCGGCCCGCTCGGACAGGATGTCGCCGACCCGCCAGAGCAGCCGTTCGCGCTCATTGGGTTTCATCCGGGCCCACGGACCCTCCTCGAAGGCGATCCGGGCGGCCTGCACGGCGCGGTCCACGTCCTGCGCGTCGCCCTGGGCGACCCGGGTGATCGGCCGGCCGGTGGCCGGGTCCTCCGTCTCGAAGGTCTGGCCGGACTGCGCGGGCACCCATGCGCCGCCGATCAGCAGACGCTTGTCCTGCGCGACGAATTCCGCGACTTCGGGGAGCAGCCGGGATTCGGTGGAAGTGGTCATCGGGGACTCCATCACTATGTCGTCGACCACGCGGAAGAGAAATCGTGATCGGCACCACTGTGTGTGCCCCTTCAGTTCTGCCAGGTCCGGCCGGGGCCGCGATGTCCAGAAACTGAACAGTTGTGCGCGGTGCGGCTCAGAGGTCGACGCCCAGCGCCCGGATCCGGGCGTACAGGGTGGTCCGGCTGATGCCCAGGGCGCGGGCGGCGTGCACCTTGTTGCCGCCGGCCGCCTCGAGGGCCTCGATGATTGCCAGCCGCTCGGCCTGTTCGCGTCCGGACAGGCGCGCCGCCCGGGTGGTGGTGCGGTACTCGGTGGGCAGATCGCCCACATCCACCCGGTCGGTGCCGCGGGCGGCGGCCGCGGCCGCGGCGCGTTCGAGGACGGCGTGGAGTTCCCGGAGATTGCCCGGCCAGCTGCGGCTGAGCAGCGCGTCGACCGCCGGGCCGGTCAGCGCCGGTGCCGTCGGTGCGCCCTCCCGCAGGCGGGTCAGCATCGCCTGGGCCAGCGCGGCGAGCTCGTCGGGCCGGCGGCGCAGCGGCGGCGTCTCCACCCGGCGGCCGCAGCGGTGAAGCAGCGACGCGACCGCCGGCCGCGGGTCGTCGCCGGCCACCAGCACCAGGGCGTGGCGCCCCACCGCGCGCTCGACGGCGGCGGCGAGCAGCGCCAGCGAACGATCGTCGAGCAGGTCGACGCCGTCGACGAGCAGAGACCGCCCTCCCGCCCATGCCCGGCGCACCGCACCGGTCACGTCGACGGTGTCGGTCCCGAGGATCCTGGCGGCCACGTCGAGTTCGTCGGCCGGGCGTCCGGCGAGCAGGGTGCGGGCCCGGGTGGTGCGGCCGCTGCCGGGCTCCCCGAACACGGCGACCGCGGCGGCCTCCGATCCGATGGCCGCCGCCGGAGTCCCGGCCGGCTCCGCCGGGGCCGCTTCGCGGAGCGTGAACAGGGCCGCGTCCCGGATACCGGGCAGCCGCTCGACGAGGACCTCCACGACGGCACCGGACGACAGACTGAGGGTGTGCATCCGGCCGTCGGGGGCGTTGACGAGCATGCGGAGCAGCCCCATGTCGGCGATGTCGAGCAACCGTGCGGCCCGCGCATTGGTCAGCTGCACGTCGTGGCCGAGGGCGACGACCGGCGCTCCGCCGGCGGCGGTGGCGCGTTCGAAGGCGCTGAGTACCAGGTGCTTGTCCCGGTTGGAGCGGCTGAGCAGACGCTCGCCGATGCCGTCGACCAGACTCCGGACCATCGGCACCGACAGCGGTGTCGCCTGATCGGCGGATTCGGCCAGGCACAGCACACCGGCCAGCCGGCGGGTCACCGGGTGGATGATCGGCTGCCCGAAGCAGCTGATCCCGCGGAACTGTTCGAGATAGTGGTCGGCGCCGTGCACGGTCACCTGACCGCGGACTTCCGCGACGGTGCCGAGCGCGGTGGTGCCGATGCTGTCCTCGTCAACCCGCGCGCCCGGCTCGATGCCGTTGGCGCGCAGGGTTCGCTCCAGCGTCGATCCGCCGGACACCGACGAGACGAGCCGGCACCGCTGATCCATCAGCAGCAGCGCGGTCTCCGTCCCCTGCAGCGCCGACGCCGCCTGGGCGAGCACCGGCCGGGCCGCGTCGAGCAGCGGGTCGGCGTCGTAGATGTCGGCGAACTCGGGCGACGGTCGTGCGTCCCGGCTGAGCCCGGCCGCTTCGGACCGTTGCCACGACGCAGTGATCAACGTCTGCTGTGGTGCCGTCATGGTTCCTCGGTGCCTCCGGATCCCATCCCTGACCGCCACTGTGCCACAGTTCACAGCGGAGGTGGAGCGCTGATCGTCAGTGCACGACGAGCAGCGGGCAGCGCGCGTGATGAAGCAGCGCCTGGCTCACCGAGCCGAGCACCGCGCCGGCCAGCCGGCCGCGGCCGCGGCTGCCCACCACCAGCAGCTGCGCGGATCCGGAGACCTCCGTCAGCCCCTTGATCGGGGTGGTGTCGGTGCGCACCTCCACCTGGTGCACATGCGGGAAGTCCGTGGCGACCGGTGCCACCAGCGCGGTGATCTGCTGTTCCTGCTCGGCTTTGAGGACATGTTCGAGGGGCCAGTCGGTGGGGCCCTCGCCGTAACCCAGGCCCACCGCCGCACCGGTCTCCCACATGTGGGCCACCTGCACCGGCGCGCGCAGCACCGCCGCGGCGGCGAAGGCCGCGCGGACGGCGCGCTCAGCGGGTTCGGACTCGTCCACGCCCACCGCCACCGGCAGCGGCGGCCCGGTCCGGGTGGCCTCCGGGGCGCGCCAGACCACGACCGGCACCGGTGAGCTGAGCACCGTGCGGGTCACGTGGCCGCCGAGCATCGCCTCGCGCAGCCCGCCGCCGGCGCTGCCGGCCGCGATCACCAGCAGGAGTGAGTCGGCCGCCGCCTGCGCGAGGGCCTCGGCCACGGCGCCGCCGTCGAGCACCTGGGTCTGCACGGACAGCCCGGGGGCCGCCTCGCGTGCGGTGGTCGTCGCCCGGGCGAGGACCTCGTCCGCGTGCTGAGACAGCTTGGCGCCCAGCCCCTCCGGGGAGAAGGCGACCGCGGCGCCGAACATCCACTCGACCGGTGCGATCGCATGGACCAGGCGCAGTCCGGTGTTCGCCGCATCGGCGTAGCGAGCCGCCCAGGCCACGGCGCCGAGCGCCTCGTCGGATTCGTCGACGCCCACGGTCACCGGGGCGGGCGGGCTGGCAGGGGTCGTCACCGGACTTCGGTCCTTTCGGCGGCAGCGGGATCTGCCGCTCAGCCTAGAGCGTCCGGCGCGGCCGCGGCGGAGCGCCGGGCCAGATCGTCCTCCAGGTTCCGCGGCCGGCAGATGATCCACGCGCCGATGGTCATCAGCGTGGTGGCCACCAGCAGCACCCCGAAGGACAGGTCCCAGCCGCCGGAGGCATCGTGCAGCACCCCGAAGAGCAGCGGTCCGGCGCAGGCCAGCAGGTAGCCCAGGCCCTGCCCGAAGCTCGAGAGCGCCGACGAGCCGTCGGCGGTGCGCGTGCGCACATTGATCAGCGTCAGCGACATCGGGAACGAGCAGACGCCGACACCGGTGAGCAGCGCCCAGAAGATCCAGCCGTCCATCGGCGCCCACCGCAGCCCGGCCAGACCGGCCAGCATGCACACCGCGAAACCGGCGACGAAACCGAACGGATTGGCGAACCGGACGGTCAGCCAGGGCACCACCACCGTGGCGGCCAGACCCACGCCGGAGAAGACCGCCACCGCGGTGCCGCCGAGCGACTCGCTGCCGCCGGCGTCGGTGATCACCTTGGGCATCCAGGTCAGCAGCGAGTACGTCAGCAGTGAGGTCATGCCGAACATCAGGGTCAGGCCCCAGGCGATGGGCGAGCGCCAGACCGGCAGCTTCCGGCGCTCGGCGACGCCGGCGTCGTCGACCGGAGCCCCGCGGCGCTCGCGGACCACCATCAGCCAGGCCGGCAGCGCGATCAGCGGCACCAGCGCCCACAGGGCCAGCGAGACGCGCCAGCCGGCGGCGTCGGCCACCGGCACCGCGATCGCGGCCGGGACGGTGGTGCCCAGCTGCACGCAGAGGATGTAGACGGTGCTCACCACCGCGATCCGGTCGGCGAAGTACCGCTTGACCAGGGGCGGCACCAGTACGTTGCCCAGCCCCATGCCGAACAGGGCGAGCGTCGAGGTGAGGATGAGCGACCAGGCCGACGAGCAGAAGGCCCGGGTGCCGATACCCACCAGGGTGAGCACCACCGCGGCGGTGGTCACCTGCTCGAGCCCGAACCGCCGGCCCAGCCCGGCCCCGACCACCCCGGCCACACCGAAGAGCAGAGTCGGCAGCATGCCCAGCAGGCCGGTGGCCACGCTTCCGAAACCGAGGTCGTCGCCGATCCGGCCGAGCAGCGGGGTCAGCGAGGTGACGGCCGTGCGCAGACTGAGGGAGAAGACCAGGATCGCGATCAGCACCAGGACCCGGCCCCGCCGGCCGGTGCCGTGCAGGGACGCCCGGAGGCCGCCGACGGTGGGGGACATGGGCACCATGCTGTCACCGCCCACCCGATCCGGCTCGGCCGGGGCGGGCCGGACGTGACCGGCCGCACCCCCGTCCGATGCGCCGCACCGTGTGGTGACCGGGCCGGTGCCGTACCCTGGAATCCGGGGTCGCCGAGACGGCGTCCACACCAGCCCTGAACAGCGATGTCAACGATTTTGACCTGTCGAAATCTGGCCTGTAAAGTATGTCGACGGCGCCCAGCCCGCTGGGTGCTGCCCAGCTGTCGTCTGCCGGTACGGAGATGACGGTGCGTAAAGACCTGCACCGAACCGGGCTGCACGACACGCCCGACCTCGGGTGCAAAAAACCATCACTGACCAGTGTGAGAACGCTGGTGGGGCGAATCGCGGAAGTCGCCGGCGGGGCACCTGCCCGTGCCGACGGCCTGCCCGGAGCACCAACCGCGATGGCAGACAGGACCGGCGCACTGCCGGACCACGAGATGAGAGATAACTAGTGCCAACCATTAATCAGCTGGTCCGAAAGGGCCGCAAGGACAAGGCTTCGATCAAGAAGACCGCAGCCCTGAAGGGGAGCCCGCAGCGTCGCGGCGTGTGCACCCGCGTCTACACCACCACCCCCAAGAAGCCGAACTCCGCTCTGCGTAAGGTCGCCCGTGTGCGCCTGACCAGCGGCGTCGAGGTCACCGCTTACATCCCGGGTGAAGGCCACAATCTGCAGGAGCACTCGATGGTGCTGGTGCGCGGTGGTCGTGTGAAGGACCTTCCCGGTGTTCGCTACCGGATCATCCGCGGCTCGCTCGACACCCAGGGTGTCAAGGACCGCAAGCAGGCTCGCAGCCGTTACGGCGCCAAGAAGGGAAGCTAAGTCATGCCACGTAAAGGACCCGCTCCCAAGCGCCCCCTCGTCCAGGATCCGGTCTACGGTTCCACTCTGGTCACCCAGCTGGTGAACAAGATCCTGCTGGACGGCAAGAAGTCCACCGCCGAGCGCATCGTCTACCAGGCCCTCGAGCAGACCCGTGAGAAGACCGGCACCGATCCGGTGATCACCCTCAAGCGTGCGCTCGACAACGTCAAGCCCACCCTCGAGGTGAAGAGCCGTCGCGTCGGTGGCGCCACCTACCAGGTGCCCGTCGAGGTCAAGCCCGGCCGCGCCAACACCCTCGCCCTGCGCTGGCTGGTCACCTTCAGCCGGCAGCGTCGCGAGAAGACCATGGTCGAGCGTCTGGCCAACGAGCTGCTGGACGCCTCCAACGGTCTCGGTGCCGCGGTCAAGCGTCGTGAGGACACCCACAAGATGGCCGAGGCCAACCGCGCCTTCGCCCACTACCGCTGGTGATCTCCGCTGCGCGGGGCCCAGGCCCCGCGCAGCGCTTCGCCGAACAGTAACGACAGGCCCAAGCCCTCACGACTTCCCGAAGGGAACGACATGGCACAAGAAGTGCTGACCGACCTGAAGAAGGTCCGCAACATCGGCATCATGGCGCACATCGATGCCGGTAAGACCACCACCACCGAGCGCATCCTGTACTACACGGGTGTCAACTACAAGATCGGTGAGACCCACGACGGTGCGTCGACCACCGACTGGATGGAGCAGGAGAAGGAGCGGGGTATCACCATCACCTCGGCCGCCGTCACCTGTTTCTGGAACAAGAACCAGATCAACATCATCGACACCCCGGGCCACGTCGACTTCACCGTCGAGGTGGAGCGTTCGCTCCGCGTGCTCGACGGCGCCGTCGCCGTCTTCGACGGCAAGGAGGGCGTCGAGCCCCAGTCGGAGCAGGTCTGGCGTCAGGCCGCCAAGTACGACGTGCCGCGCATCTGCTTCGTCAACAAGATGGACAAGATGGGCGCGGACTTCTACTTCACCGTGCAGACCATCATCGACCGCCTCGGCGCGAAGCCGCTGGTGCTGCAGCTGCCGATCGGTGCCGAGGATGCCTTCGACGGCGTCGTCGACCTGATCGAGATGAAGGCCATCACCTGGCGGGGCACCGTCGAGATCGGCGCCGAGCCGACCATCGAGGAGATCCCGGCGGATCTGGCCGACAAGGCCGCCGAGTACCGCGAGAAGCTGCTCGAGACCGTCGCCGAGTCCGACGAGGAACTCATGGAGAAGTACTTCTCCGGCGAGGAACTGACGGTCGACGAGATCAAGGGCGCCATCCGCAAGCTGACGGTGAACTCCGAGCTGTACCCGGTGCTGTGCGGTACCGCGTTCAAGAACAAGGGCGTTCAGCCCCTGCTCGACGCGGTCATCGACTACCTGCCGGACCCGCTGGACATCGGCGAGGTGCACGGCCACGCCCTGGGCAACGAGGAAGAAGAGCTCACCCGCAAGCCGAGCAAGGACGAGCCGTTCTCGGCGCTGGCCTTCAAGATCGCGGCGCACCCGTTCTTCGGCAAGCTCACCTTTGTGCGCGTCTACTCCGGCCAGGTGGAGCCGGGCACCCAGGTGCTCAACGCCACCAAGGGCAAGAAGGAGCGCATCGGCAAGCTCTTCCAGATGCACGCCAACAAGGAGAACCCGGTCGACGAGGCGGTGGCCGGCCACATCTACGCGATGATCGGCCTGAAGGACACCACCACCGGTGACACCCTGTGCGCCTCGGACGCCCCGATCGTGCTCGAGTCGATGACCTTCCCGGACCCGGTCATCAAGGTTTCCATCGAGCCGAAGACCAAGTCCGACCAGGAGAAGCTGGGCATCGCGATCCAGAAGCTCGCCGAAGAGGACCCGACCTTCTCGGTCGAACTCGACGAAGAGGCCGGCCAGACCGTCATCGGCGGTATGGGCGAGCTGCACCTCGACATCCTGGTCGACCGCATGAAGCGCGAGTTCAAGGTCGAGGCCAACGTGGGCAAGCCGCAGGTGGCCTACCGCGAGACGATCCGCAAGACCGTCGACAAGCACGAGTTCACCCACAAGAAGCAGACGGGTGGCTCGGGTCAGTTCGCCAAGGTCATCATCAAGCTCGAGCCGCTGGTCGACGCCGAGGACGGCGCCACCTACGAGTTCGACAACGCCGTCACCGGCGGTCGTGTCCCGCGCGAGTACATCCCGTCCGTGGATGCCGGCGCCCAGGATGCGATGCAGTACGGTGTGCTGGCCGGCTACCCGCTGGTCAACGTGAAGGTCACCCTGCTCGACGGTCAGTACCACGACGTCGACTCCTCGGAGATGGCCTTCAAGATCGCCGGTTCGCAGGCCCTCAAGGAGGCTGCGAAGATGGCTCAGCCCGTCATTCTGGAGCCGATCATGGCCGTCGAGGTCACGACTCCCGAGGACTACATGGGCGATGTCATCGGCGACCTGAACTCCCGCCGTGGCCAGATCCAGGCCATGGAGGAGCGCAGCGGTGCGCGAGTCGTCAAGGCTCAGGTTCCGCTGTCGGAGATGTTCGGCTACATCGGAGACCTTCGGTCGAAGACTCAGGGCCGGGCGAACTACTCCATGGTTTTCGATTCGTACGCTGAAGTTCCGGCGAACGTCTCGAAGGAGATCATCGCGAAGGCGACGGGCGAGTAGTCGCCCGCCGGCTCGGCGACCGCGCTACGGCGCACAAACGAATACCCCCGGTCAACGGTGTGAAGTCGGCGACCGGAACTGTAAACCCCATCTGCTGGGAACCACCCGGCAGACGATAAGTCCAGGAGGACACAAGTGGCGAAGGCGAAGTTCGAGCGGACCAAGCCGCACGTGAACATCGGCACCATCGGTCACGTCGACCACGGCAAGACCACCACCACGGCCGCCATCACCAAGGTGCTGGCCGACAAGTACCCGGATCTGAACGAGAGCTTCGCTTTCGACCAGATCGACAAGGCGCCGGAGGAGAAGGCTCGTGGTATCACGATCAACATCTCCCACGTCGAGTACCAGACCGACAAGCGTCACTACGCTCACGTCGACGCCCCGGGTCACGCCGACTACATCAAGAACATGATCACCGGTGCCGCCCAGATGGACGGCGCGATCCTGGTCGTGGCCGCCACCGACGGCCCGATGCCGCAGACCCGTGAGCACGTGCTGCTCGCGCGTCAGGTCGGCGTGCCGTACATCCTGGTCGCCCTGAACAAGGCCGACATGGTGGACGACGAGGAGATCATGGAGCTCGTCGAGATGGAGGTCCGCGAACTGCTGGCCGCCCAGGAGTTCGACGAGGACGCCCCGGTCATCCCGATCTCGGCGCTGAAGGCGCTCGAGGGCGACGAGAAGTGGGTCAAGTCCGTCGAGGACCTGATGACTGCTGTGGACGAGTCGATCCCGGATCCGGTCCGCGAGACCGACAAGCCGTTCCTGATGCCCGTCGAGGACGTCTTCACCATCACCGGCCGCGGCACCGTGGTCACCGGTCGTGTGGAGCGCGGCGAGATCAACGTGAACGCCGAGGTCGAGATCGTCGGTATCCGCGAGAAGAGCACCAAGACCACCGTCACCGGTATCGAGATGTTCCACAAGCTGCTCGATTCGGCTCAGGCCGGCGACAACGCGGGTCTGCTGCTGCGCGGCCTGAAGCGTGAGGACGTCGAGCGCGGCCAGGTCGTCGTGGAGCCGGGCACCACCACCCCGCACACCGAGTTCGAGGGCCAGGCGTACATCCTGTCGAAGGACGAGGGCGGTCGCCACACCCCGTTCTTCAACAACTACCGTCCGCAGTTCTACTTCCGTACCACGGACGTGACCGGCGTCGTGACCCTCCCCGAGGGCACCGAGATGGTCATGCCGGGCGACAACACCGAGATGAGCGTCAAGCTGATCCAGCCGGTCGCCATGGACGAGGGCCTGCGCTTCGCCATCCGCGAAGGTGGCCGCACCGTCGGTGCCGGCCGCGTCACCAAGATCATCAAGTGATCGGTTGATCGCATGATCTGATCCGTCGGTTCCCTCGCGGGGACCGAAGGAGACTCCCAGAGCGCCCGCTCCCGAGACATCGGGGCGGGCGCTCTGCGCATCCCGCGCCGGTTCCGGGCCTCTCCCGCCCACCGCGGCGCACGCGCGCGGATCCGGTAGCGGAAGTCGCCCTCAGGCCCGCGAACGCTACCGGATCGGCCCCGACGGCGGGCCGTTCCCGGAGTGTCGGGGAACCGCGCACCGGCCCCATGCGTCCAAGTCCGTATGGGAGACACGGGGGAGATCGCGCGGCTGCTGGCCGCGCAGGACGGCATCGTCACGGCGCGGCAGGCGGCCGGGCACGGTCTGAGCCGCGACCGGATCCGCGGGCGGGTGGGCCGCGGAGAGTGGATACCCGTGGCGCGGGGCGTCTACCGCAGCGCCGGCCACGAATTCACCGAAGCGGCACTGGTCCGGGCGGTCGCCGCCGCTCATTGCGGCATCCCCGACCGGCTCACCGCCTGCTGGTGGCACGGTCTGATCGAGACTCTGCCGGCGCCGCTGACCATCGCTGTGACCGGTCCGGTACGCACGGATCGCTGGCCGGGTTGCGAGGTCCGGGCGCTGCGGCGGCGCATACCGAGCCAGGACCGATGCCGGGTGCGCGGACTGGAGGTGACCGCGCCGGCGTGGAGCCTGCTCGGTTCCCTGGTCCTGCTCGACGATGCCTCCCGCGTCCTCGATCGGGCGCTGCAGCAGGGGGCGGTGACTCTTGCGCAGCTGCGCGCGACCCTCGAGCGCAATGCCGGAGCCGCGGGACTCGCGGGAGCCCGGCGGCTCGTCGCCGCCCTCGACGGCGATACCGAATCCGACGCCGAGCGCACCTTCGCCGGTCTGCTGCGCGGCGATCGGATCACCGGCTGGGTTCAGCAGCTGCCGTTCGGCCGCTGGCGGATCGACTTCGCCTGGCCGGAGCTGAAGGTGGCGGTGGAGATCGACGGGTGGGCCTTTCACCGCGATCACCGGCGTTTCCGCAGCGACATCCGCAAGCGGAACCAGCTGATCGCCGCCGGCTGGCTGCCGCTGACGTTCAGCTGGCACGATCTGCAGGAGAACCCCGTCGGCTGCCTGGAGTTGCTGGTGCGGGTGCTTCGCGAGCGGGCGAGCACCCTCGGATGACGGCCGGACACCGCGCGGTGCGATCGTGGGGACGGCGCCCGGAGGCCGGCGGCATGGTTGGTTAGCATGGTCGGCATGCGCGTGATCTCCCGGCCGGACCGCCGGCACCCCGACCTGGCCGTGGCCGTCGCCGGGCCGCTCGGCGACACGGCTCAGCGGCCGGTGGTGCTGGTGCACGGCATGGGCGGCGACCACACCGCCTGGCGACGCTTCACCCGCGACCTGCGCTCGGCCGGCCGCCCGGTGGTCGCCGTCGACCTGCGCGGCCACGGCCGCAGCGGGCACGCCGAGAGTTACCGGCTCGGCGAGTTCGCCGACGATCTGCGGGTGGTGGCCGACGAGCTCGGCCTGGACCGCTTCGATCTGGTCGGTCACTCGCTGGGGGCGCACACCGCGCTCCGGGTGGCGATGACCGAGGGCGATCGGGTGCAGCGGCTGGTGGTCGAGGAACCGCCGCCCATGCCGCGCAACGACGACGACCTCGCCGAATCGATCGTGCCCACCGCGAGCCTGGGGGAGCGGATCCGCGGGCTGCGAGCGCTGGCCGCGAACCCCCGCCCCTTCCTGGCCTTCGACCGGGCACTGCCCGACCAGGTGGGGAGCCAGTTCCAGGCGATCGATACCCAGTGGTGGGACGAGCTGTCGCAGATCAGTGCCTCCGCGCTGGTGATCTCCGGCGGTGCGGCCAGCTTCCTGCCGTCACGGCACCTTTCGGCCCTGGCCGAGGCGATCCCGGCGGCCGGGTTCACCACCATCGAGACCGGGCACAGCGTGCACCGCGACCGGCCGCGCGAGTTCGCCGAGCACGCACTGGGACATCTGAACGCGGCCGCGCCGGGCGCCTGAGGCATCCCCTACGCTGGCGGCATGGTCTATCAGCCCGGCGGTACCAACGTCTTCGGTCTCGGCGTCAACAAGAAGGGCGAGGTGCCCACGTTCACCTTGCGCGCCAGCAAACCGACCGTGCCCCCGGTCGACGAGATCCTGGCGACCGCCGAGGTGGTGGCGCTGCCCATGCGGACACGCTTCCGCGGCATCACCGTGCGCGAGACCATGATCTTCCGCGGCCCCAAGGGCTGGGGCGAGTTCGGCCCGTTCACCGAATACGACGACGCCGAATCGGCGCCGTGGCTGGCGGCGGGCATCGAAGCGGCCTGGCAGGGGCCGCTGCCGGCGGTCCGTGAGCAGATTCCGGTCAATGCCACGGTGCCGGCGGTGCCGGCCGACCAGGTGGCCGCGGTGCTCGCCCGCTATCCGGGCGCCACCACCGCCAAGGTGAAGGTCGCCGAACCCGGGCAGAGTCTCGACGACGACGTCCAGCGGGTGGCCGCCGCGCGCGAACTGGTGCCGACGGTGCGGATCGACGCCAACGGCGCCTGGGATGTGCCCACGGCGATCGACGCGATCGAGGCGATCGGCGAGGTGGAGTACGTGGAGCAGCCGTGCGCCAGCGTCAAGGAGCTGGCGGTGGTCCGCAAGTCGGTGAGCGTGCCGATCGCCGCCGACGAATCGATCCGCCGGTCCGACGATCCGCTCAAGGTGGCCCGCGCCGAGGCCGCCGACATCGCGGTCCTCAAGGTGGCCCCGCTCGGCGGTATCCGGGCCACGCTGGCGATGCGGGCGCGGCTGAACCTCGACGTGGTGATCTCCAGTGCGCTCGACTCGGCGATCGGCATCTCGGCGGGCCTGGCCGCCGCGGCCGCGCTGCCCACCCTGAACCACGCCTGCGGGCTGGGCACCGGGGCCCTCTTCGAGCAGGATGTGGCGCCGTCGTTCGAGATGCGCGACGGTGTGCTGGTGCCGCGCCGGGTCGAACCCGACGACGACCTTCCGCTCGCCTCGCCCGAACGGAAGCAGTGGTGGGAGGACCGGCTGCGCCGTTGCCACGCCCTCCTCTCCGCGGCGTAACCGGGAGCGGGACCGCTCCGGCCGGACCGACGACGCTCCCGCACACCCCGAAAACTAGAAACACAGCGTGAAATCTGTTCCAATGGAATGAGGCACATCACAGTCCGATGCCGCCGACGTCCGAGGGAGGATCTCATGGCCACGCCACTGCTCGCCCAGCCCGCTGACGGCAGCGAACTGTTTCCGGTGCCGGTCAGCGAGCGCAACGGGGTCCTGGAAGTGCTCAGCATGCGCCGCGATCCGTTCGCCTTCGCGACGAAGCGGCGCGCACAGTACGGCGACCTGTTCGCCATGAATGCGCTCGGCGTCCAGCTGGTCAACGCCTTCGGGGCCGAGGCCGCCGCCGAGATCCTCATGAACAAGGACAAGGCCTTCGCCAACGCCCCCGCGTGGAGCTACTTCATCGGCCCGTTCTTCAACCGCGGCGTCATGCTGCTCGACTTCGACGAGCACCGCCATCACCGGCACATCATGCAGGCCGCATTCACCCCCAAGAAGCTGGCCGGTTACTTCGGCGAGATGGAACCGCTCATCCGGGATCGGGTGGCGGCGCTGCCCACCGGCCGGGTGAAACTGTTCAGCGAATTCAAGCAGCTCACGCTCGACGTGGCCCTGGAGATCTTCCTCGGACTGGAACTGCCGCAGGACGAGGCCGACCGGCTCAACAAGGCGTTCATCGAGACGGTGCGCGCCGGCGTCGCCTTCGTCCGCAAACCGGTGCCCGGCGGGCGCTGGTGGAAGGGACTGCGCTCGCGCAAGGTCCTCGAAGAGTTCTTCTACGCCAACATCGCCGCCAAGCGCGCCGCTGAGACGCCCGACCTGTTCTCGGTGCTCTGTCATGCGCAGAGCGACGACGGTCACCGGTTCACCGACGAGGACGTGGTCAATCACATGATCTTCGTGCTGATGGCGGCCCACGACACGTCGACCATGACGATGACGCAGATGGCCTACCGGATGGCCGAGCACCCGCAATGGCAGGACCGGGCCCGCGCACAGGCGCTGGAGCGGCCGGAGGTGCTGGCCTACGACGACCTCGCCGAGATGGACGTGCTCGATCTGGTCATGCGCGAGTCGCTGCGGCTGTGCCCGCCGGTGCCGGCGCAGCCCCGGATGGCGATCAAGGACACGCAGGTCCTGGGCCACTTCATCCCGAAGGACACCATGGTGGTGATCCCGCAGATCTCCAACCATCGCGACCCGAAGTACTTCACCGACCCGGACACCTTCGATCCGGAGCGATTCTCACCCGAACGCGCCGAGGACAAGGGGCACCGGATGGCGTGGATGCCGTTCGGCGGGGGCGTGCACAAGTGCATCGGCTTGTACTTTGGACAGATGGAGATCAAGACGATCATGCACAATCTGCTGCGCGACTACGAGTGGTCGGTGCCCTCCGGATACCAGATCCCGATGGACTACAGCGCCCTGCCGGTACCCAAGGACAAGCTGCCCGTCGCACTGGTGCGCCGCTGATGGCGCGCAAGGCACGGGTCACCGCCCCGCCCCGCGAACAGGAGGCCGCCATCCTGCGTGCCGCCGCCGCCGAATTCACCGAGGCCGGGGTCCGTCAGGCCAACATGGATGCGATCGCCACCACCGCGGGCGTGAGCCGGTCCACCCTGTACCGGCGCTTCCCGAGTAAGGACAATCTGCTTCTGGCGCTGGCCAACGACACCTTCGAACGCGGCATGGCCGACCTCGAGCGGGCCACCGAGGGGCTGGCGCCGGCCGACGCCGTCGTGGAGGCCTTCACACGCGGCGCGACCATGATCAACGAAGACCCGCTGCTGCGCCGGATGGTGCTCGAGGACTCCGAGATCCGCGGGCTCACCGCCTCACTGAGCAGCCTGTTCATCGACATGGTGACCGAGCGGGTGGCCGGCACCCTGCGGGAGGCCGGTGCGCAGATGCCCGATCACGCTCTGCGCCGGGCCGTGGAGATCCATGTGCGCCTGGTGATCTCATATCTCGAGGTGCCCAGCTCCGACGAGTCGGTGCACACTCCGGCCGGCGCCCGGGCGCTGGCCGCCGAATTCCTCGCGCCGATGATCCACTGATCCGACCGGCCGAACCCCCGATCACCCGTCTCCCAGGAGCTTTCATGCAGTTGCCGATCCCGGCCGTGTTCGACCGGCGCGCGCAGAACCGGCTGGCGCGCCGGCGTGCCGCCCTGAACGGCAAGGTGGTGGCCATCACCGGCGCCGCCCGCGGTATCGGATTCCAGACGGCCACCGACCTGCTCGGCGCGGGGGCGCGGGTGGCGATCGGCGACATCGACGCCGAGGCGGTGGGCAAGGCGGCCGCCGACCTCGGGGTGGAGGGCATCGAACTCGACGTCACCGACCCGGCATCGGTGCGCCGCTTCCTCGACGAGGTGGAGCAGCGCGTCGGCCCGGTGGACGTGCTGATCAACAACGCCGGGATCATGCCGGTCGGTTCGTTCCTCGACTACGACGAGACGCTGATCCGCCGCACCCTCGAGATCGACCTGATGGGGGTGATGCTCGGCACCCAGGAGGCGGCCCGCCGGATGGTGGCCCGCGGGCACGGGCAGATCGTCAACGTCGCCTCCGTGGCGGGCCGGCTGCCCACCCCGGGGCTGACGGTCTACAACGGCGCCAAGGCCGGGGTCATCGAATTCTCCGAGGCCGTCGACGCAGAACTGTCCGGCCGGGGTGTGCGGGTCTCCACCGTGATGCCCACCTTCACCCGCACCGGGCTGATCGACGGTCTGACCACCAACGCCATGGTGCAGTCGGTGCCGCCGCAGGAGATCTCCGCGCAGATCGTCGGCACCATCGTGCGTCCCCGCGTCCGGGTGGCGGCTCCGCGCGCGATGGGCTGGGTGAACGTCAATCCGGCACTGCCGCAACGACTCAAGGCGGGTATGCGCCGGCGGACCGGGATCGACACCATGTTCCTCGACTACGACCCCGCGGCGCGCGCCGACTACAGCGCCCGCATCGGTCAGTAGCCGGCCGGAGGGCCGGGGCGAGCCACTAGGGTGTGACGCGTGTCCCGATCCAGCACCGGCCTGCAGGCCTGGCGCCGTGCGCGCGCCGATGCCGCCGCCGCCCGTGACGAGCTCGCGGTGGCCGAGGCCGAGGCCGGACTGCGCCCGCGCGGGGATCGCCGGCTCCGGCTGGTGCTCACCGCCGCGCTGACCGTGGCCCTGGTGCTGGCCGCAGTCGCGGTATGGCAGGCGGTGGTGCGCACCCCCGAGTTCACCGACCGGCAGATCGTCGACGCCGCCCGCGACCGCACCAGGCTGCTGCTGACCGCCGACGCCGGCGACGCGGATCGCGCGCGGCAGATCCTCGCCGGTGCCACCGGGGGGTTCCACGACAGCTTCGCCCAGTCGGCGGAGGCCTACACCCAATACATCGAGAAGGCCGGCAGCCGCGGCGAGGTGCGGATCGACGCGGCGACGCTGGCCCGGCGCGGCGACCCGGACTCGGTGGTGCTGATCGTCGCCTCGCTCAAGGTGGGCGGCACCGGGGTCTCCGCCGATGCCGCCGGCACCCAGCAGCTGCGGCTGCGGGTGGTGGTCACCCCCGACGACGGGGTCCTCAAACTCTCCGGCGTGGGATTCGTCGAATGAGTGTCCGCAGCCGCGTGCTCGGCCGGCTCGAAGCGCCCATGACGCCGGCCGGTGCTGCGGTCCGGCTCGCCGCGGCCGGACTGCTGGTGGCCGCCGGTCTCGCCGCCCTGATCCTGGTGCAGCTGTGGCGGGCTCCGGTGGCCGAGCGGATCGACACCGGCGACGAGCTGCGCGCACAGGCCGGGATCGTGATCTCCGAGGTGTTCTCCGCCGACGCAGGCAGCTGGCAGGCCGATCGCGCCCGGGCCCGCACCCTGGTGGGCGGTCCGCTGCAGACGTCGATGGCCGAGGCCCTCGGCGCTCCGGTGCCGGCAGGGGTGAGCGCGGTGCGCTGGCAGCCGCTGGCCGTCGGCGTCGTCGACGAACAGGCGGACAGCGGCACCGCCGTGATCGTGGTGCGGGTGCTGGTGATCCCGGAGAGCGGGCAGAGTACGGAGTCGATCAAATCGGTGAACGCCGACTTCGCCCGCAGCGACGGGCGCTGGGTGCTGACCGGGATGGACGAGCTGCAGTGAACCACATCGACCACCGGCCCGCGGAGACCGTGCGATTGCGCACGGCCCGTCAGAAGTATGCGGAGGCCCGGCGCACCGAACGGCTGGCCCGGATCGCGGCCGCCGACGAGCTGCGGGTGCGGGCGCGCCGCCGACGGGCCGGGGTGCGGCTGGCGCTGCTCGCCGCAACCCTGGTGACCGTCGTCCTGCTGGCGATCACCGTCACCGATGTGGTGCTGCGCCACCGTGACACTGACCGGCTGGAACGGCACGCGGCGGCGCGGGAGGCCGCGATCAGCGCCGTGACCACCATGCTCGACGCCGACCCCGCCCGGCCGGACGAGTATCTGCGTGCGGCGCTGGCGGTGACCACCGGACAGCAGCACGAGCGGCTCGAGAAGGCGACGCCCGCGCTGCGGGAGGCGGTCGCCCGACTCGGGCGGCCGGCCACCGGGCAGGTGCTGTCCGCCGGCGTCGCCGCAGATGCGGGGGATCGGGTGGACGTGGTGCTGGTGGCGCAGGCGAGCGCACCGGAGCTGATCGGGGCGGAGGCGGCGGCCAACCGGGTGGCCTTGCGGGTGACCATGGTCCGTCACGACGGGACGTGGCTGGTCGGTGCGACGGAGCCGGTGTCGTGACGGGCTGGTGGCACCGGCTGCTGCCGGCCGATCGACGATGGGTTCTGCTCTCCGGGGTGCTGACGGTGCTGGTGCTGGCCGTCGCGGTGGCCGCGACCGTGGTGGCCGTGCGGGCCGGCTCCGACGACGACGCCGAGCGCACCGCCGCCGGAACCGCGGCCGCCCACGCGGTCACCGAGCTGATGACCTTCGGCCCCGGCGACGACGCGGCGCGCCGCGCGCAGGTGCGCGAGCTGCTCACCGGTGCGCTGGCCGCCGACTACGCCGGTCGCGGCCCGGACGTGGTGTTCTCCGGCGCCGTGGAATCGAAGGTGAGCATGTCGGCGAGGGTGCTCGACGTGGCCGTCGGCCGGCTCGACGAGAACCGGGCGCGGGTGCTGGTCTTCGTCGACCAGTCGGTGTCGGTGGCCGGCGATCCGGCGACCGACCGGCTGCCGGTGAGCCGGTGGGCCACCCTGCAGCGCTCCGGCGGACACTGGCGGCTCGCCCGCCTCGAACCGGTGTCCGGCTGACGCCGCGCCTCTCCCGGGGCGGGGTCTCGATACGCCCGCCTCGGCTAGCGCCTCGCCGGGCACTCGACCACCGAGAACAAGCGCCGCGGACCCTGATCGGTGGTTGAGTGGGCCGTACGGCCCTGAGCTACGCCACCGAACACCTCGACGCGGCCCGGCGCGCCGGCCTCCGCGCCCGCTGATCCCGTGCCCGCCGGCCCCGCTCCGGCAGTATTCGCACCGGTGGCGGGGCTGCGACACGTGCGGCATCCTCAGACCACTCTCAGCCCGGGTGGATAAGACTGTAGACATGCGCATTCTCGTAGTGGACGACGACCGGGCGGTCCGGGAGTCGCTGCGCCGCTCCCTGACCTTCAACGGGTACACCGTGGAGACGGCGGGCGACGGGCTCGAAGCACTGGAGAAGGTGGTCGCCGACCGGCCCGACCTGATGGTGCTCGATGTGATGATGCCGCGGCTGGACGGTCTCGAGGTGTGCCGTCGGCTGCGTTCGGCCGGCGACGATCTGCCGATCCTGGTGCTCACCGCCCGCGACTCGGTGTCGGAGCGGGTCGCCGGCCTCGACGCCGGCGCCGACGACTATCTGCCCAAGCCGTTCGCGATGGAAGAACTGCTGGCCCGGCTGCGGGCGCTGTCCCGGCGCACCGCTCCCGACGAGGAGGACTCGGAGGCGATGACCTTCGAGGACCTCACCCTCGATCCGGTGACCCGGGAGGTGACCCGCGGCGAGCGCCAGATCAGCCTCACCCGCACCGAGTTCTCGCTGCTGGAGATGCTGATGGCCAACCCGAAGCGGGTGCTCACCCGCAGCCGCATCCTCGAGGAGGTGTGGGGTTACGACTTCCCCACCTCGGGCAACGCCCTCGAGGTGTACATCGGCTATCTGCGCCGCAAGACCGAGGCCGACGGCGAATCCCGCCTGATCCACACCGTGCGCGGCGTGGGCTACGTGCTGCGCGAGACCGCCCCGTGATGCCGCACCCGTGAAGGCCGTCTACCCCGAACTCAAACCGCTCCGGGATCCCAATCCGCTGACCCGTTCGGTGTCGCTGCGCACCCGGGTGGCGTTGCTGGCCGCGGCCGTGGTGCTGCTGTCGGCGTCGCTGATGGCCGCGGCCACCTACATCTTCGTGCATCGGGCGCTCTACGCCGATGCCGACGACCAGCTCACCGCCCGCGCCGACGGCATCACGGTGCTCGCCAAGGCCGGTGGGCTCAACGATCCGCGCGGCCTGCTCTCGGGCACCGTCTTCTACAACACGATCAGCGTGGCGCTGGTCGACTCGAGCGGTCAGGCCATCGGCGCCGGCGACGTCCCGTTCGGCATCCCGGAGCGCCAGGTGATGCTGGCCTCGCTCAAGGGCGAGCACAAGCAGAGTCTGCGCACGGTGGGCCACTACCGGGTGCTGGCCCGGGCACTGCCCGACGGGCGGTCGGTGATCCTGGCGCAGAACCTCGACCACATCGAGGCGATGCTCCGCCGGCTGGCCACCGTGCTGCTGATCGCCGCGGGAATCGGGGTGGCGTTCGCGGCGCTGGCCGGCACGCTCGTCGCCCGGGGCGGTCTGAGACCGGTGTCCCGGCTCACCGCGCACGCCGAACGGGTGGCGCGCACCCAGGATCTGACACCGCTGCCGGTGACCGGCAAGGACGAGATCGCCCGGCTCACCGAGGCCTTCAACTCCATGCTGGCCGCGCTCGCCGAGTCACGCGCCCGGCAGGTGCGTCTGGTGGCCGACGCCGGCCACGAGTTGAAGACGCCGCTCACCTCGTTGCGCACCAACCTCGAACTGCTGATCGCCGCCTCCGAGCCGGGCGCCCCGCCGGTGCCGGCCACCGACATGGTGGAGCTGCGCTCGGATGTGATGGCGCAGATCGAGGAGCTCTCGACCCTGGTCGGCGACCTGGTGGATCTGGCCCGCGAGGACGCCCAGGACGTGGTCTTCGAAGAGGTGGACCTCGAGGAGGTGATCGACGGCGCGCTGGCCCGCGTGCGGCGCCGGCGTCAGGACGTCGACTTCGTGGTGAACTCCTCGCCCTGGTTCGTCTTCGCCGAGCAGAGCGGTATCTCCCGGGCAGTGCTCAACGTGCTCGACAATGCGGCCAAGTGGTCGCCGCCGGGCCGTACGGTGCGGGTGCTACTCCGGCAGGTCGGCCCGGAATGGGCGGAGCTGTCGGTCACCGACAGCGGCCCGGGGATCCCGCCGGAGGACCGGGAACTGGTCTTCGAGCGCTTCTACCGCGCCGACACCACGCGCTCGATGCCCGGTTCCGGGCTGGGGCTGGCCATCGTGCGGCAGGTGGTGGTGCGTATGGGCGGCAGCGTGGTGGCCGAGCAGTCGCCGGAGGGCGGCGCGCTCATCCGCATGATGCTGCCCGGGCACCCGGTGCACACCGAGCCCGAGCCGGTCCGCATGCCGCGCTGACCCTAGAGGCGGGTTTCGATACGCGTCCTCGTCGCAGGCTCCTCGGCCGCTACTCAACCAGCAAGGATCCGTGGCCCGCCCCGGCTCGTACATAGAGGATTGGTGCCCGGCGTATCGAGGTCCCGCGCCGAGGTCCCCTCGAAAGACCCGGCTACTCGTCGAGGGGCCGGTGGGGAGGAGGCGGCGGACGAGCTTGCCGGTCGGGTTGCGCGGCAGGTCGTCGACGATCACCACATCGCGCGGGACCTTGTAGCGGGCCAGATGCGCCTTGACGTAGGCGCGCAGCTCGTCGGCGTCGGGTTCGGCGCCCTCGGCGGCGACGATGAAGGCCCGCAGCCGGGTGCCGTACTCGTCGTCGTCCACGCCGATCACCGCCACGTCGGCGACCGTGGGATGGGTGGCGAGGTGGTTCTCCACCTCCAGGGGGTAGAGGTTCTCGCCGCCGGAGACGATCATGTCGTCGTCGCGGCCGGCGATGAACCACAGACCGTCCTCGTCGACGTAGGCCATGTCGCCGGTGGACATGTAGCCGTCGATCTCGGCCTTGGTCCGGCCGTCGGTGTAGCCCTGGAACGGGGCCAGGGTGCGGGCGAAGAGCCGGGCCTTGACGTTCGGACTGCTCACGCGGCGGCCGTCGTCGTCGAACAGCGCCAGGTGGCTGGTGGTGGGCGGCCGGCCGATGGTGCCGGGCCGGGCGCGCAGTTCGGCGGGGGTGGCGATGGCCACCACGCCCACCTCGGTGGACCCGTACAGGTTGTAGAGGACCTCCCCGAAGGCGTCCTGGAAGCGTTCGCACAGGGTGGGGGAGAGCGACGAGCCGGCGACCACCACGGTCGTCAGCGCGCTCAGGTCGTATTTGCCGATGATCTCCGGACCGAGCTCGATCATCCGGTGCAGCATGGTCGGCACCGCGACGAGCCCGGCCGAGCGGTGTGCGGCGAGCGCGGCGAGGGTGGCTTCGGCGTCGAAGCGGCGCATCACCACCGTCTCGTTGTGCAGCGCGGTGCTCACCGACCACAGGGCGAAGCCGGTCGAGTGGAACAGCGGGGAGACGATCACCATCGAGCCGTCGCGCGGGAAGCCGATGCGGTCGAGCAGCAGCACCGAGGCGAACGGGGAGAACTTGGCGCGGTTGGCGCCCTTGGGCAGTCCGGTGGTGCCGCTGGTGAGGATCACCATCCCGCCCCACTTCTCCGGCTCCGGCGGCGGCACCCGGCTGCCGGAGGCGACGGCCTCGTCGAGGGTGAGGACACCGTCGGGGACGAGCGCATCCGGCTCGTGCCAGGTGAGGATGCGCGGCAGATCTGCCGGCAGGTCGGCGGTGACCTCGGCGAACTCCTCGTCGTAGAGCAGCGCGTCGAGCTTCTCCCTGGCGGCCACCTCGGTGAACTGTGCGCGGCCGGTGCCGGTGTTCATCAGCGCGAGCCGCAGTCCGGCCCGGCCTGTCCCGGCCAGCGCCAGCGGCACCGCCCGCGAGTCGCGTGCCATCAGGCCGACGGTGTCACCGGGCTGCAGGCCTGCGGTCAGCAGCGTGTTGGCCAGGGCGTTGGCCTGCTCGTCGAGGTCACGCCAGGTCAGGGTGCCGTGTTCGTCGGTGAAGCCGGGGGCGTCGGGAACGTCGTGCGCATTGTGCTTGAGGACGGTCGCCGGCGGTCCCACGGTCTTGTTGCCTTTGGCCAGGTCGACGAAGCGCCCCGGATCCCGGACGTCGATCAGCCCCTCTCGGTGCAGGCATCTGATGGCGCCGGCGGTGTCGGTCAGCTGGCCGCGGATGTCCCCGAGCTTTCCCATGCGGCCTACCCTAGGGGGCGTCATCGGCGCCCACAGGCGGTTCCCGAGACCGCCGGAGGTTCCCGAGACCGATCAGCCGGTCTCGGGAACGCGCCACGGTCGCGCCGAACGCGGCAGTCTCCGCGCTCGGGGGCGTCGGACCGGCCTCGATTTGTCCTGAGTCCGGCCGTACTGCATACTGGTCAGGTTGCCTCTGATGAGGCGATGAACTCCACCGGACCGCAGACGCGGATCCGGGCGTGTAACGCGTGCCCGCCTCTGGCGGAGCCACGGTCACGACACGCCCGACCGCGGGTACCGGGGAAGCTGCCGGCGGAAGCCGGCGCCGGATCGTGGGATCCGGCAGCGTACAACGACGAAAAGAACAGCGTCGATCACCGCCTTGTCAGGCGTGGTCATGTGGCTCACGTTGCCGCTCGCGCCCTGCTGCGCGAGTGTTGGTCCACGCGGTGTTCTGCTCGTCGAGAGACCCAGAGACGAAGAGGACACAGCGTGGCGGGACAAAAGATCCGCATCAGGCTCAAGGCCTACGACCACGAGGCGATCGACGCTTCGGCGCGCAAGATCGTGGAGACCGTCACCCGTACGGGTGCGCGCGTGGTCGGCCCGGTGCCGTTGCCCACCGAAAAGAACGTGTACTGCGTCATCCGTTCGCCGCACAAGTACAAGGACAGCCGCGAACACTTCGAGATGCGCACTCACAAGCGACTCATCGACATCCTCGACCCGACGCCGAAGACCGTCGACGCGCTCATGCGCATCGACCTGCCGGCCAGCGTCGACGTCAACATCCAGTGACGGGGGCGAAGAGATAATGAGCAATCAGACTGCAACCAAGGGCCTGCTGGGCACCAAGCTCGGCATGACCCAGGTCTTCGACGAGAACAACCGGGTGGTCCCGGTGACGGTCATCGCGACCGGCTCCAACGTCGTGACTCAGCTGCGCACCGCCGAGCGTGACGGCTACACCGCCGTGCAGCTCGCCTACGGTGCCATCGATCCCCGCAAGGTGAACAAGCCGGTCACCGGCCAGTTCGCCAAGGCGGGCGTCACCCCGCGCCGGCACCTCGCCGAGATCCGGGTGGCCGACACCGCCGAGTTCGAGGTGGGCCAGGAGCTCAGCGCCGACATCTTCACCGACGGTGTCAAGGTGGACGTGACGGGCACCTCCAAGGGCAAGGGCTTCGCCGGCGTCATGAAGCGTCACGGCTTCGCCGGCCTGGGCGCCAGCCACGGTGCGCACCGCGTGCACCGTGCGCCGGGCTCGATCGGTGGCTGCGCCACCCCGGGCCGTGTGTTCAAGGGCATGCGTATGGCAGGCCGTATGGGCAACGACAAGGTGACCACGCAGAACCTCACCGTCCACAAGGTGGACGCCGAGGCCGGTCTCCTGCTGATCAAGGGCGCGATCCCCGGCCGCAAGGGCGGCATCGTGGTGATCCGCGACGCAGTGAAGGGTGGCGACAAGTGAGCACCGAAACCGCAACCAAGCTGACGCTGGACGTCCGCAACGCCGACGGCAGCACCGCCGGCACCGTGGACCTGCCGGCCGAGCTGTTCGACCAGACCGCGAACATCGCGCTCATGCACCAGGTGGTCATCGCCCAGCAGGCGGCCGGCCGTCAGGGCACGCACTCGACCAAGACCCGCGGCGAGGTCCGCGGCGGCGGCGCCAAGCCGTACCGCCAGAAGGGCACCGGCCGGGCGCGTCAGGGTTCGACCCGCGCTCCGCAGTTCGTCGGCGGTGGCACCGTTCACGGTCCGCAGCCGCGCGACTACACGCAGAAGGTCAACAAGAAGATGAAGGCCGCCGCGCTGCGCGGTGCCCTCTCCGACCGGGCGCGTAACGAGCGGATCCACGTGGTGACCGAGCTGGTCGCCGGACAGACCCCGTCCACCAAGGCGGCCCGGACCTTCCTCGAGGCGCTCAGCGCCCGCCGGAAGTTCCTGGTGGTCCTGAACCGTGAGGACGAGGCGGCTCGCAAGAGCGTCGCGAACCTGCAGAACGTGCACGCGATCACTCCGGATCAGCTCAACACCTACGACGTCATCGACTCCGATGAGGTGGTCTTCAGCGTCGCTTCGCTGAACGCCTTCATCGAGGCGAACACCAAGACCGTGAAGGAGGCGTGAGGATGGCTACCATCGCTGACCCGCGCGACATCATCCTGGCGCCGGTGATCTCGGAGAAGTCCTACGGGCTGATCGAAGACGACGTGTACACCTTCCTGGTGCACCCGGACTCGAACAAGACCCAGATCAAGATCGCCATCGAGCAGATCTTCGATGTGAAGGTCGCCAGCGTCAACACCGCCAACCGGCAGGGCAAGCGCAAGCGCACCCGCTACGGCTACGGACAGCGCAAGAGCACCAAGCGTGCCATCGTGACCCTGGCCGAAGGCAGCAAGCCCATCGAGATCTTCGGAGGCTCGGTCAGCTGACCGGGGCTTCGAAAGAAGAGGGACTAGAGACTCATGGCTATTCGTAAGTACAAGCCGACTACCCCGGGCCGCCGCGGCTCGTCGGGTGCCGACTTCTCCGAGGTGACCCGTAACCACCCCGAGAAGTCGCTGGTGCGCCCGCTCCACGGCAAGGGTGGGCGTAACGCCCACGGTCGTATCACCACCCGTCACAAGGGTGGCGGCCACAAGCGCGCCTACCGCGTCATCGACTTCCGTCGCAACGACAAGGACGGCATCAACGCCAAGGTCGCTCACATCGAGTACGACCCCAACCGCACCGCGCGGATCGCGCTGCTGCACTACGTCGACGGCGAGAAGCGCTACATCATCGCCCCCAAGGGCCTGAAGCAGGGCGACGTCGTCGAGTCGGGTGCGAACGCCGACATCAAGGCGGGCAACAACCTGCCGCTGCGCAACATCCCGACCGGTACCCAGATCCACAACGTGGAGCTGCGTCCGGGCGGCGGGGCCAAGCTGGCCCGCAGCGCCGGCGCCTCGATCCAGCTGCTGGGCAAGGAGGGCACCTACGCCTCCCTGCGCATGCCGTCGGGTGAGATCCGCCGTGTCGACGTGCGCTGCCGCGCCACCGTCGGCGAGGTGGGCAACGCCGAGCAGGCCAACATCAACTGGGGCAAGGCCGGCCGCATGCGGTGGAAGGGCAAGCGCCCGACCGTCCGCGGTGTGGTCATGAACCCGGTGGACCACCCGCACGGCGGTGGTGAGGGCAAGACCTCCGGTGGCCGCCACCCGGTCAGCCCGTGGGGCAAGCCCGAGGGCCGCACCCGCAAGCCGAACAAGCCGAGCGATCAGCTCATCGTCCGCCGCCGTCGTACCGGCAAGAACAAGCGATAACAAGGAGGAGGTAAGAAAATGCCACGCAGCCTGAAGAAGGGCCCGTTCGTCGACGACCACCTCCTGAAGAAGGTGGACGCGCAGAACGAAAAGGGCACCAAGCAGGTCATCAAGACCTGGTCCCGGCGTTCGACCATCATCCCGGACTTCATCGGTCACACTTTCGCCGTCCACGACGGCCGGAAGCACGTCCCGGTGTTCGTGTCCGAGTCCATGGTCGGCCACAAGCTGGGCGAGTTCGCACCCACCCGTACCTTCAAGGGTCACATCAAGGATGACCGGAAAGCGAAGCGCCGGTAATCATGACTACCAAGACTGAGAACGACGTGCAGACGGCACGCGCCACCGCGCGGTTCGTTCGCGTCACGCCGATGAAGGCGCGTCGCGTCCTGGACCTGATCAAGGGCAAGAGCGTCGACGAGGCGCTCGACATCCTGCGGTTCGCCCCGCAGGCCGCCAGTGAGCCTGTCGCCAAGGTGCTTGCGAGCGCCGCGGCCAACGCCGAGAACAACCAGGGCCTCGATCGCCGGACCCTGGTCGTGAGCGAGGCCTTCGCCAACGAGGGCCCGACCCTCAAGCGGTTCCAGCCGCGTGCGCAGGGTCGTGCTTTCCGGATTCGCAAGCGCACCAGCCACATCACCGTGGTGGTGGCCAGCGTGGGCGAGGCCGGCGGCCGTAACCGCTCGCGTCAGCAGAAGAAGAAGGGAGCCTAGTAGTGGGCCAGAAGATCAATCCCCACGGCTTCCGTCTGGGCATCACCACCGACTGGAACTCGCGTTGGTACGCCGACAAGCAGTACGCGGATTACGTGAAGGAAGACGTCGCGATCCGCAAGCTGCTGAGCACCGGCCTCGAGCGGGCCGGCATCTCCAAGGTGGAGATCGAGCGCACCCGTGACCGGGTCCGCGTCGACATCCACACCGCCCGTCCGGGCATCGTCATCGGCCGCCGCGGCGCCGAAGCCGATCGCATCCGCGGCGAGCTGGAGAAGCTCACCGGCAAGCAGGTCCAGCTGAACATCCTCGAGGTGAAGAACCCCGAGTCGGATGCGCAGCTGGTGGCGCAGGGTGTGGCCGAGCAGCTGAGCAACCGTGTGGCGTTCCGCCGCGCGATGCGCAAGGCGATCCAGTCGGCCATGCGTCAGCCGAACGTGAAGGGCATCCGGGTCCAGTGCTCGGGTCGTCTGGGCGGTGCTGAGATGAGCCGCAAGGAGTTCTACCGCGAGGGTCGCGTCCCGCTGCACACGCTGCGTGCCGACATCGACTACGGGCTCTACGAAGCCAAGACCACTTTCGGCCGTATCGGCGTGAAGGTGTGGATCTACAAGGGCGACATCGTCGGCGGACGCCGCGAGCTGGCTGCGGCCGCTCCGGCCGCCGAGGACCGTCGTTCGCGTCGTCCCAGCCGTCCGCGTCGCAGCGGTGCCTCGGGCACCACCGCGACCGGTACCGAGGCCGGCCGCTCCGCGGCCGCCGAGGCCACGGCTGCCGACGCTCCCGCGACCGCGTCTGCGCCCGCGCAGGCCGAGAACCAGGAGGGCTGAGGCAATGTTGATCCCTCGTCGGGTCAAGCACCGCAAGCAGCACCATCCGAGCCTGAAGGGTCAGGCCAAGGGCGGCACCAAGGTCACCTTCGGTGACTACGGCATCCAGGCCCTGGAGGGTGCGTACATCACCAACCGTCAGATCGAGTCCGCTCGTATCGCGATCAACCGCCACATCAAGCGTGGCGGCAAGGTCTGGATCAACATCTTCCCGGACCGCCCGATCACGAAGAAGCCGGCCGAAACCCGCATGGGTTCCGGTAAGGGTTCGCCCGAGTGGTGGGTCGCCCCGGTCAAGCCGGGCCGCGTGCTCTTCGAGATGACCTACCCCAATGAGGAGATCGCTCGCGAGGCCCTGCGTCGCGCGCAGCACAAGCTCCCCATCAAGACCCGGATCGTGACCAGAGAGGAGCAGTTCTGATGGCACTCGGAATCGCTGCGTCTGAGCTCCGCGAGCTCAGCGACGATGATCTGGTTTCGCGGCTGAAGGAGTCGAAGGAAGAGCTGTTCAACCTTCGTTTCCAGATGGCCACCGGCCAGCTCGACAACAACCGCCGACTGCGGACCGTGCGTCGCGAGATCGCGCGCGTCTACACCGTCATGCGCGAGCGCGAGCTGGGCCTGGCGTCGGGTCCGGAAGGTGAAGACGCATGAGTGAGGACCAGAACGTGAACGTCGAAGAGCGCAACCGCCGCAAGGAGCGGATCGGTTACGTCGTCAGTGACAAGATGCAGAAGACCATCGTGGTCGAGCTGGAGGATCGTAAGCGCCACGCGCTGTACGGCAAGATCATCCGGACCACGAGCAAGGTCAAGGCGCACGACGAGCAGGAGGAAGCCGGTATCGGCGACCGCGTGCGGATCATGGAGACCCGCCCGCTGTCGGCCACCAAGCACTGGCGCCTGGTCGAGGTGCTGGAGAAGGCCAAGTAAGGTCCCTCCGGCACTCGCCGCACAGCAACAACCGCCGGCCCGGCTTCCCCTCGGGGGAGCCGGGCCGGCGGCATCGGTGCGTCCGGTGCCGGTGGTTGGGCCGTCGGGCGAAGCCCGCACATGGGAAGATCAGTGATCGTGGTGACTGTGGACGCGGCGGGTGAGGCGTCGGGCGCGCTGGCGGTCCGGTTGCGTCGCAGCCTGGCCGACGGGGTCGCCGGGAAGATGCAGCGGCTCTTCGCCGGGCTGCTGGGGGTGGGCTATCTGGCGTTCGCCGGGGCCGCCTTCGAGGCGGCCGGCCGCAACGGACTGGTGGACGTCGCGTGGTGGCGCTGGGTGTACTCCGGCGCACCCTTGATCGCGGCGGTGCTGCTGCTCGTCGTCGCGGCCACGGGGTGCCAGCGGTTGCTGCTGGTGGTCGGTGCGATCGCCGCGGTGGCCGCGCCCGTTCTTGCGGCGCTGTTCCTGCTGGCCCGCAACGGTGAGACCGGTGAGAGCGCGCTGATCGCCCAGCCGGTGATGCCCGGTATCACGCTGCACATGTCGGCGCTGATCCTGGTGCTCGCCCGGCGGTACCGGTGGGCGTTGGCCGCGGTCGTGGTCACCTCGGTCGTCGGCACCACGTGTGTGGTGGTGGCCGTCTACGGCGCGATGACGGTCGACGGGGCGGCGCAGATCGTCTGGGCCGTGGCAGTGGGCATCGTGTACGTCGCCGTGACCCGGCTGATGATGATGACCGCCGACCGGTACGACCGGGAGCAGCAGCGGACCGCTCATGCGCTGGAAGTGGACTCCTGGCACAGCCGGCGCGGCCGGGAGGAGGCGCGCATCGACGCCCTGGTCCACGATCAGATCATCGCCCTGCTCAACTCGATCCGGCCGGGTCCGGTGCACCCGGACGCGCAGGCCTATGCGCGCGGGGTGCTCGACACCATCGACTCCTGGCACGACGACGCCGACGACGAGACCGAGGCGACACAGTCGGCTGAGGCGGCGTTGCGCCGGCTCCGTGCCGCCGTGACGGAGTACGGCGACCGCCCGGAGATCGTCGAGGATCTCAGTGCGCCGCGTGAGCGCTACCCCCGGGAGGCCGTCACCGCTGTGGCCGATGCCGCCGGGGAGGCGGTGCGCAATGCGCTGCGGCATGCGGGGCCGGAGGCCGGCATCCTCGCGGTGATCGTGCTCGGCGACGGTGTGCTCGGGGTGACCGTCGTCGACGACGGCCCGGGCTTCGACCCGGCATCCGTGCGGCCGACGGCGATGGGTCTGGCCGTGGCGATCGAGGGACGGATGCAACAGCTTCCCGGAGGTTCGGCGGCGGTCCGCACCGAACTGGGCACCGGCACCCGGGTGCGGGTGCAGTGGAGCAGGACCTGATGCGCGCGATCTCGGCGTGGGGCGGCGTCCGGCTGGCGGTGGCGCTGTGTGCGATCGCGCAGCTGGCGGTGGTGCCGTTCGCCCCGGATCCGAGCCGGTCGCCGGCCGCGTACTGGACGCTCGTCGGCCTGTGCGCGGTGCTGATCAGTGCGGCACTGGTGATGGAGGTCTTCCTCTGGGAGAAGGTGCCGTCGTATGCGGGTGCGGTCGGGGCGGCGGTCGCCGCGGTGGGAGCGGTGGCTGCCCGCTGGGGTGCGCTGCTGGTGGGCGAGCCGGACAGTCTGAGCGCGACGGTCACGATGATCTCCGGTGTGCTGCTGGTGCTGCTCTTCCTCATTTTCCGCGGTCACACCGCGGTGGCCGTCGCGGCGGTGGCGGGAGGATTGACCGTCGGGCTGCTCATGGGAGCGCACACCGACTACCAGAACTGGCTCCGTCTGGCGGTGCCTCCGGTGGCCCTGTCGATGTTTCTGGTGGTGGCCGTGGCCGGAGTGGGCGTGCGGCTGATGGCCGGTGAGATCGGTCTGCTGCAGCAGTCCCGCTCGCGGTCGCGGACCCGGGTGGGGCAGGAGCGCCAGGCCAGTGCACGCCGGCGTACCCGCTTGGACCGGATCAACGCGCAGGTGCGTCCGCTGATCGAGCGGATGGCCGACGGCGGCGACCTCGATGACGGCGACGTGGCTCAGGCCCGCCTGCTGGAGGCGCGGTTGCGCGACGGTATCCGCGCGCCGGCCCTGGACTCGCCGGTGCTGGCGGTGATGGTCGGCGAGGCGCGCCGGCGCGGCCTCACGGTGACCCTGCTCGACGACGGCGGCCTGGACGGCCTGCCCGACACCGAACGCGCACGGGCGGTGCAGGCCGTCTCGGTGACGCTGATCGACGAACTGGAACGCCTCGAGCACGGGCGGGTCACCGCCCGGATTCTGCCGCCCGGCCGGGAGCAGATCGCGATCATCACCGTGCACGAACAGTCCGGGACCCGGTTGGTGGAGGTCGGTCCGCCCTGAACGCCGGGCCGGCCGATCCTGGCTGTTCAAGCGATTTCGGCCGTCCGGAGTGAAACACTCGGTGCTGCGGGGACGGATAAGCACTAGGGCCGGTTCCGTCCGACCAGAGGATCGGGACAATGACGGTCGGCTGCGCCGATCGCCGAGTCGACAGATGGGACGCCATGCCGGAGGACGAGGTCGCCACCAGTGAGCGGCGGAGCACCACGGGAGCCGAGCCGGCGGCGGGTGTACCGTCCGCCCGGCACGCCGACCCCGGCGACTGGGCGGCGGACGTCGATACGGCGGCCGACCAACTCAAGCAGTGGCGCGCATCGCTGGACGCGGCCGCCCCGGCCCCCGCCGTCACCCGCGGACCCGACGACCCGGGCCGCTCACCCGGCGGCTCCGGCCGGACGACGCCGTCTCCGGTCTTTCCCGTCGACGTGCCCATGGTGCCGTCGCGTCAGTTCCCGACGGGCGGCCAGCGCAGGCTCAAGCGCGCCGAACCGATCGCCGACGCCGGTATGCCCGTGGGCGCGCACCGGCCGGAGCCGGACCAGAAGTACTGGAGTGTGATCGCGCCGGGGCCGGGACGGCATGCGGCGCCCCCCGAGCGGCCCGCCGAACCGGTGGAGCCCGAGCCGGAGACGGTCGCCTTTCCCGCATTGCCGGCCTCCGTCGCGGCGTCGGACGAACTCGCGATCGAGGTCGTCGGTCTCCGCAAGAGCTTCAAGGACATGGTGGCCGTCGACGGGGTCAGCTTCAGCGTGCCCAAGGGCCGGATCCTCGGTCTGCTCGGACCGAACGGTGCCGGCAAGACGACCATCGTCAACATGCTGACCACGCTGCTCCGGCCGGATGGAGGCTCGGCGAAGGTCGCCGGGCACGACATCGTCGGCGAGACCGCCGCGGTGCGGCGCTCGATCATGCTCACCGGCCAGTTCGCCGCACTCGACGAGGCGCTCAGCGGCCGCGAGAACCTGGTGATGTTCGGCCGGCTGCTCGGTCTTCGCAAGTCCGTCGCCAAGCGGCGTGCCGAAGAGCTGCTGGCGGTGTTCGGTCTGACCCAGGCCGGAGACCGCAAGGTCCGGGAGTATTCGGGAGGTATGCGCCGGCGCATCGACATCGCGTGCGGTCTGGTCACCGAGCCGAAAGTGGTGTTCCTGGACGAGCCGACCACCGGACTGGACCCGCGCAGCCGGCAGGACGTCTGGAACCTCGTCGAGCAGTTGCGTGAGGTCGGGGTCACCGTGCTGCTGACCACGCAGTATCTCGAGGAGGCCGACCTGCTGGCCGATCGGATCGTGGTGATCGACAAGGGCCGGGTGATCGCGGAGGGGACCGCCGACGAGCTCAAGGAGCAGACCGGGGCCGCGTACTGCGAGCTCACGCCGGCGCACCCGGCGTACCTGCCCAGGCTCAAAGCCAAGCTGAGCGCTCAGCTCGGGCTGCAGGCGATCTCCGAGAACGGGCGGGTCGCGGTACCGGCGCCGGAGGGCGCGCAGACGCTCAGCGAGGTGCTGCGCTGTGTGGAACAGGCGCAGATCCCGCTGGCCGACATCAGCCTCCGGAAGCCCTCGCTCGACGAGGCCTTCCTGGCACTGACCGAGGTCGACGACGCATGACCGGTGTGAGCGTGCCTGCCGGCGAGCACCTGTCGTTCGACCTTCCCGTCGGACGGCTCAGTGCCGCCCAGCAGTGGTGGGTGCTGACGGTCCGCGGCCTCACCCAGGTGCTCCGCAACGGCGAGTTCCTCTTCGCCTTCCTCTCGCCGGCGATGTTCGCGGTGTGCTTCTTCGTGCCGCTGCGCAAGGTCATGGACACCCTGGGCGTGGACTATGCGCAGTTCCTCATGCCGATCATCATGCTGCAGTCGATGTCGTTCGTGGCGTCGTCGGCGGCCATGCGCTCCTCGCTCGACGGGCACTTCGGCGTCAGCGAACGGTTCCGGGTGATGCCGATGCCCGCCCTGGTGCCGGCGTCGGCGCGGATGGTGACCAATCTCGTGCTGCTCGGCGTCGCACTCGTCTGCGGGCTGATCGCCTGCGTGCTGCTCGGCTGGCGGCCGTCGGCGGTCGATCAGGGCGGCGGCGGGTGGTCGGGTGCGCTGCTGGCGGTGGTCATCGTGGGCGCCGTGGGGCTGGTGCTCGCGGCGGTGGCCGACGCCATCGGGCTGGTCTCGTCGAGTCCGGCCATGACCAGCCAGGTGCTGTACTTCCCGACCCTGATCCTGGGCATGCTCTCCAACGGTTTCGTGCCGACGGAGAGATTCCCGGAGTGGATCCGCGGCTTCGTCCGCAATCAGCCGATCTCGCAGTTCGTCGCGTCGATCCGGCTGGCCCAGGACGGCGCGTTGACCTGGCACGCCTTCTGGCCGTCGCTGTGCTGGCTGGCCGGACTGCTGGTTCTGGCGGGCGTCCTGTTCACGATCGCGGTGCGGAGGGGACGATGACCGCTACCGCCACCCGGACGGGTCTGCCCCAGAGCGTCGGTCCCGGGGCCTTCGCCGTCGCCGACCGGCAGGCCTCGGAGCGGTCGCTGCGGGGCTGGCTGAAGCAGACGTGGGTGCTGACGGTCCGGCAGCTGCTGGTGGTGTGCCGGGAGTGGCCGATCCTGGCGCAGATCATCCTGATGCCGGCGGTGACCATGCTGATGTTCAAGGTGGTGCTCGGCGACGTGGTCGGGGAGGCGACCGGGACCGACAGCGCTTTCGGCACCGTGCCGCTGATCATTCTGGTGAGTGCGATGAACGGCAGCATGGTCGCGGCGGTCAAGCTCAACCTGGAGCGCCAGAACGGCGTCCTCGCCCGCCTGTGGGTGATGCCGATCAACAGGATGGCCGACTTCAGCTCACGTCTGGCCGCCGAGGCGCTGCGCATCGTGATCACCACGGCTGTGCTCGTCGCCGCCGGGCACCTGATCGGATTCCGGTTCACCCAGGGCGTCGGCCCGGCGATCGGCTTGTTCGCCGTCGCCGTGGTCTTCGGCCTGGCCTTCGCCGTGCTCACGCTCGCGCTCGCGGTGAATCTTCCGGCCGGCGTGCCGGTCGCGCTGTACCTGAGCCTGCTGATGACCCTGCTGATGTTCTTCAATTCGGGGTTCTGTCCGATCGATCAGTATCCGGGCTGGCTGCAGCCGATCGTGGCGAACCAGCCGATGACGCCGGCCATCGACGCGATGCGGGCGATGGCGGCCGGTGGACCGCTCGCCGCGGATCTGTGGAAGGTGGCCGGCTGGGCGGCCGGGATCGCCGCAGTTCTCGGCTACCCGGCCCTGCGCGGCTATCGCCGCGCTGCTGTCGGCCGCTGATTCGCCCGATATGCGCTGAACCGATCGATTGATTCTGCAACCGGTATATGCCGTGGTCGCTGCACCGAAAGCGCAGGTCAGCGACGCTGCAATCTGTTGCAGTCTGTGATCGGTGAGGTAATAAGAGGGCATTGTGGTCCCGATCACTAGTAACCTCGACGTCGTGTGACACCGATATGTCTTGGAGACAGCGGAGTAACTGTGGACGAGGCGACACTGCACGCGAGGTCGGGGGCGCGGCTGAGACGATGCAGAAAGGTGACGGGTGCCAGACGACGGCAGCGCGGTACGGGCGGCGGGGCGACCGGGGACAGCGACAGCGACCGGTGCGCTGCAGTCGCTGAGCACTGCACAGCGGGGGATGTGGTTCGCCGAGAACCTGTCGGACGGGTATTCGGTCAACATCGCCCAGTACATCGACATGTCCCACGCGCGCGGCGGCGTGGATCTGACCCTGCTGGGCGACTGCTGTAAATCCGAGGCGCAGCGGCTCGAGTCGCCGTTCCTGCGGCTGACCGAGGTCGACGGGGTACCCATGCAGTACGTCGACCTGGAGCTGGACCTGAACGCCGAGACCCACGACTTCCGCGCGGTCGACGATCCGGAGCACGCCGCGCTGGCGTGGATGAACGACGACTACCGGCGCCCGGTCGACCTGGTCGACGACAAGCTCGTGGTCAACGCCTTTCTGCGGATCTCCGACGAGCGCACCCTCTGGTACATGCGCGCGCATCACATCGTGCTCGACGGCTACGGCGCCCAGACGCTGGTGCGCAGCATCGTCGGAAGCTACAACGCACGCCGGCGCGGGCAGGAGTGGCAGGTCAAGACGCCTGCGTCGGTCGCCGAACTGGTGGAGTACGAGAACGCGTACCAGACCAGCACCCGGCGCGAACGCGATCGGGACTACTGGCGATCACGGCTGGCCGACTTTCCGGAGCCGGTGACCCTGGCCAAACACCAGACGGCCGCTCCTCTGGCCTTCGACAACGAGACGGCGGGCGAGGTGCTCTCGCCGGATCTGCAGCACAGACTCGACGGTCTCGCCCGGGAGCTGAACAGCTCGGTGGCGATGATCCTGTCGGCGGCCTTCAGCGCCTTCCTGTCCCGGATGGCCGACAGCGACGACATCGCGCTCAGCCTCCCGGTGACCGGCCGGGCCAGCGCTGCGGTCAAGAACGCCGGCGGCATGTTGTCGAACATCGTTCCGATCCGGGTCGAGGGCGTCCGGGACCTCTCGATCCGCGACCTCATCAAGGTCGTGCAGCTGGAGATGCTCGGCGCTCTGCGCCACCAGCGGTACCGCAGCGAGGACATCCGCCGCGATGCCGGTCTCGACGACAATGCGCTGACCTTCGGTCCCAGCGTGAACATGATGTTCTTCGAGCAGCCGCTCGAGATCGACGGTGCCGACGCCGACTACCGCGTGATCACCGTGGGGATCCTCGACGATCTGCTCCTGCTGCTCTACCGGTCCGATCCGCACGCGCCGATCCGGCTCGAGCTGCACGGCAGCCCCCACCTGTACTCGGCCGACGAGATCGCCGGGCATCACACCCGGCTGATGACCTTCGTCGAACGTTTCGTCGGCGACCTCGACCGGCCGGTCGCCGGGATCGACCCGCTGCTCCCCGGTGAGGCCGGGGCGCTCGCCGAACGCGAACTCGGGCCGGCCGTCCCGCACGACCCAGCACAGACCGATTTCGCCACCGCCTTCCGGCGCACGATGAGTGTCGACGACGACGCGGTCGCGATGGTCTTCCACGGCGTTCGCTGGAGCAGGAAGCAGTTGGCGGACCGGACGCTCGCACTGGTGGCGGAGCTGCAGGCGGCCGGCGTCGGACCCGGCGACGTGGTCGGCGTGGAGCTCGACCGGGGACCGCAGCAGGTGATCGCGGCCTATGCCGCGCTGCTGGCCGGAGCGGTGTACCTGCCCCTCGACCCGGCGATGCCGCAGGCCCGGCGCGATCTGATCGCGGCGATCGCCGAGCCGCGCGTCCGGGTGACCGGGGAATGGCTGGCCGACCGCGGATTCGACACCACGCCCACCGACCTCGCCCCGGAGTGGGACCGGCTGACCCCGGTCCCGCCGGACTATCCCGCCTACATCGTGTTCACCTCCGGGTCGACCGGCGTCCCCAAGGGCGTCGTGGTGCAGCGTCGGGCCCTGGCGAACTTCCTGTCGTGGAACCACACCGCCTTCGGGCTCGACGGCGCCGACGCGATTCTCTACAAGACCCCGGTCGGCTTCGATGCGTCGCTGGCCGAACTGCTGGTTCCGCCGGTCTGCGGGGCCCGCATCGTGGTGGCCGAGCGCAACGGGCACGCCGATCCCACTTACCTGCTCGATCTCGCCCGCGCCGAGCAGGTCACCGTGGCGCAGTTCGTGCCCACGGTGCTCGACGTCTTCCTCGAGGTCGCCGAACAGCGCGGCGGGAATCCGCTTCCCGCGCTGCGGCTGCTCTTCTCCGGCGGCGAACGGCTGAGCGTGGTGGACTCGGCGCGGGCGCAGCGACTGTTCACCGGGGCCCGGGTGGTGAACGTGTACGGGCCGACGGAGACCGTCGTCGACGCGACGGCCGCGGTCCTCAACGGCGAGGTCACGATCGGGCGTCCGGTGGCCAATGTGCGGGTGCGGGTCCTCGATCGGCATCTGCGGCCCGTCCCGGTGGGTGTGCCCGGCGAGATCTATGTGGCCGGCCCGCAGCTGGCCATGAGCTATCTCGGCCGCGCGGCTGCCACGGCGCAGCGTTTCGTGGCCGCCCCCGGGGCGCCCGGCGCCCGGATGTATCGCACCGGCGACATCGCCCGCTGGAACGACGACGGCGCCATCGAATACCTGGGCCGGACGGACTTCCAGGTCAAGTTGCGTGGTCAGCGGGTCGAACTCGGCGAGGTCGAGGCGGCGTTGCTCGAAGCCGACGAGGTCGATGCCGCCGCGGCCGTGGTGCGCACCGATACCGGTTTCCCGTCGCTGGTCGCCTATGTGCGGCTCACCGGTGACGCCGGTCAGGACGAGTCCGGCCGGATCGCACACGATCTGGAACTGTGGTGCGCCAGGCGCCTGCCCACGTACATGGTGCCGTCGACGGTGGTCGTCCTCGACGAGTTCCCGGCCACCGCGGTGGGCAAACTCGATCGCGCGGCACTGCCCGCGCCACCCGCGCGCACCGCCCGGTTCGTGGCCCCGCAGAGCGCCACCGAGCTCGCCGTGACCGAGATCCTCCGCGATCTGCTCGGAGCCGAGCAGATCGGGCTCTCGGACAACATCTTCGAACTGGGCGCGGATTCGCTCACCGTGGCCCGGCTGCGGGCCCGGCTGCGGGCCACATCCGGCCTGGACCTGTCGCTGTCCGATGTCTTCGCGGGCCGGGAGGTCAGCGATCTGGTCGCGGCGGTCCGGCCGATGGCCGACGGCGAGGTGCCGGCGCTGGTCTCCGGATCGCGGCCCGACCGGATCCCGCTGTCGCATGCACAGACCCGCTTGTGGTTCATCAACCGCGTCGACACCTCGTCGCCGGCCTACAACATTCCCGGGGCCGTCGAGATGCCGGCCGGGACCGATGTGGACCTCGACGCACTGCAGCTGGCGATCGCGGATCTGCTCGGCCGGCACGAATCGTTGCGGACCCGGTACCCGGTGGTCGACGGCGAGCCGGTCCAGGAGATTCTGTCGGCCGATTGGGCCGAACAGCACTGCAAGCTCGCCTCGATCGAGGTCCGCGAACAGGACCTGGCGCGGATTCTCGCCGCCGAGGCGTCCCGGGGATTCGACGTGGTCGCGGAGCCGTCGGTGCGCTTCATGCACTTCGCGGTGCGCGACGACTGCACGGGGCCCTCGCGCAATGTGCTGATGGTGGTCTTGCACCACATCGTCGCCGACGGCAGTTCGCTGGGCACACTGATCGAGGATCTGCTGTCGGCCTATGCGGCCCGGGCGGGCGGCCGGGCGCCGCAGTGGGAGCCGCTCGACGTGCATTACGCCGACTTCGCGCTCTGGCAGCGCCGTCTGCTGGGCGAGTCCTCCGACCCGGGCTCGCGGCTGCGCCGGGACCTGGACTACTGGCGGGGACAGCTGACCGGCGCGCCGGACGTGCTCGCCCTGCCCACCGACCGTCCGCGGCCGGCCTTGGTCTCCGGCTCCGGCGGCTATGTGGACCTGGTGCTCGATGCGTCGATCACCGCCGCGATCCGTGGGCTGGCGGCACACTCGAGGGTCACCCGGTTCACCGTTCTGCATGCGGCGTTCGCGGCGGTGATGGCGCGGCTGGCCGACACCGACGACGTGGTGGTCGGTACCGCGGTCAGCGGCCGCAATCATCCGGCCACCGCATCGCTGATCGGCATGTTCGTCAACACCGTCGCGCTGCGGACCCGGCCCCAGCCGGACTGGTCCACCACCGCCTATCTGCAGCACAGTGCAGCGGTCCGGGCCGAGGCGATGGAACATGCGAGCACACCGTTCGAGCAGGTCGTCGACGAGGTCGGTGCCACCCGCTCGCTGTCGCACAGTCCGGTATTCCAGACGGCCGTGACCCTGGTCGACGACCATCGTGCGGCGTTCGCGGGTCACGGAGTCCGGCTGCTGGACACCCGGGTCCCGGCCGCCAAATACGACCTCTCACTCACCGCCGTGGAGGTGGCCGGCGCCGAGACCGACGGCGGGCATATGGAGCTCGAGCTCTCGTATTCCACCGACCTGTTCGACCGCGGAACAGTCGAACGGATCGGGCGCTACCTGCGCCGGATGGTGTACGGGATGGCGGCGGCCCCCGACCGCGCCCTCGGCACGATCGATCTGCTCGGCCCGGAGGAGATCGCCGCCTCGACGGCCGCGGTGACGGGTACCGAACCGGTGAGTCTGCGGGAGATCGTGCTGGCGGCCGACGACGGCGGCATCCGGATGATCGAGGGGGACCGGCAGTGGGGCAGCGCCGAGGTGAGCGCCCTGAGCAACCGCTTGGCCCGCACCCTGCTTCACCGCGGCGCGGGGCCGGGCACCGTGGTCGCCGTGTCGATGCCGCGCTCGCTGTGGTCGGCGGTGAGCATTCTCGCCGTGATCAAGTCGGGTGCCGCCTTCGTCAGCGTCGACCCGGGACAGCCGGCCGAGCGCCGGGCCGCGATGATCGCCGACAGCGGTGCCGTGGCCGGCGTGACCCTGGCGGTCTGCGCAGAGGAGGCCGCCGCGGCCGGTGACCTGAACTGGCTGGTGGCCGACGGGCCGGAGGTGATCGAGGACGGGGCTCCGGTCCGCGTCGACGAGCTGCCCCGGCCGGTGCACCTCGACGACACCGCCTATCTGATCTACACCTCCGGGTCGACGGGACTGCCCAAGGGCACGCTGGTGAGCCACCGGGGCGTGGCGAATCTGGTGTCGGCGCAGCGATCGCTGCTCGGCACGGCGCCGCAGTCGCGGGTCCTGCATGTGGCGTCGACGAGCTTCGACGCCTCGGTCTTCGAACTGCTGATGGCCGTCGGGGCCTCCGCCACCCTGGTCGTCGCCGATCCCGACGCCTTCGCCGGGCCCGATCTGGAGCGCGTGATCGCCGACGGCGGGGTGACCCACGCGGTGATGACGCCGTCCGTCCTGGCCACGCTCGATCCCGGCGCACTGCCGAGCCTGCAGACGGTGATGTCGGCGGGCGAGGCATGCCCGCAGGATCTGCTGCGCCGCTGGACCGCGGGTACGGGCACACGGTTCTTCAACCTGTACGGGCCCACCGAGGCGACGGTGTGGGCCACCTCGGCCGGCCCGCTGGCGCCGGGCGATCCGCCGTCGATCGGGCATGCGATTCCCGGCGTGGGGACCAGGCTGCTGGATCGGGGCCTGCGCCCGGTGCCGATCGGTGTCCCCGGCGAGCTGTATCTGACCGGTCTTCAGCTCGCGGGCGGTTATCTGCACAAGCCCGGCGTGACGGCGACGGCCTTCGTCGCCGATCCGTTCGCGGCGGGCCGCCGCATGTACCGGACCGGGGACCGGGTGGTCCGCACGGCCGACGGCACGCTGACCTACCTGGGGCGGTCGGACTTCCAGCTCAAGATCCGCGGTATCCGGGTCGAGCCCGGTGAACTCGACGCCGTGCTCACCGCCCACCCGGCGGTTCAGAATTCGCTGAGTCTGGGGGTGCCCGGCCCCAGCGGCGATCTGGAACTGGTGTCGTACGTCGTGCTCGACGACGGTGCACAGCTGGGCAGCGCCGAACTCGTCGACTACGCGAAGACCGTGCTGCCCGGGCATCTCGTACCGCGGGCACTGACGGTGATCGACGAGTTCCCCACCACATCCGTCGGCAAAATCGATCGGCGGCGACTGCCCGAGGCGCACTTCGACGCGGACCGCGCCCCCGAATACGAAGGCCCGCGCACCGACCGCGAGGCACAGGTGGCGGAGGTCTTCGCTCAGGTGCTCGGCGTCCCGCAGGTCGGCGTGCACGACAGCTTCTTCGAGCTGGGCGGCAACTCCCTCGGCGCCGCCAAGCTGGCGTCGGCGCTGCTGGCCGTGACCGGCCGGCGCATCCCCATTCACACCGTTCTCGAAGCGCCGACCGTGGACGCCGTCGCCGCGTACCTCGAGACGGCCGCCAGGGACGAGCACTCCAGCCGGCTGCGGGCGCGGCCCGAGGTCGAGAACCGCCCGCTCTCCGAGGTACAGCGGTCGATGTGGCTGGTCAACCGCACCGACCCGGACTCGCCGGCCTACAACATCGCGGTGGCCCTGCGCCTGGAGGGGGAGCTGGATCAGCCCGCCCTGCGGGCGGCGCTGGGCGATCTCCTCCAACGGCAGTCGGTCCTGCGCACGTCCTACCCGATGGTCGGCGACGATCCGCAGCAGCGCCTCCATCCGGCGGAGGAGGTGCTCGCCGGGCTCGATCTGACACCGGCCGACGTCGACGATGTGCCGGCGGCGGTGGCCGCGGTCACCGGCCGCGGCTTCGATGTCACCACGGCGCCGCCGATCCGGTCGGCGCTGCTGAGGCGCCGGCCCGGCGACCACGTGCTGGTCTTCGTCATCCATCACATCAACGGGGACGGTGCGTCGACGAGGCCGCTCGCGGCCGATCTGATGACCGCGTACTCGGCCCGGGTGCACGGCACGCAGCCGCAGTGGACTCCGCTGCGCGTGGACTACGGCGACTTCGTGCTGTGGCAGCGCGAGCGCCTGGATGCGGTGGAGCCGGACGGCCGGTCCGAGCGGGCCCGCCAGCTCGCCTACTGGGAGCGCAGACTCTCCGGCGTCCCCGACGTGATCGAACTGCCCACGGACCGGCCCCGGCCGGTGACGCCGAGCTTTCAGGGCGGCAAGGTGACCTTCGAGATCCCGGCGCACCTGGTCACAGAATTGCGGCGGCTCGCCCAGACGCATCACTCCACCCTGTTCACGGTGACCCATACGGCGCTGACGGTGTTGCTGGCACGGCTGAGCGGCAGCGGGGACGTGGTGGTCGGCAGCCCGTACGCGGGCCGCCCCGAGCCGGCGCTCGACGATCTGGTCGGCATGTTCGTCAACACGCTGCCGCTGCGGACGCAGGTCGACGTCGCCGAGCCCTTCGATCGGCTCCTGCGCCGCGTCACGCACGACGACCTGACCGACATCGAGCATGCCGATGTCTCGTTCGATGCGATCGTCGACGCCGCCGGGGTGAGCCGCAGCACCGCCCACAACCCGCTCTACCAGGTCATGTTCTGGTTCCAGAACTTCGAGTTCCCGACCGTGGAGTTGGACGGCCTCCGGGTTTCGCTGGCGCCGGAGGAACTGGATGCGGCGCAGGCGGATCTGCGGATGACGCTCTACCCGACGGATCCGGCCGGCATCGGCGAGGGCACGATCGTCGACGGGATGCGCGGCGAGATCGTCTACGCGAGGGACCTCTACGACGAGTCCACCGTGCACACGATGGTCGAGCGCTACCTCCGGATCCTGGGCGAGATCGCCGGCGAGCCGGGGCAGGTGGTCGGCGACGTTCCGATCGGCACGGGGACCGAGGAGAGCGCGGACCACTCCGATGCGGAGCCGGCGGCGTCATTGCCGGAACTGATCCGCCGCGCCGCCGAGCAGGCGCCCGAGGCGGCCGCGTTCGGGACCGACGGCGCTCCGGTCAGCTTCCAGGCGCTGTCGGCGATGGCCGCCGCCATGGCCGCCGCGATGCCGGACGAGGACTCCGCCTTGGTGACCGCCCTGATGAGCTTGGCGCCGGGCCTGGCTGCCGGAGGCCCGGACGCGCTGGGCGAGCTGCTCGGGGAGATCCGGGACACGGCGTCGACCCTGATCAGCCGGGAGGCAGCCGACCGATGACGGTGAACATCACCACGATCTGGGGTGATAGCGCGGCCACGGCGGACCTGGTGGCCTTCGCGGCAGCCCACGAGCCTCAGCGGACCGCCTTCGAGGGCGCGGCCGGACCGGTGCCGTTCTCCGTGCTGAACCAGCAGGTGTCGGCGACTGCGAGCGTGCTCGCCGCGCAGGGACTCGACACCGAGGCCGCCGTCGGTGCGATGGTCACCGGCTCGCTGCCGACGGCAGGCCTCGCGCCGGAGCAGATCGCTGCGAAGACCCGCGAGGTGATCGCCGGGATCCGCAGTGCCGCAAGCGAATCGAGCGGCAGCGCGGACCTGGCTTCGCTGCCGGGCATCTTCCGATCGGCGGCCGTCCGCTTCGCGGACCGGGTCGCGGTGACCGATGCCGCGGGCGGCCGCCTGACCTATGCCGATCTCGATGAACGGTCGGACCGGTTGGCGGCGGGGCTGATCGCCGGCGGAGCGGGTCCGGAGACGAGCGTCGGCGTCGCTCTGCCGCGCACCGTCGAATTGGTGGTCGGGTTGCTCGGCGTGATCAAGACCGGCGCCGCGTATCTGCCGTTGGACAGGTCGCATCCGGCCGATCGGCTGAGACGGATCGTCGACGATGCCCGGCCGGCCCTGATACTCACGGACGATGAGACCGTCGCCGCCTGGCGGGATTTCCCGGCGCCGACCACCACGGTCGCCGCGCTGAGTGCCGCCTCGCCGGACGTCGTCGAGCCGGTGAGCATCGACGCCAGGCAGGCCGCGTACGTCATCTACACCTCCGGCACCACCGGCATGCCCAAGGGGGTGAGCGTCACCCATGCCGACGCGGTGGCGCTGCTGAAGGGACTCGGCGCCGAGTACGACTTCTCCGAGGAGGACGTCTGGACCTGCCTGCACTCGTACGCCTTCGATCTGTCGGTGGGAGAGCTCTGGCCGCCGCTGATGTGGGGCGGACGGCTGGTCCTGGTGGACCAGATGACCACCCGGTCGCCGGATCAGCTGGCGGCGGTCCTCGACCGGGAACAGGCCACCGTCGTCAACCTGACGCCGTCGGGCTTCTATCAGCTGGCGCAGGCCGTGCGCGCACCGGGACGCGTGCCGCTGGCGCCGTCGATCCGGACGATGATCTTCGTCGGCGAGGCGCTGGACTTCGAGCAGGTCCGCCGCTGGCTGGCCGACCGGCGGGAGTATGACGGCGGCTACGGCCCGCAGCTGAACAACATGTACGGGCCGACCGAGGCGACGGTGTACCTGACCCGGCGCGAGCTGACCCCGGAGTTCGTCGCCGCGACCACCGCGAGCGATGTGGGTACGGCCCTGACCGGATCGGCCGTCCATGTGCTCGACGCCCGGCTGGCGCGGGTACCGGACGGTGTGCCGGGTGACCTGTATCTGGCCGGCGACCAGATCGCCCGCGGTTATCAGCGGCGGTTCGGGCTCAGCGCCACCCGCTTCGTGGCCGACCCCTTCGGCCCTCCGGGGCAGCGCATGTATCTGACCGGCGACGTGGCCATGGTCAAGGACGGCAGCCTGCAGTTCCTGGGGCGGGCCGACGATCAGGTGAAGGTGCGCGGATACCGCATCGAGCTCGGCGAGGTGGAGGCGGCGCTGCTCGCCGGTCACGGAGTGCGCTCGGCGGCGGCCGCGGTGAAGTCACGCGCCGGTCTGCCCGAACAACTCGTCGGTTATGTGGTCGGGGCGGAATCTTCCGATGGGGGCGAAGGTGCCGACGGGGACGGGCCGGATCCGGCGCAGGTGAAGGCGGCGGCCGCCACCAAGGTTCCCGACTACATGGTCCCCGACGTGGTGATGGTCCTGGACCGGCTCCCGCTGAACGTCAACGGCAAACTGGACCGGCGCGCCCTGCCCGAACCGGTGGTGGCCGGCCGAGCCGAATACGTGGCCCCGGAGGGACGCACCGAGGAGCTGCTGGCCGGAATCGTCTGCGAGGTGCTGGCCCTGGACCGGGTCAGCGCGATCGAGTCGGTCTTCGACCTGGGCGGCAACTCGCTGCTGGCCGCGCGGATCATCGCCCGCGCCGGGGAGGCGCTCGGAGCGGACCTGAACCTGCGGGACCTGTTCGAAGCGCCCACCATCCGCGAGTTCGCGGTGCGCGCCGAGCAGACCGAGCCCGGGCTGCCGCCGGTGACCGCCGTGGACCCGCGCCCCGACCGGATCCCACTCTCGCTGGCACAGCAGCGCATGTGGTTCATCAACCAGTTCGATCCGGAACAGTCGACGTACAACATTCCGGCCGTGATGCGGCTGACCGGTCGGCTGGACGTGCCCGCGCTGCACGCCGCAGTGGTCGATGTGGTGACCCGCCACGAGGTGCTGCGGACCACCTTCCCCGCCGTCGACGGTGTGCCCTTCGAGCTGATCGCGCCCGCCGGCGATGTCGCAGGCCGGCTGGACTGGCTGGAGGTGTACTCCGAGGACGAGCTGTATGCGGCCGCCGCCGCGGGATTCGACGTGACGACGTCCTGGCCGATCCGCGCACGGCTGTGGCAGTGCGGCGCGGACGAGTGGCTGCTGGCGCTGGTGGTACACCACGTGGCCGCCGACGGCGAGTCGCTGGCGCCGCTGGTCCGGGATCTGCTGACCGCCTACACCGCACGTGCGGCGGCAGAGCTCCCGGCGTTCTCGCCGTTGCCGGTGCAGTTCGCCGACTTCGCGCTGTGGCAGCGCGCGGTGCTCGGCGATCCGGACGACCCCGACTCGGTGGTGGGCCGGCAACTGGCGTTCTGGCGGCGGCATCTGACCGGCGCCCCCGACCTGCTGGCGATGCCCACCGACCATCCGCGGCCACCGGTGGCAAGCCACCGCGGCGGCCTGTGCGAGTTCGTGATCCCCGCCGACCTCGCCGCCCGCGTCGAGACGGCGGCCCGGGACCGCGGGGTGACCCCGTTCATGCTGACCCACGCGGTGTTCGCGTTGCTGGCGGGGCGGCTGGCCGGCACCGATGACGTGGTGCTGGGGACGCCGATCGCCGGCCGCGGACAGACCGTCCTCGAGCCCCTGGTCGGGATGTTCGTCAACACCCTGGTCCTGCGCACCCCGATCGATCTGAACGAGTCGTTCGAGCACTTCCTGACCCGGGTCCGGGAAATCGATCTCGAGGCGTTCGCGCACGCAGAGGTGCCGTTCGAGACCCTGGTGGACGCGGTGGATCCGGTGCGCACCGAGGCGTTCTCGCCGCTGGTCCAGGTGATCTTCTCCTTCGATCCGGCGGCCGGTGTGCGGACGATCGACGCGCAGCTCGACGGGCTGGCGATCTCCGAAGTGACCGGACTGCCCGCGGCCGCCCAGCTGGACATGAACTTCGTGGTGTCCACCGCCGGGCCCGGACAGGACTGGCGTATCGACGTCTCGTTTGCGACGGACCTGTTCGAGCCCGCGTCCATCGCGACGCTCGCCGGCCGGTACATCCACTTCCTCGACGTCCTGACGGCACGGCCGGAGACCGTGGTGGGCGACGTGGCGCTGCTGTCGGATGCAGACCGGGCGGCGCTGGCCCGGCGATCGGTGGGGGCCGAGGTCAGCGGGCCCGCCGGGACCCTGGCCGGGGCCTTCGCCGAGCAGGTGGCCCGTGCTCCGTCGGCGACCGCGCTGCTCTATGCGGGCCGCGAGGTGACCTTCGCGGAGTTCGGTGCCCGCACGGCGGCGCTGGGCCGGCAGCTCATCACACTGGGTGTGGGCCCCGACGTTCCGGTCGCGCTGTGCCTGGACCGCTCCGTCGAGCTGGCCGTGGCCGTCCAGGGCGTTCTGGCGGCCGGCGGGCAGTACGTTCCCGTCGACACCGCCGTGCCGCTCGACCGCGCCCGCTACCTGCTCGACACCGCCGGCGCGCGCATCGTGCTGGTGCACGCCGGGGCGCCGCGGCCGGCCGTGATCGCCGAGCTGGGCGACTCCGTCATGGTGATCGAGGTGGACTGTTCGTCTCCCGCGGATCTGTCGGTCGCGCCGATCACCGATGCCGATCGTCTCGCCGTGCTGCGGCCCGGCCACGCCGCCTACACCATCTTCACCTCCGGCTCGACGGGCCGCCCGAAGGGCGTCACCGTTCCGCACGGTGCGGTGCACAACTTCCTCGACTGGTTCGACACGCTGATCCCCAGGTCGGGGCGAGCACCGCGGATGCTCTACAAGACCCCGTACACCTTCGACGCCTCGGTGCTGGAGATCTTCTGGGGGCCGGTGTTCGGCGGCTGCACGGTGATCGCCGAACCGGACGGTCATCGCGATCCGGTCTATCTGGCCGAATTGACGGCCCGGGCGCAGGTGTCGGTGGTGCAGTTCGTGCCGTCGCTGCTCTCGGTGTTCCTCGACGTCCTGGCGGCCGAGGGCGGGGCGGCCGCCGGCGCCGCCTTCGGCTCGATCGAGGTGGTGTTCTGCGGCGGCGAAGCCCTGCCGCCGGCCGTGTACGAGCGGCTCGCCGCGACGGTGCCCGCCGTGCCGGTAGTCAATCTGTTCGGTCCCACCGAGGCCGCCGTGTACACCGAGGCGGCCCGCCTGGCACCCGGTGGCGCGGTGCCGATCGGCGAGCCGATGCCGGGCACCTCCGGCTGGGTGCTCGATGCGCGGCTGCGGCCGGTGCCGGTCGGTGTGGCCGGTGAACTGTATCTCGGTGGCGTGCAACTGGCGCGCGGCTACGCCGACCGCGCCGACCTCACCGCGGACCGGTTCGTGGCCAGCCCCTTCGGCGCGCCGGGCGACCGACTGTACCGGACCGGCGACCTGGTGCGCTGGACCGCTGCCGGCGACCTCGAATACCTCGGCCGCACCGACTTCCAGGTCAAGCTGCGCGGTCAGCGCATCGAGCTCGGCGAGGTGGAGGCCGCTCTCGCCGCCGGTCCGGGCGTGGTGCATGCCGCCGCGGCCGTGGCCGCCGGTGCCGGCGGCGAGCATCTGGTGGGATACCTGGCACCCGCGACAGTCGACGTCGAGCTGGTGAAGGCCCGCGCAGCGGCCGGCCTGCCGGGGTACATGGTGCCCACGGTGTGGGTGCTGCTCGATCAGATCGCGCTCAACGCCTCGGGCAAGATCGACCGGAAGGCGCTGCCGGCACCGGACATCGGTGCGCAGGACACCGAGTTCGAGGCTCCGCAGAACGCGGCCGAGGAGGCCGTCGCCGGAGTCTTCGCCGAGGTCCTCGGCCTGGACGCGGTCAGCGTGACGCAGTCGTTCTTCGAGGCGGGCGGCAACTCGCTCTCGGCGATGCGGCTCACCGCGCGCGCCGGGCGGGAACTCGGGGTGGACCTGAGCGTCCGGGACGTCTTCGACGCGCCGACGGTCCGCGCACTGGTGGCCCGGGCCGTGGACCGACCGGCCGCGCTGCCGCCGGTGACCGCGGTGGAGCCGCGGCCCGACCGGATTCCGCTCTCACTGGCGCAGCAGCGGATGTGGTTCATCAACCGGCTCGATCCCGACTCCCCGGCCTACAACATTCCCGCGGTGGTCCGGCTGCGTGGACGCCTCGACCTGGCGGCCTTCCGCCGGGCGATCGTCGACGCGGTGATCCGGCAGGAGGTCCTGCGGACCGTGTTCCCGTCCGAGGACGGGACGCCGATGCAGGTGATCGCCCCGGCCGGCCGGGTGGCCGGACAGCTGCCCTGGATCCAGGCCGGGACCGTCGCCGAGTTCGACGCCGCCGTGGCGGCGGGCTTCGACGTCACCGCGCAGTGGCCGGTGCGGGTGGTGGTCCACCGGATCGCCGACGACGATCTGCTGCTCGCAGTGGTGGTGCACCACATCGCCGCCGACGGCGAATCGGTGGCCCCGCTGCTCGCCGATGTGCTGACGGCATATGCCGCCCGGGCCCAGGGCGGCGAACCCGGATTCGCGCCGCTGCCGGTGCAGTTCGCCGACTATGCGATCTGGCAGCGCGAGGTGCTCGGGGCGCCCGACGATCCCGCATCGGTGCTCGGGAGGCAGGTGGCGTACTGGTCTGATCGGCTCGCCGGGCTGCCCGACGTCCTGGAGTTGCCCGCCGACCGCCCGCGGCCGTCCCGCGCCTCGTATGCCGGGGCGGAGGTCGGATTCCAGATCCCGCGATCGGTCGGCGAGCGGATCCGCGCAGTGGCGGCACAGGCCGGTGCGACGCCGTTCATGGTGCTGCACGCGGCACTGTCGGTGCTGCTGGCCCGGCTGTCGGGCACCGAGGACATCGCGGTGGCCACACCGATCGCCGGCCGGGGCGGGGCAGACCTGGACGGCCTGGTCGGCATGTTCGTCGGCACCCTGGTGCTCCGTGCCCAGGTGGCGCCGCACACCGTCTTCGAGGATCTGCTGTCGCAGGTGCAGACCGGCGATCTCGAGGCTTTCCTGCACTCCGACGCGCCCTTCGAGAGCGTCGTCGAAGCCGTCGACCCGGTCCGGAGCGAGGCCTTCTCGCCGCTGGCACAGGTGATGCTCTCCGTCGACCCCGGAGCCGCGGCGGTCCGCGGAGCATGGGAGATCGCCGGAGTCACCGTGGAGCAGGTGAGGCCGCCGGTGATCCCCGCACAGTTCGACCTGACCTTCCAGATCCACTCGGCGCCGGACGACGACTGGTCGGGGGTGGTCAACTACGCCACCGATCTGTTCGATGAGTCGACGGTGGTGGGTTTTGCTGAGCGGCTGGTTGCGTTGCTTGATGTTTTGACTGCTGATCCTGGTGGTGTTGTCGGGGACGTTGAGGTGTTGTCGTCGGTCGAGTTGGTGGCCGAGTCGGTGCGTGAGCAGGGGCCGGTGGTTGGGTTGCCGGGGTTTGTCTCTGTTGGGGATGCGGTGGCGGCGCAGGTGGCGGCGGTGCCGGGTGCGACGGCGTTGGTGTTTGGTGAGCGGGAGGTGTCGTACGGGGAGTGAACCACCCCAGGTTCTCTGCCGCTCCTATGCGGGCTGCAGCCTGAGGTTGAGGGCAGCGTAGTGGCTGTGTTCGTACTCGATGGGTGGGATGTGCCCGAGGTGTGAATGCAGCC
>NZ_JBJURU010000054.1:0-1025 GCF_046098115.1 Gordonia sp. VNK21 | reverse complement strand
CCGCGGCCAGCGGCGAGGTTTCCGTCATCCCCCACGCCTGGATGATCTGCACGCCGAACCTGTCGGCGAATCCCTCGATCAACGACTGCGGCACCGGCGCACCACCGCAGGCGACCAGACTGATCGACGACAGATCCACCTCGGGGTGCGATACCCCATACTGCAATAAATCGCTCCAGATGGTCGGGACGGCACCAGCTTTCGTGGGTCGATGTGTCTGGATCATGTGCGCCAGCGGAGCAGCTTGCAGGTAACGGTCCGGCATGAGTAAGTCGGCACCCGCCATGAGGGACGCGTAGGGAAGACCCCAGGCACTGGCGTGGAACATCGGCACCACGGGCAGGACTCGGTCCCCTTCCTCCACGGCGAGCGCATTACCGGTGCAGGCTGCCATCGAGTGCAGGAACACCGACCGGTGGCTGTAGACGACCCCCTTGGGGTCTCCCGTGGTTCCGCTGGTGTAGCACATACCCGCCGCCGATCTCTCATCGGGATCTGTCCACGGGAACACCGGTGACTCCGCGGCGAGTGCGTCCTCATACCGGATGATGTCGACGCCGTTGCCCTCCAGCGCCGACACCTCTCCATCGCCGGCGACGAAAACGACGCGTACGGTCGACAGGCCCGGCAGGACCGGTGCCAACAACGGCACCAGGGAACTATCAGTGATGATGACCCGGTCCTCGGCGTGGTTCGCGATGAACTGCAGTTGGGACGCAGACAACCGCAGATTCAGGGTGTGCAAGACGGCACCCATGGCGGGAACCGCTGCGTACGCCTCCAGATGTTCCTGGTTGTTCCACAGCAAAGTAGCGACACGGTCATCGTCGCCAACACCGGCACGACGCAGAGCATTGGCCAGCTGACCGCATCGTTCCTCAAGGGACCCGTAGGTCGTGGTCCGAGCCGGTTCGTTTCCGCCGTAGGTGATGACCTGCCTTGCGGCGTGATTCGTCGCGACGTGGCGGAGGATCGACGCCACCGGCAAGGGCACATCCTGCATCGTGCTCGTCATGGGAACTCCT
>NZ_JBJURU010000053.1:0-1029 GCF_046098115.1 Gordonia sp. VNK21 | reverse complement strand
CCTAGCGCCCAGGCGACCATTGCGACGCTCGCATGCGGCCCGCTGCGCAGGTGCGGCGGCAGCACCGACGCGTCCACCACGTGCAGGCCCGCCACCCCCGGGACACCGCCGAACGGGTCGAGTGCCTCCCCGAGCGGCAGGCTGCCCAGCGCGTGCTGGTTCATCCCGATCACCGGGTCGATCTCGATCGAGCCGGGCTCCACCAACTCCGCGAACTCCTCACCGCCGAGCATCTCCACCACCCGCCCGGCGGCGGAGTGCAGCCGCTCGAGCGACTCGGCCGTCGGCTCCCCCAGGTCCAGTCCGTCCGGCCCGAAGGACCCGGCCACCGGCTCGGCCAGGTCGGCGACGCCGATCGGCACGCCGCGCAACGGCTCACCGTCAATGAACCGGCCGAAGTCGTCGCCGTAGCAGCGGACCTCCAGGCCGTCGGCGGTGTGGAGTACCGACTGCAGCAGCGCCCGCGCAGACAGCGGCCGGCGCGGCGTGAACCGCACGAGCAGTTCGGCGTGCTCATGGACCGTTACGTGAGACTCGCCGATCCCGCTGCGCCGCAAGAGCTCTGCGGTCCCGAGGGTGCCCGCGGCCAGAATCACCGTCCCGGCGGCGAGCTGCCGGTCGCCGCAGTCCACGCCGACGATGCGGCCGTCGCGCTGCACCAGCCGCTGCACCGTCAGACCGCCCTGCACCGGCGGACCGCCGGCCATCGCCAGGACGTGCGCTCCGGTAAAACGGCGGCCGCGCACCCGGTTGCTGCGCACCCGGTTCACCCCCACCACCGGCCAGGCGCCGCCGGCGGCGAGCTGCCCGCGGGAGAGCCAGTACTGCTCAAAGGCCCGCGGCAGGTCGCCGAGCTCCTCGTCCGACGGCGCCGAGACGTGCAGCAGGCCGCCGCCGTCGTCGCCGCCGTCCACCGCGTCGTAGGCGGCCGCGGCGAACACCGGCCACGGCCCGGGCCAGTCGACCAGGTCGGTGACGTGCGGGCGCAGGAAGTAGCCGCCGTTGATCGCCGCGCTGCCGCCGGCGCCG
>NZ_JBJURU010000052.1:0-1043 GCF_046098115.1 Gordonia sp. VNK21 | reverse complement strand
GGGGAGGGCCCTTCCGGTATCATTTCTTCCACAATGTCAGTCGTCCGTCGCGTTTCCTCCGCCCCATCTCAGGTACAGCGTCGGGTGCGTGATGCCCGTAGCACGCGGTGGGATGAACATCGGGTCGCGGTACGCGCACAGCTGGTCGAGGCGGCCATACGGGCCATCGAACGCTGTGGCGTAGGCGTCAGCATGGACGACATCGCTGCGGAGGCCGAGGTATCTAAACCGAAGCTGTACCGCTATTTCGGCGACAAAGCGGGCTTGAACGGGGCGGTGGCGGCGAAGCTCGGGGCGTTGATGTGGGAGTCGGCGCAAGTCACAATTTTTGCCGAGCAAGAACATGCTTCGGTCGACGACATGGTTCGCTCGTCTATCCAGTCGTACGTCGCGCTCGTCGGGCAACATCCCGTGGTCGTCAGATTTCTCATGGCGAATCATTTGTTTGAGTACTCCGGATCGGGAAGCGGCGGAGTTGCGGAGCAATTGAGGTCGGTGATGGAGGTCATCGCCGGTCGGTTTACTGAATCTCTGCAGCGTATTCATGCAGATACCTCGATTATTCCCATGGCCGTGGCGTCCATTCTGGGTTCTGGTCTATCTGCGACGCAGTGGTGGACCGACGGCGGTCGTGAGCAAGGGGTGGACGACAAGTTCTTCGCCGCACACCTGTTGGAAACGACGTGGGGAATCATCGATGGCGCGGGCGCGACCATAGGCGTCGCCTTCTCACGTGGTCTGCCATTCAGTCATCCCGGGTTCGCGTCCCGCCGCTAAGTGGACTGACCATGTTTGGCAGCGAGCCATTCGCCGAACTTGTTTTGCCAGTGGCGGCGCGATTCGACCGATTCTTTGCGTTGCGGTCGGGTTGATCGTGCGTTCCGGTTGAGGGGTGTGTGTGCGTTGGTGGGCGGCGAGGAAGTCGTCAACGATGTGCGCGCAGTCGTGCCGGTCGATGTTTCGTAGCCCGGTTCTTCGTGCGAAATACCAGCGGTCCGAGAAGTTGGCACATTGCGAGTTCGATGTCGAAGTCGTCTAGTGCC
>NZ_JBJURU010000051.1:0-1060 GCF_046098115.1 Gordonia sp. VNK21 | reverse complement strand
CTGGATCGCAGCCGGATGCGTGAAGCCGGCGACCCGTCACGGATCGCCGGCTTCACACCGATGCAGGTGCCGGTCAGCCCTTGGGGGCCACGTCCAGCACGACCTCGAACTCGAGGAGATCGGCGCCGGTGGCGACCGGCTTACGGGCTTCGCCCGCATGCGCGGCCCGCGCGTCGCCGTTGGCCCAGTTCGCAAAGGCCTCCTCGGTCTCCCACTGGGTGACCACGAAGTACCGGTCGTCGCCCTTGACCGGGCGGAGCAGCTGGAAGCCCAGGAAACCGGGCTGACCGTCGACGGTGCCGGCCCGGGCGGCGAACCGCTTCTCCAGCTCGGCGCCCTGGCCCTCGGGGATGTGGATTGCGTTGATTTTCACGACTGCCATGTGCACGAGCCTACGTGCCGCTGCCGCCGGTGCAATAGGGTCTGAAGGCTGTGGACGCGATGCCGGGGCGAAAAGTGTTGTGCGCCAGCACCGGTCTGCTCGATCACGGCGGCCGCGACGGCCGGCCGATCCTGCTCCTGCACGGTCTGATGGGCCGCGGCCGCACCTGGCGCCGGCAGATTCCGTGGCTGCGCCACTACGGACGGGTCTTCACCTTCGACGCCGCCTTCCACCAGGGGGCCGCCGCCGTGGGCCTGCCCGGCCCCGAGGAACTGAGTACCGAACGCTTCGTCGGCGACGTGGCCGAGATCCTCACCTGGATCGACCGCGGGCCGGCCGTGCTCATCGGGCATTCGATGGGCGGGCTGCACGCCTGGTGCACCGCCGCCGCCTATCCGGAGCTGGTGGCCGCCCTGGTGGTCGAGGACATGGCGCCGGACTTCCGCGGCCGTACCACCGGCACCTGGCAGCCCTGGTTCGCCAGCTGGCCCGAGCGCTTCGCAGGCGAGAGCGAGGCGCAGGCGCTGTTCGGCCCGGTCGCCGGCCGCTACTTCTACGAGGCCTTCGACGACGGCCGGCTGCACGGCCGGATCGACGTCTGGACCCGCCTCGCCGAAGAATGGGGCGGCCGCGACTTCTGGACGCCGTGGGAGGCGGGGCAGGCGCCGTCGCTGCTGC
>NZ_JBJURU010000050.1:0-1065 GCF_046098115.1 Gordonia sp. VNK21 | reverse complement strand
CGGCGTCGACGGCGCCGAAGGGCTGGACGAACATCGCAGGCAGCAGCTCGAGCCGGCCCTGGCGCGGTTCGTCGAAGCGCTCAGCGACCGGCTGGCCGCCGCCGATCCGGCGCCCGGCGACGACGAGGGCCCGCCCGCGCCGGTCTACCGGGATCAGGCCGACATCGACCGGGCCTGTCACCGGCTGGTGCAGCGCATCCGCGGGGCGCCGCGACGGGTGAGCCGGCGCACCGACGCCGGCCCCCTCGACATCCGTTCGACGATGCGGGCCGCCGTCAGCACCGACGGTGTGCCGATCGACCTGTGGCGCCGGCGCCGGGTGCCCGGCCCGGTGCGGCTGCTGGTGCTGGTGGACGTGTCGCTGTCGGTGCGTCCGGTCACCGGCTTCATTCTGCGGCTGGCCCAGACGCTGCATCGCTTCGGCGACCGCTGCGAGGTGATCGCCTTCGTCGACCGGCCGGTGCTGGTGACTCCCGCGCTGCGCAGCGCCTCCCCGGAGGCCGCCCTGACCGCGGTGCTCGCCGCCGACGGTCTGGACCTGTCGGCCACCAGCGACTACGGGCGGTTCTGGACCGAACTGGTCGCCGAGCACGGCGACCTGCTGACCCGGCGCACCAGTGTGCTGGCGGTGGGCGACGCCCGGTCCAATGCCTTCGACCCGCGGGTGGACCTGCTGGCCGACGTCGCCCGCCGGACCCACCGGCTGGCCTGGCTGACCCCGGAGCCCTCCCGGTACTGGACGCAGACCGGCTGCGCACTCGGCGACTACGCCGAGCACTGCAGCGGGGTGATCAGCGCTCGCGACGGCGCCGAGATCCTCGAGCGCTGCGACGAACTGGGTGCGGCACTGCGGTGAGGGCGGTACCTTCGGGACGGAACGAGGAGGTCGGCCGGTGATCGGTGCCAGTCCCGGAGCGGCGGCCGCGGCTCGCCGTCGTCCGGCCACCCGCGTCACCAAGTTCCACACCCCGGAGATCGTGCTGGGGCGCGGCGCCTTCCCGGAGGCCGCCCGCGCGCTGGCCGGACTCGGCGTGCGCCGGCCGCTGCTGGTCGCCGACCGTCGGC